>CALVUU010000100.1 GCA_944363655.1 uncultured Bacilli bacterium | reverse complement strand
CTCATGTGTGGGAATGGGGACTCACAAGGAATTATTAAAAAATTGTGATGTTTATAAAGAAATTGCCCTATCTCAACTTAGTGAGGAGGAACTTAATAATGCCTAGACCAATGGGTGGAAAAGGTGGTCAAAATTTTGAACAAGCGAAAGATTTTCGTGGGGCCATGAAAAAATTAGTCCACTATTTAAATAAATTCCATAAATTATTAATTATAGCCTTTGCTCTTGCGGCAGTAAGTGCCATACTTTCAATTATTGCTCCGGATCGTTTAAGTGATATGACGGATCTTATTTCGGATGGTTTAGTTCCAAATATTAGTGAGAACACTGTAACAGAAATAATGTCAGATTCAAATATATCTAATGAAGATAAAATAGTATTTGCTTCTATTATGACTAGCATAACGGAAGATAGTACATCTAGTGAAATATTTGCTGCCATTGATGAAATGCCGGAGGATATTAAGAGTATTGTTAAACCACAAATGGATTTTGCTGCTATTAAATCAATTGCTTTATTCTTAGCAATTGTCTATATAACTAGTGCAATATTTAGTTTCTTTCAACACTTCATTATGGCAACAGTATCTAACAACTTTGCTAAAGACTTGCGTGGTAGAATAATTACCAAAATTAATAAATTACCACTTAGATTTTTTGATCGTAATTCAACCGGTGATATATTATCTCGTATAACCAATGACGTTGACACAGTTGCCCAAACAATGTCTCAAAGTATTGGTTCTCTAGTTGGAGCAATCACTTTATTAATTGGTAGTGTCTTAATGATGTTTGTTACCAACTGGATTTTAGCAATATGCGCTATTGTATCTAGTTTACTTGGTTTCTCAATTATGGCAATAATTTTAAAGAAATCCCAAAAATACTTTGTTGAACGTCAAGAAGAATTAGGTAACATGAATGGTCATATCGAAGAAATATATTCTGGACATAATGTTGTAAAAGTTTATAATGGTAAAAGGGAATCTGATGAAAAATTTGATAAGTTAAATAATAAAGTGTTTAATGCCATCCGTAAAAGTCAATTCCTATCAGGTCTTATGCAACCAATCATGATGTTTATTGGTAACTTTAGTTACGTAGTAGTCTGTGTAGTTGGAGCAGTTCTTGTAACAAATGATGTCATTTCCTTTGGTGTAATCGTTGCCTTTATTGTCTATGTTAGATTATTTACTAATCCATTATCGCAAATTGCTCAGGCCATGACTAGTTTACAATCAGCAGCTGCTGCATCTGAAAGAATATTTGAATTCTTAGAGGAAAGTGAAATGAGCGATGAATCACATCTTACTAAAGTTTTAAAGAAAGATAGTGTTAAAGGAAATGTTGAATTCGACCATGTTAAATTTGGTTATGATGAATCACGGATGATTATTAAAGATTTCTCTGCAAAAGTTAAGCCAGGAGAGAAGATTGCTATCGTTGGTCCAACTGGTGCAGGTAAAACAACTATGGTAAATCTTCTTATGAAATTCTATGAAATAAATTCTGGGGATATTAAAATTGATGGTGTATCCATTAACGATTTAAAAAGAGAAAATATCCACGAGTTATTCACAATGGTTTTACAAGATACATGGCTATTTAGTGGAACTATCAAAGAAAACATCATTTATAATCAAGAAAAAATAAGTGACTATGAAATGAAACAAGTATGCAAAGTCGTTGGAGTAGATCATTTCATTAAATCTTTACCAAAATCTTATGATACTTTAATTGAAGATAATGATACTATTTCCTCAGGGCAAAAACAACTTATCACTATTGCGAGAGGTATGCTTAATAAAGCGCCATTCTTAATTTTAGATGAAGCAACAAGTAATGTCGATACTCGTACAGAAGAATTAGTTCAAAAAGCGATGGATAAGCTTATGGAAGGTAAAACATCATTTATCATTGCCCACCGATTATCCACAATCAAAAATGCTGATTTAATTCTAGTTATGAACGAAGGAAATATTATTGAACAAGGAAATCATGAAGAACTTATGAAACAAAATGGGTTTTATGCTAATCTTTACAATTCCCAATTTGAAAAAATTAGTTAAGAAAGCGGACAAACACCGCTTTCTTTTTTTAATACTTCCATATTATATAGTGGAGGTAATTTATGAACACGGAAATTATTATGAGTTTGGTAACAATCGTTGTTACATTCATTTTAGGTTTAATTGCTAAAAAAGTAAGTTGGGTATCCAACAATTTAATTCCTCTTCAAAATCTTATAATTGGTATAATTATAGCTATAATTTATTACTTTATGACTAAAGATATATCTATTAATATTGTCTTATCAGGTATACTTACCGGAGGTACTTATGATATTATTAAAAACTTAAAAGAATTAACTATTAAAGACAATACTGAGGTATTAGATACAGATGGGAGTGTTGGCTAATGAATTATTTAATATATCCTATAAAAATAATGAATATTACCCAAACATATAAAAATGATTTTTCCCACTCAAGACATACCGTAGGAACTCCTAAAGATTATCCTATTGATGATAACTGCGGATCCGCCGGACCAAATGGTTATTTTTATTGTCCGAGTGATGCCATGGTAATTAAAAAAATATATGGCGTAGGAACAAGCTCAACAAATGTTTTATGGTTAGAATCAACCACTCCTGTAATAACTCCAACTTTTACAGATTTCGTTACTATTATGATAGGACACATTGAAGATTCTGAATTAAATAAACTTAAGGTAGGTCAAGTTTTTACACGTAAAGAACCAATAGCCATTGAAGGAAAAGATGGTTATGCTACCGGAGAACACTTTCACATCGTTGTAGGTCGAGGTAAATTCCAAGGTTCTGGTTGGGTAAAAAACAGTAATGGTATTTGGGTTATCAACACCACTGGTGGGGCCGTTAAACCGGAAGATGCTTTTTTCATTGACAATACATTTACTACTATTAAAAATAGTGCAGGTCTAAATTTTTTGGATTTATACATTCCTAATATTGAAGAAGATGATTACTACTATACCACTGCGGAATCTCTAAATATTCGTTTAGGACCAAGCACAAATTATAATGCCATTAATACCTTACCTAAAAATAGTCGTATTCAAGTTAAAGAGTTTATTAATAACTGGGCAAGAATTTCTGATAAGGAATACGTTGCAGGTAATTATGTAACTAAAAATATACCAAATAAATTTTATGAAACTAAAAAAACTACTGCTGACTTTCTAAATGTTCGTAGTAAACCAGCTGGTACAATTCTAAAAGTAAAAGCCCCTTTACCTAAAGGTACAACAGTAGCAATTATGGAAGAAAAAAATGGTTGGACAAAGATAAATACTAATCGTTGGATATATTCCAAATATGTAAAGTAATATTGCTAAACTAAAGATTTTATTATAAAATATATCTAGGTGATAACATGAAAAGCATCTACGATTTAGCCTTAGATTTTAAAAGAAAACATCCCGGAGGGATAGCATGGAGATTAAAAGAACATTGTAAAGTAGTAGAAAAACATATAAATCCAGGAGAAGAAGTTTTATTTGTCTTTGCTGGTCAAAAAAATACTAAATTTTATGAACCGTTTTTTAGTTGTGTTGTAGTACTTACTAATAAAAGAATTCTAATAGGTCAAAAACGTGTTGTATGGGGATATTTCTTAAGTTCTATTACACCTGATTTATATAATGATTTATTTATATATAACGGTCTTTTATGGGGGACTATTACAATTGATACTGTTAAAGAAAAAGTGGAAATATCTAATTTGCCTAAATCCGGATTAGATGAAATAGAAACCAACATAAGTGAAATGATGATGCGTGAAAAACAAAAATATGCTCACCCAGAAATGGCTAATAAAGTATGAAAAAACATGTAGTATTAGTAATAACTTTAATTATTTTATTTGTAATATTTATCTACTTTTACATGCGTAAATCTAGTTACACACTGGAATATAAAATTGCTGATTTTAAAGTAACAGAAAGTTATGATAAAAATAAGGAAGCATATTACTTTAATATTCTTTACGATAACAAAACTTATGAATTAGTATCTTTAGATAAATACACAAACAAACGCCAATTGATTAATGATATTAAATTAATAGAAAATGATTTTGAAACTTGTCTAGATTTTTCTACAATAGATATTAATCTTTATAATATTTGTTCCGATAATAAAACTAATTATATAGATAATATAAATAATGAAGCAACATTTACTAAAAAATACTCTTATAATAATATTAATGTTGGTAATTTAGATGATTTAACATATTTACTGTGGAATTATCACGATTTTATTTATCTTAATAAAGATTTGCAAAAAACTATTAAATTATTTTCTAAAGATATATATAATTTATCTTTAATTTATAATTATGATAATTATTTATTAGTTCCCAACTATGAACAAAATTATATTTTTGATAAACTTTATGTTATAAACACCAATAATGCTAAAATATCAAATATTGATTTAAGATTTGATATTTACTTTGATAGTTACTTCCTTGGTCATGAAAAAGATAATGTATATTTATACGACTTAAAAGAAAATCAAGAATATTATATTGATTTAAATAAAAAAGAAATTTATAAATCTAATAATAAAATATTAGTTAATGGTAACTGGGAAAATATTAGCAATCAAACATTTCAAAAAGAAAAACCAACATTTAATGAAGAAAAAAATATAGAATTTATTTTTGAAAATGGAAAAATATATATGAGAATACCTAACGGTAAAACTAATACATTAATTACTAATCGTAATGTATCTGAGTTTGTATATGCTAATGATTTAAATGTATATTACATATCAGAAGATACTTTATATAAATATAATCCATTCCTTGGAGAAGAAGCATTACTACAATATTCAGAATGGAATTTTAATTATCAAAACATGGTATTTATATTTGATTAACCAAAAAATATAAAATACATATTTTATTATTAGGAGTGATAAAATGTTTGATAAGTACATAATTAAACCTAATGATAATTTAAAAAATATTGCTAGTAAGTTTAATACGAAACCTGAGATATTAATGGATATAAACAATATCTATTTTCCTGATGAATTAAGAGTAGGAATGGAAATAATTGTTCCTCAAAATAAGGAACAATATTTTACTTCTTATACTATTGAAAAAGGAGATTCTCTTTATAAAATAGCTCAAAAATACAATATAAATCCAACTTTACTTGCTAGTCTTAATGGCTTAAACATGGAAGATTATATTTATCCTAATCAACAAATACTAATTCCTAAAAGTGGATATAGTTATTATATTACAGCTGAAGGCGATACATTGGATACCGTTGCTGACATGTTTAAAATATCTACACTAGATCTTTTGAATCAAAATGAAACAATCTATTTATTAAAAGATCAAGTATTAGTAACTAAAAGATAAAAAATATGGTCTATGTATCATATTTTTTTTGACAGAGGGTTTAAAAATTTCTATAAATAGTTTATAATTATGTTAACAAAACAAAGAAAAGGGTGCGATAGTATGATTTTTAAAAAGCCTTATGGTTTCTTAATCAAAAACTTTAGAATTATTCATATTATTATAACTTTACTTACAATCTATATAGCTATTAATACTAGAAATATCCTATCTTTTTTTCGTCGTTTTATAAGTAATGGTTATTCCATTACGGTTGTAGATAATATGGCTAGTCAATATATTAATTGGACTATTTATATTGCTTTATTACTTGCTCTAACCAGTTTAATTACGATTTTTATATTATTACGTCAGAAAAACAAACCAAATAAAATGTATCTAGCAGCTATAATATATTATGTAATACTTTTTATCGCAGTACTTGTTTCTGCAAATCTAATAAACGGGTTAAGCGATGGTCTTTGGCCAGCCTCAGCAGCTAGAACATATCGGGATATTGCCCAATTAATCTATTATCCCCAATTTTTCTTTATTATAGTTTTATCTCTTAGATCTCTTGGTTTTAATGTTAAACAATTTGACTTTCAAAACGACCTTAAAGAACTAGAAATTACTGAGGCAGACTCAGAAGAAGTTGAATTAAATATTAATTTTGAAACTTATAAAGCTGAAAGATTTATTAGAAGATTTATTAGAGAATTTTACTATTATTATTTAGAAAATAAAATAGTAGTTAATATAATTTTTGGTGTTGTAGTAGTTATTACTGGTTTTCTCTTAATAAAAAGTTATGAAAAAATACGGTATACTTATGATGAAGGAGAAACTTTTTCTTATAAAGGTTTTAGAATAAGTGTAAAAGATAGTATTTTAACTAATGTTGGAGAAAAAGGAAATCAAATAGTTGAAGACAAATATTATTTGGTTTTAAAATTAGAAGTAACTAATCATAATCTAAATAATGCTTATTTAGATTATGATAATTTAAAAATTTATATAGGTAATGATTATATAAATCCTTCACTTGATATAGGAAATCACTTTATTGATTATGGTGATGCTTTCATGAATGATAGATTTGACTCTGGAGAAACCACTACCTATATTATTCCCTACATATTATCAGAAAACCAAGTATCAAATAAATATCGTTTAACAATTTATACAGGTCCTGCTCAAAAATCTAAAAGTTTTATGGCAGTAACTATAAATGTTAATTTACACCCTACTAGATATATGGATACAGAAGTAGTAAGAGAAGCTAGAATAAATGAAAATGTATCATTTTCAAGTACATTTTTAAATCAAACATCACTTAATATTACAAATGCCGAAATTTCTAGTAGATATGAATATATTTATGAAAGCTGTTATCGCGACAATTGTCGTAATTATACAGGTTTAGTTCTAGCAGGATCAAATACTCAAACTAATAGAACACTAATGATATTAGATTATGAATTTTTAATTGATAACACAGCAGATGCTTATGCTAATATTAAAAATATATCTGATTTTATAAATGCTTTTATGACTGTTGAATACGTTAAAATAAATAGAACTTATGAATCATCAATTAGAAATGTAACTCCAACTAGAGTTAAAGATAAGTTAATATTAGAAACAACAGATGAAATTGAAAGTGCAGAAGAAGTAAATTTATTAATAACCATACGTAATCGTTGTTATAAAATAAAAATAAAATAAAAAATCCCATAAGGGATTTTTGTTTTAATATGGAGGAACCGGCCGGATTTGAACCGGCGATCAAGGTGTTGCAGACCTACGCCTTAGCCACTTGGCTACGGTTCCACAATCATAAGTTAGATTAAAATAACTCATGTACATATAATTTTACACTAATGTTTAATATTTGTCAATTAGTGCAAAGTATATTATATTCTATGCGTATTAAATTTTTTGCATAATTAATTGTGGTAAAAATTGTCTTTCAATTTACGCTTAATTTGTCGAGAAATATTGCTATTTGTCGAATATTTGGTTATAATAAAAAAGAATAGGGAAGTGTGGTATGAATACCGAAGTAAAACAAAAACTAACATTCCGCGAAATCTTAAAGATAATTTCCACTATTATAAGTTGGACTGTTTTTGTTTTGCTTATTATTTGCGCAGCTTTTTTATTATATTATTTTGTAGCAACTAAAGTATTTATTCATTTTGGAAGTAAATACGAACCTAAATTTTCCCTTTATACCATTATTAGTCCTAGTATGACCCCTAATATTAATGTTTATGACGTTATAATAGATGTTCGAGTAGATGACCCTAGTCAAATAGAAATTGGAGATGTTATAACCTTTTATTCAGATAATCCTGGTGTAAATGGAAATACTATAACTCATCGTGTAATTTCTGTAATAAAAGATAAAGAAGGAAACTATAGTTACCAAACTAAAGGAGATAATAACCTAATAGAAGATAGCGCAACCGTTTCCTTTGATAAAATTGTTGGTAAGGTTGCTTTAAGAATACCGCAATTAGGTAAAGTACAATTCTTTTTAGCAAGTAGCTATGGCTGGTTATTATTAATCATGATTCCCGCCTTGTATATAATTTTTAAAGATATTAATCGTATAATTAAACTTAAAAGAGGAAATAAAGAACCTCAAAATAAAACAAGTAACAAGCCGAGTCGTTTAAAAGAAATAATGACTAAACCATTATTTAAAGAGAAAGTAAAATTACTAGGGTATACTCCACCAAAAAATCCGGAGATTAATACGCAAGTAGAAAATGCTATTGAACCAAAAAGCATTTTTGATATTTATGATGATGATGTAAATATAGATGATTTGCCTAAATTAAAGTAGGTATAAAAAAATGAGAAAAAAATATAATTTGGTAAGATTTTAAATAAAGGAGGAAAGTTGTGAGTAAAATCTTAAAAAATTATAAAAGTACGTTAATCTTATTAGGTGCAGTATTAATTGGAATGATATGTGGTTTAATATTTAAAGAAAAAGCAGAAATTGTTAAACCTCTTGGAGATTTATTTTTAAATTTATTATTAGTTATTATTGTTCCTTTAATCTTCTTTAGTATTACATCATCAATCGCCAAGATTAATCAACCCAAGCGAATTACAAAAATATTAGTTAATACTGTTATAATATTTTTGTTAACATCGCTCATTGCAGTTCTTATAGGATTTATTGCTACATCAGCAATTGATTTAGTTAATATTGATGATACTGAAGCTATTCGTGGGACATTTGATAACAGTATTACTGAAGGTTTAGAACTAAATTTATTGGAAAGAACAATTAATACTATATCAACAAATGAATTTGTTAATTTATTATCCACGGATAATTTAATAGCTTTAATAGTTATATCTATATTATTTGGTATAGCCGTTAATAAAAGTGATGAAAAAGGTAAAAAAGTTGCTGAATTATTAGATTCTTTTAGTGAAGTGTTGTATAAGCTTATTCATATAATAATGTATTATGCTCCGATTGGCTTAGGTTGTTATTTTGCATCCCTTGTTGGTACTCTTGGAAGTGTTATTGCAGTAGGATTCTTAAAAACATTCATTGTATATTTAATAGTTAGTTTATTATTTATGCTTATTTTTTATAGTATCTACGCCTTTATTGCTGCGGGGAAAAAAGGCATTAAAGCATTTTGGAAAAATATATTACCTTCAGTCTTAACATCAATTGGTACATGTTCTTCTGCTGCAAGTGTACCTGTGAATATTGCTTGTACTAAAAAAATGGGAGTTCCAAGTGATATTGCTGAAACGACTGTTACTTTAGGAACAAGTTTTCATAAGGATGGTTCTGCGATAGGTAGTGTATTTAAAATAATGTTTTTAGTTTGTTTATTTGGAAACAGTATTACTACATTAAAAGATGTATCAATAATTATTGGAGTAGCACTTATCGCCACACTTTTAGTTACGGCTGTTCCCATTGGTGGTGGAACAATTTCCGAAATGTTAATTATAACTTTGCTTGGCTATCCAATTTCAGCCTTGCCAATTTTAACAATTACTGCTACAATAATAGATGCACCGGCAACTTTACTTAATGTAACTGGAGATTCAGTAAGTGCCATGATGGTAACACGTATTGTTGAAGGTAAGAATTGGTTAGAAAAAAACAAAAAGTATAATGATTCAATTTAGTAATTTTATTAAGTAGTCTTAACAGAGATAAAATATAAAGCTGAGAATATTTTAAAGATGATAATAAAATGAATTTCACTTGATGAATACTTTGGGGGTAATTCCCGTATCGATTAAAAGCGTATGAAATAGTTCATAAACTAAGGTGGTACCGCGGGTTAGTCTCGTCCTTAAATTAGTTTATGAACTTTTTATTTTTAAGGAGAGGAAGAAATGGAAAAAGAATTAGAAAATTTAATTGCGAGTTTAAAAGAAGAACTTGTAACCTGCCAAAAAGAAGCAGACATATTAAATGTAAAATCAAAATATGTTGGTAAAAAAAGTCGTATTACTGAAATACTAGCAAGTTTAAAAGATATGTCAGTGGAAGATAAAAGAAAATATGGTAGTTTAATCAACAATACTAAAAAAGAAATGGAAAGTATCGTATCTGAGGTTTTAGAATCACTAGATAATAAAGTAAGTATTACTTTTGATGATACTTTAGATTATGATATTGCTCATGGATCTCTACACCCAGTAACAATAGTTGCTAAAGAAGTAACAAACGCTTTAAAAAAGATGGGATTTACTGCTGTAACAGGACCTGAAATGGAATCAGAGTATTATAATTTTGAGGCTTTAAATATACCTAAAGACCATCCAGCAAGAGATATGCAAGACACTTATTATTTAGATAATGGCTTGTTACTTCGTACCCAAACCAGTGGTAATCAAATTCATGCAATGGAAAAGTATGGTGCTCCCCTAAAGGTTTGTTCTCCGGGTCGCGTATTTCGTAATGAAGATTTAGATGCAAATCATGAAAACACTTTTTTTCAAGTTGAAGGTATGGTAATTGATGAGTGTATATCTATTGAAAATTTATTATATGTAATGCAACAAGTTTTAAGTGAAGTTATGCAAAGCGAAATAACTTTAAGACTAAGACCAGGTTTCTTTCCCTTTACTGAACCAAGTTATGAAATAGATATGGAATGTACTATTTGTAAAGGTAAAGGTTGTGCTACTTGTAAAAATAGTGGTTGGATAGAAATTGTCCCTGGAGGCATGGTTCATCCCAATGTTCTACGCGCCGGAGGCATTGACCCTGAAAAATATACTGGGTTTGCCTTTGGTATTGGTCTTACTCGTTTGGCTATGATGAAATATAAAATAAGTGATATCCGTGTTCTTAACTCTGGTGATATTCGCTATCTTAAGAACTTTGATATAAAGTAAGGAGGTATAAATATGTTAATATCATGTAATAAATTAAAAAGTCATATTAAAAATAGTAAAGATATCGACTTTCTAAACATTTGGGATACTTTTACTATTCGTACTGCAGAAGTAGAAGATGTCAAAAAAGTTGGAGACAAAATTGATAATATAGTTATCGCTGAAATTGTTGAATGTGTTAAGCACCCTGATAGTGATCATATGCATGTTTTAAAAGTCGATTGTGGAGAGTCAGAGTTAGTTCAAGTTGTTTGTGGTGCTCCGAATGTTCGCGTTGGTTTAAAAACAGCATATATTAAGGTCGGAGGACATATCGATGGAATGGAAATAAAATCTCGTCCTTTGCGGGGAATATTATCTAATGGTATGTGTTGTAGTGGGCGTGAGTTAGGTATATCTGATAATCATGATGGTATTTTAGAACTACCTAGTGATGCTCCAGTTGGAACTGATATTAAAGATTATCTACCAATAGATGATATAATTGTGGAAATCGATAACAAATCCTTAACAAATAGACCAGATTTATGGGGACACTACGGAATTGCTAGAGAAATTGCAGCTATAACTAATCATGAATTATTACCATTAGATTTAACAGAAATCCCAAATGATAAAAAAGATTTAGAAATAACTATTAAAGATCCAAATCTTTGTTATCGTTATACAGGATTAAAGATTGATAACTTAAAAAATAATAAAACACCATTAGATATGCAAATATTTCTTTATTATGTCGGAATGCGTTCAATATCTTTATTTGTTGATTTAACTAATTATCTAATGCTTGAACTTGGTCAGCCAATGCATGCTTTTGATTCACGAGTTGTTAAAAAAATTGAAGTAGGCCTAGCCAGTGATGGCGATACATATACAACTCTAGATGGTGTTGAAAGAAAATTAACTAAAGATAATCTAATGATTAAAAATGGGGATAAATACTTTGGTATTGCCGGTGTCATGGGAGGTTTAGACAGTGAAATTCTAAGTGATACAGATTCTATATTCTTAGAAAGCGCTAACTTTAATGCTGGTTCAATTAGAAAAACAGCAGTTGCCTTAGGACTTCGTACTGAGGCAAGTGCAAGATATGAAAAATCTCTTGATCCTAATATGACGGATATTGCTATAAAAAGATTAGTTTATTTATTAAAAAAAGAAAATCCAGATTTAGTATTTGCTTCTAATTTAACTGATATTTATCCAAATAAGTTAGAAGAAGGTCATATTACATTACATAAAAAACTTTTAAATATCTATATGGGAAGAATTTTAAGTGATGATATAGTTATTAATATTTTAGAAAAACTAGGATTTATTGTAATAGCCAATACCGATACTTATGAAGTAACCGTCCCAACGTATAGAGCCACTAAAGATATTTCTATTGAACAAGATTTAATTGAAGAAATAGCTCGTATGTATGGACTTGAAAACTTTGCTCCAAAACCATTAAAATTAGATTTAACAATTACAGAACATGAAACAATATATAATCAAGAATATGAAGTAAAAAAATTACTTGCTTTAAAATATGATATGCATGAAGTAAATAGTTATATATGGTATGATACAGAAACATTAAAAAAACTTGGTATTGCAAAAACAGGAGTAAAATTACTTGGTAAAAGTGAAAATAATATTCTTCGTGATGACTTAAGTCTATCTTTAATGAATATAGTTGATTTAAACTTCAAAAATTATAATAAATTTAATATTTTTGAAATAGCAACAATTATTGAGAATAATGAAAATAAAAGAGTACTTAGTATAATACTTACTGATGAAGAAAAAAATATAGAATCTATTTACATGCAAGCTAAACAAGTAGTTAAATATATGTTTAAAATATTAAAAAACAAATCAGTTACATTTACTAACAATGTTAATGAAAAATCATACTATGATACTTCTTTAGGTAAAGTAATAAATATTGATAATACTAAACTTGGTGAAATTAATGTATTAAATAAAAGAATTACTAACAAGTTAGCTAAGAAAAAAGCAATTGTATGTATAGATATTGATTTTGATAAATATGTAGAAATTAATCCTGAAAAGAAAACAGCATTAAATGTAAGCAAATATCCAACAGTTGAACTTGATTATACAATTATTTTACCAAATAATACTAAATATGATGATTTAAAACAAGTTTTAAATGAATTTAAGAGTAATTTAATTAAAAGTTATTCCCTTATTGGAACTTATGAAAACAAATATACAATAAGATATATATTAGGAAGTAATACTAAAACTCTAGAACAAAAAGATTTAATAAACTTTAAAGATAGATTTATTGAACATATTAAAAATAACAATTTATCTATAATAGAATGATTATTAATGAAGAAGAATTCCTAAATATCTTAGTAAATCTTGAAATAGGTAATGAGGAATTCTTTAAATTCTTAAAAGGTAAAGTAAAAAGATATTCTATCAAAGACTTTGGCTGGGGTTGTTTTCCAATTCTTGATAAGGATAATCGTATTATTGATATTCGTATTCTTGTTCCTGAATTTCTCGATGAATTATGTATAAGAATAAATATTCATGAATACGCTCATGCTTTTGAACTTTTTAATGAACTTGGAGAAATTTACGTAGAAAATAGAGTAGTTAGAGAAAATAATGCTAGAAAAAAAGAACTAGAATTCTTAAGATTAATACTTAAGAAAAACTAGTTCTTTTCTTTTGTTTTAATAATTATTTCTAGGTTATATAGTTTACAAATTTTTTGCAATAATTCAAAATCATAATTTCTTTGTCCATATTCATAAAATTGTATTGCATTTTTTGTCCTATTTATATTTTTTCCAAATTCTTCTTGCGTTAAACCAGTCCATTCTCTTACAATTTTTATAACTTCATTAGCCTTATATTTATTTGCATTAATTTTCATGTTTTATCACCTCTTGACAAGCATACAAAATGTTGGTATATTTTTGCTGGTAAAACTAACAAAATGTTGGCCTTGTATGAAAAGAGGCTAAGTAAATGAAAAAAATAATGTTGATAAGTGGTGTGTTACTAACAATTATTATAGGACTGTGTTTTTATTATCGTTTAGATAGTGATAAATATGTATTAGAAAGTAAAAGTAGTAATCAAAAAGTAAGTACTAATGCCCTAACCATGATGTATGAAACAGAAGAGAATAGTGGGGAGTATCAAGTAAGCAGTGATACAACATGGCCACAGGAGGGATATGTTTTTAATTCAGAATTATCTAGTTGTGAAAATGGTAGTACACTTACTTGGGATGATGAGAATAAAAGGGGGTTATTACAAACTAATACTTCAGATAAATGACATTCTAAGATTTGTCAAGAGTAAATTTTTATGGTATTATATACATGCCAAAAAGACACAAAATTTAACTTTTTTTTAAAAAATTAACATTTGTGTT
>CALVUU010000099.1 GCA_944363655.1 uncultured Bacilli bacterium | reverse complement strand
TAATCCTTTTTTTCTTTTTATAGTAGCCCATTTTGAATGTCCACTCATTATATCACTCCTTAAACAATATAATTATACTACAAATGTTTTAAGTTGAAAACATAATTATAAAATAAAAAAGGCATATGCCTTTTATTTTGTTGCTACGATAATTCTAGTAGTCCAGCTGGAGTAAACTCCTGAGGTTCTACCACTCGAGAATACACTTCCTGATGTTGCATTATATTCTCCTCCTCTGCTTGACCAAGGATATTGCATTTCTAATGTGTTTATACCTCCGAAATACCAAATAGTTTGGTTTTCTGATACTGTTTCTTTTTGGCCATCTCCTAATTTCATTTTTTTAGTAGCTGTGTCTGTGTTGCGAACAGTATCAAAACTATATTTATCATAATATTTTTCTTCTGGATAATTAATTCCTGTATAATTTGTATAAGCCCCTCCATCATATACTATTCCTGTATAGCCTGAATTACTTGTTTGTGAGTAACCACTTAGCATTTTATCGCCATTAGGACTTATCATGTTACTCATTAATATTTCCCATGTACCTCCAAATAAGTCGTATACACCATAAACATTCCAGGTTGTAGAAGACTTGTTTGATTCATGAGTATATACTGAATGACCATATAAGGTGTAAGCTTGATATATTTCGTTACCTCCACGTCCTGAGTAATATAAAGAACTATTATTTTTATATATTTGGTTGCAGCTACCATTAGTGCATGTTCCATATTTTGAGTGTGATAGATAACTTACTGCTCCCCACTCCATATTCTTTATCATATGGGTATCATCCTTGCTAGTAAATCCATATATGTTATTTTCATCATTCATTGCCATTATGTTATTTGCTTGTGTTGATACTTGCCCATATCTATAACTTGTAGTATTAGGTTTTGTCATAAGATTAAGACTTTTATTACAATTAGCACTACTAGCATTTATATAACAATCTGTATCATAGTAAGCACTTGGCTCAAATTTTCCTATCCAAAATCCAGTTAGTTCTTCCTCACCAAAAGTAAATGCTGGATGGGTATAATATTTATTATTACATGTTTCATCTGTACATTCTTTGTTATTTATTTTACATGTTTCACTTGTTCCATCTCCGTCTTCGCCTTGAATGTTATCGGTACACTCTATGTCTCCAGTTGATGAGGTTCCTTTTTCAAATACTATATTTATTTCTTGTGGATTGCTGGTTTTTGTTCCATCACTATTATAATTCCATACTTCATATTTAAATCTTGGAATCCAAACAAACATGTTATTTATAATGTCCATTGGTATTTCTGTTCCTAAAGGGCGATTTTCGTAATTTATTAAATTATAATAAAATAACATATTATCATTTTGATCACAATTTATTTGTGTGCTATAATTTTCTTTTATTTCATTTTCAGTTAATACTGTAGTGGTTGCAAAAACTTTTTTTATGTCACCATTATAAAAATTTATGGGACCACTTGATGAGTTTCTTGCTCCGATTAATATTGTTTGATTGCTTGTACTTATGTCTTTGGAATACTCTACACTATTATCTAATTTTCCATTTACATATATTTTTATTGTTTTTCCATCATAGGTTCCTACGATGTTATAATATTTGTCTAAATCTAATTCTGTATTTGTCCATAAACTAGTAACTAAATTGCTTGCACTATCGTATAATGATATTCCTACTTTTTTGGTTGTTGCTCCAGTACTCATTCTAATTCCTTGAGATCCTAGTATACCTTTATTGGTACCAGTAGGTTCTTTTATTTTAATTCTAGCTCCTATAGATATTGTATTTGTTATAAATGATTCACTAGTTTTTGTATCTATATAGCTATTTGTTCCATTAAATGATGCTCCGTCATTTGTATATTCTACATTATTTTCTTCTCCTAGGCTTTTTGTATTATATTTTTCGTAAAATATTGTATTTTCATGTTCAATGTAATTAAAATTATCATTAGTATAATTTTTTATTTCTTCTTCTGTTAATACATCATTTATTACTAAAGCATCTGAAATATGTCCTATATAGCCATTTTCTCCGGTTGTATGTGTAGATGGTAATGCTCCGATAAAGATTGGGTTGGCAGAAGGCCTTATATCGGCATTTTCCGTTGCAAGTGTTGCTTCTAATTTTCCATCTATGTATATTTTTATAGTAGTCCCATCATAAGTGGCCACGGCAGTAATCCAAGTATATAATGGTTTTACTGATGTTGAGACATATGTTATTTCTTCATCTGTAGATTGTCCCCAAAACTGAAATACTATTCTTCCGGTTGAACCAACATAAAATTCAAACCCTCCCTGTCTTCCATATGTGTTATCTATTAAAGCTGTGCCATTTGTTTTTAAACCTTTTGTATAAAAGCGTGCTGCGACGGTTATTTGATTATTAAAATTATAATTTTCATTTCCCATGTTAATAAAGTCTTGTCCATCAAAATATGAATCTTTTTGTGTTTCGCTTGATTCATCATATACTTTTGTACGATCATAAGTTACACTATTGGCCCACATTTTTTCATTATAATCATACCATTTGTAAGCTAGGCTAGCATTTCCTTCATCTGCTTTTCTCCACACTTCTTCTTTACTATCATAATATACTGGTATCATACTGCTAGCAAGTTTTGGCTCGTTTGCTCCACTTGTATCTAAATTCCCAAGTGATTGTGTAGCTTCTACTTTTAATTTTAGAAAAGCTTTATATTCACTCATAGTTTCTAATTCTTCTTTTTTATCTTTATCTAACCATAATCTTAATTTATAATTTATTACTTCTTTTCTATATATAATTTCACTATCTATTAATCCTTCTAGTTCTCCTAAACTAAATGGGCCATACTCTTTTCCATTTACTTCTAATCCTGCTTTTATGTATTCTAGTGGTAATACCTTTCCTTCATAAGTATTTGGTACTTCATTAATTATGCTTAAATCATATCTTGCTGATATACTTCCTATATTTTTTATATCAAATTCATAAGTATTTTTTTGTAATAGCCCTTCGCTATCTTCTAATGGTATTATTTTCGCACTTATATTATCGAAATGTTCTGTTAATTTTAATGTTACATCCCCAGTTTTTATTACTTGTTCGTTGGAAGCATTAGTGCTTCCACTTAATATTGCATAACTTGTTCCTGTTATTATTACTAGTAATCCTATTATTGTTATTACTAGGCTTAGTTTTGTTCTTATTTCTCTTTTTATTTTTTCTTTCATTTTCATCACCGTACTATAATACTCTACTATAAGTATACCCCCCCCCCAGGTGAAAAATCAAGTTTATTAGCGAAACTTTTTGTTGGTCTTATTGTATACGACGATTGTTTTCATTATTTTACATATTTTCTTTTATATAAAAATATAGATAATTTTTTAAATTATCTATATTTTTAATTCTAAGAATTTTATAGTAAATCAATTATTAGTGGTCCTAAGAGTAATAAGAGTAATAATGGTATAAAAAATATTACACTAATTATACTTATTTTTACTGGTATTTTATTTACTTCT
>CALVUU010000098.1 GCA_944363655.1 uncultured Bacilli bacterium | reverse complement strand
TAGTTTACTCATTTCACATCACGGTTCTTATTATATCAATTTATATATCCCGCCGCAAGCAGCGGGGCTTGTACCCAGGATTTAATTCTGCGAAACTACGTAACTCGAATTAAATCGTGTCAATATTTATCAGTTTATTAAATACTTTGTCGAAGCACAAAAAAACTGCCAACGAATTGACAGTCAAAAATTATTTTTTATTATACAATAGGTGAACCAGAAGTACAATCAACTTGTGTAAATACTATACTAGCTTTGAAAGTCTTATTAGTATTATATTGTTGATCGATATCCTTGTTAACTAAAGTAACTTGTGCAGACCAATTTTCAGTTGAAGCATTACCAGCAGTACCAGTTATTTGATGAATATTATCTGTTCCATCAGTTACATTATAAGTTTGAGTAGTTGCTTCAGTTAAATCCCAACCAGAAACTTCTCCTCTAGTACCAGTTAATGCAGCATCAACAGTTGCATAAGTTAAACCAGTAATTCTTCCGTCATCAGTAATTGGTGTACTATCTTTAGAAATAGTTAACAATAATTCTGCTGTATCATAATATTGCGTTAATGTTGAACCAGTATCTTTTAAATTACTTGCATCAGGATAAACAAAATTATTTGATGTAACTGTTATTCCAACAGTGTAGCAGAAATTTAAATCATCTCCAGTAGCACCA
This sequence comes from uncultured Bacilli bacterium, assembly GCA_944363655.1. Next base: position 13,957 of record CALVUU010000098.1, on the reverse strand, counting down.
GTACTTGGTGTCCAAGTAATTGTTCCAGTTGCTTTATCACTTTGTAAGTGAGAAGCTGCTTCTTCACCAAAGTTTTTTTGATTAGCTGTTAAAGTTAAACTATCTTGAACAACGATACTTGAATTTGATGAAGTTTCAGTTTTAACTGTTACATCAGTTTGATCTGAGCCACCTCCTTGTGCTGTAAAGTATGCAAATGTTGCACCTACAACTGCTACTAATAATGTAGCTACTGCAATTACTGTCAATAGAATCGTATTTTTTCTATTATCCATTTTACTTTTTCCTCCTCCTATTATAATGTTAGCAAAAAAAGAGTTGAAAATCAACTCTTTTTTTCACTTTTTCATCACTTTTTTATAAAGCCATTGTAAAGTTGTTATTTGTAGTATCTAAAACTATTGATAAACCACTTACATCAGCACTTGCTCCTCCAATAAACTTATAAGTTGGTGCCAAATTATAAACAGTACCATCAGCAAATGAAAAAGCATTAGCATAAGTATTAATATTATTTCTATTTATAATTTTACTCAATGTTGTTTTATAAGTATCAGCAACACTATAAATACTAGTAGATGCACTACCATTAAAACTAGATCCTAAACTTGTTAAAGAATTACTTGTTCCTTCTTCAACAGTTAAATTACCACTATATGTTACATTATTGTATGTAATATCTAAATTATATACTCCGGGATAAATACCATTTAAAGTAAATGCCCCAGTACTATCAGTTGTTGTTACTAATGAATTATTTTGTAAAGAAATTGTTGCTCCATTTAAAGCACTACCATTAGTATCTCTTAAAGTTCCCGCAAAATTATAACTCATCTTAGCATTTTCTACTTCTGCAACAATTTGGGTATCGACATAAAAGTAAGAATAACTTGCAGCAGGTATTGCCTTATCAGAAAGCCACATTTTAACTCTATAAGTCTTGGTGGCATTACCACTAGTAGTACTTCCTACACTATCAAATAAAATTGCATATCGATTATATCTAGAATCACTACTATTTACTGAATAAATTGGTAAATCAGCAATAGTTATAGGACCAACTATTAAAGTTTCATCATTAATACCATTATATTCATATACAGCTATTTTAATATAATCAAGAGGTGTTAACATATCGGTATCACTATAACCACTTCTACCTAAAAAGTTTTCCATGTCATATCCGACATTTAAAGTAAATGTCGAATCAAGTGAACCTGTATTTTGAATATATATAACACTTGCTTCTCCTTGAGCAAGTCCCGCTTCATCAGAAATTGAAGTCATACTATTTTTTTGAATAGCAGATGACTGTCCTCCATAGGAAACCGCCAAGGTACCTGTTGTTACTGTTTGATTATTAGTATTAGTTTTAACTGTAAAAAATGAAGCATAAGAAAAACCAATAACCGAAATTGTCAAAACAAATACACATGCCGCAATAAAGAAATTACGACTTTTAATAAATTTTGTCAGTTTTTCAAAATTTATTTTTTTCTTCATAATCTTCACCTAGTATAATTCTAACACATAAACAAAATAAAAAAAAGTCATTTTTTAATGACTTCTACGATATCTTTCTTTCGGATCTAAATATTTCTTTCTTAATCTTATTTCATCCGGAGTAATTTCAATATATTCATCACTTTCAATAAACTCTAATGCTTCTTCTAAAGTAAACTTCTTTGCTTTATTTAAAACTATGGCTTCGTCAGCATGAGCACTACGAGTATTAGTAAGTTCTTTATTTTTACAAGGATTGACATTTAAATCTCCTTCTTTATTACAAATACCAATAATTTCTCCAATATAAACTGGAGTAGATGGATCAACTATCATTGTACCTCTACTACTTAAATTAAATAATGAATAACCAAAAGTCGTTCCGTTTTCCATAGATACTAAAACCCCATTTTTTCTACCATTTATTACTCCGGCATATGGACCATATGAATCAAATGAACGAACCATAATTCCTTCTCCCTTAGTTTCCGTAATAAATGAACCCCGATACCCAATAAGTCCCCGAGTTGGTACTAAATATTCTAGGTGCGTATAACCCGCATCACCTGGGGTAACACTTTGCATCATACCTTTTCGCTCATTTAAAGAATTAATAACTGTTCCTGAATATTCATTTGGTACATTTACTATAACTTTTTCATAAGGTTCTAATTTTTGTCCATTTTCCTCTTTAAATATTACTTCAGGTTTAGAAACAGATAATTCATATCCTTCTCTTCGCATATTTTCAAGTAAAATTGATAAGTGTAATTCACCCCGTCCACTTACTTTAAAGCCATCAGAATCCGGCAAAACTTCAACTTTTAAACCAACATTAGTTTCTAACTCACGCATTAATCTATCATGCAAATGTCTGTTAGTTAAGTATTTACCGGACTCACCAGCAAATGGTGAATCATTTACTAAGAAATTCATTGAAAGAGTTGGTTCTTCAATAACTATTTTAGGTAACGGTTCTATATGATTCTTATCACAAATTGTATCTCCGATAGATACATGGCTACAACCTGCCACCGTTACTATATCTCCATAATAAGCGGTGTTAACTTCTACTCTTTTAATTCCTTCATTAACAAATAACTTAGACACTCTAAATGATTCAGTCATCCCATCATTTTTCGCAACTGCAACGATCTCTCCAACACTAATTTTTCCTTTATTTATTCTACCAATACCCAGTCTTCCTATATAATCATCATAAGCCAGTTGACTTATTTGCATTTGAAGTGAATCAGAGGCATTTCCTTCAAATGCTTTAGTATTATTAATAATAGTTTCAAATAATGGTGTTAAGTCCTTACCAACATCACCCATATTGTAAACAGCATATCCATTTCTCGCACTACCATAAAGAATTGGAAAATCTAATTGCTCATCAGTTGCTCCAAGTTCCATAAATAAATTAAAGGTCATATCGACAACTTCAGTAGCTCTTTCATCCTTTTTATCAATTTTATTGATAAAAAGGATAGGATTTAAGTTATTTTGCAAAGCTTCTTTCAATACAAATCTAGTCTGAGGCATAGGACCTTCTGCTGAATCTACTAGCAAAATAACTGTATCAACAGTTTTAATAATTCGCTCAATTTCGCTTGAAAAATCTGCATGACCTGGAGTATCAACTATATTAATTTTATAATCTTTATATTTAATTGCACAATTCTTAGCTGTAATAGTAATACCTCTTTCTTTTTCAAGGTCTCCGCTATCCATAACACAATCTACTAATTCTTCATTATCCCGAAAAACCCCACTTTGACGTAACAATCCATCAACCAAAGTAGATTTACCAGCATCAACATGGGCAACAACTGCAATATTTATTATTTTATCCATAAAACTCACCTTTTTTCGCACCACTAGATAATAATACAAAGTCTTTAAAATGTCAACAAAATTAATTTTTTAATGCCGTTATCGGAACTACTAAAACACCATCTTCTCTTTTATAAGCATAATTACTCATACCAGTTATCACACATAAAACCTTTGGTTCTTTACCATTTTCTTTTTTAATAGAATTTTTAATACTTACCAATTTTTCCGCCGCAGCACCTATTTCATCAGTTCCAAGTTTTATTTCAAAAGCACACCAAGATCCATCTTCTAATTCAATAACCATATCTATTTCTCTATTAGCATAATCTTGATAATGAAAACATTTAGCTCCAAAAGAATTAACATAAATTTTTAAATCTCTTTCTACCATTGCTTCAAATAAAAATCCAAAAGTATTTAAATCTTTAATTAATTTATCAACAGTTAAATTTAAAAGAGCACAAGCAAGCGATGGATCTGTAAAATGTCTTTTTTCAGATTGTTTTACGCGAATGGAAGATCCGATGTTTTGAGAAAAAGGTTCATCATTATCTAATAAATAAAGTCTATTTAAAGCATCTAAATAAGAAGCAACTGTATCAATATCAATATCTTCATTATCAATTTCTTTTATATCTTTTTTTAATGTTGAATTAGTTACGGTAGTAGATTCATTGCGTGCTAAAGATTTTAATAATAAATAGACTTTATGTTTATCTCTTTTAATACCATCTAAACGATTTAAATCATCATCAATTATTAAATCAATATATTCTCTAACTACTTTTCTAGCATCATGTTCATCTAATTCTAAATTAGCAGGCCAACCACCCCGAATTAATAAATATGCTAGTTTTTTTAACTGTACATCACCTGTTACAACAGGTTCTAATTTATTTTCACAAATATCCTTTAAAGAAATTAATCCCGATGAATCTCCAGATTCAAACAACGACATAGTTTTTAAATGAATTCTACCATATCTTCCAGCTCCGCTATGTGATATACCTGTTCTTTTCGGAGTAGAAGAACCAGTCAAAATATATTGCCCCTTAAGCCCAGTTTTATCAACATCACAACGTATAAAATCCCATAAATTTGTTGCTTCCTGCCACTCATCAATTAATTTAGGTTTTTCACCTTCAAGAACTAATTCAGGAGAAATTTTTGCCAAACTAATAATATCTTCTCCGTTTCCCCTAGATTGCAATAAAATCTCACTTCTAGCATGCCTTCTTCCTGCCCAAGTTTTTCCAGAGTACTTTGGTCCATCAATACAAATTGCTCCGAATAAACGTAAATAATCTTCTATTTGCTTATCTACTATTCTTGGTCAATCAATTTTCAACCCGTGAGATTTTGGATTTTCAACCCGTGAGATTTTGGATTTTCAACCCGTGAGATTTTGGATTTTCAACCCGTGAGATTTTGGATTTTCAACCCGTGAGATTTTGGATTTTCAACCCGTGAGATTTTGCACCTATTTTTGACATTTAGGACAAAAATAGGTACTTCTTCCTCCAACTTTAATCCTTTCTATTGGTGTTTTGCATAAATTACATGGTTCTCCTTCTTTCTTATGAACCATTAAATATTGTTGAAATCTACCAGTTACTCCAAGAGAAGATGTATAACTTCTTATTGTTGTGCCACCACATTTAATAGCAGCAGCAATTATCTTTTTACTTGCCTCTTTAATTTTTTCACATTCATCCATAGTTATATCGACACCTTTTTTTAAAGGATGTATACGAGATGCAAACAACACTTCATCAGCATAAATATTACCAAGACCTGCAATAATTGTCTGATCAAGTAAAATTGTTTTCATTGGTATTTGTTTTTTATGAATTTTTTCATAAAGATATTCTTTAGTCAAATCCTTACTTATTGGTTCTATTCCCTGTTTTTTTATTGCCTCAGTTTTATCTAACTCATCTCTCTTAATTAAATTCATTCTTCCAAATTTTCTTGTATCATGATATCTTAAGTCTATATTATCAGCAAATGTAATAATAACATGTTCATGTTTATTTACCTCTTCATTATGATTTTTAACAAAAAATTTACCTTCCATCCGTAAATGACTTAGTAAATAATAATCACCTAAATCAAATATTAACCATTTACCAATTCTTTTAATATCTATAAACTTTTTACCTATTAATATCTTCTTAAAATCTTCTACATTACTTTCAATCATTTTAGGATAAATTACCTTTACTTCTTTAATCTCTTTATTTAAAATCATATTCTTTAATGTATTTCTAACTGTTTCTACTTCTGCTATCTCCGGCATTTTTTACACCTTCTTTACTATTTTGCCTCATACCAATTGATACCTGTATCAATTTCAACTTTTAGTGGAACATCTAGTTTATAAACATTTTCCATTTCTTCTTTAATTATTTTTTTAACTATTTCTAATTCTTCACTTTTTACATCAACTATAATTTCATCATGAACTTGAAGTAATATTTTACTTTTAATACCCTCTTTATTAAATCTATTATAAACATTAATCATAGCCATTTTCATGATATCTGCACTAGTACCTTGAATTGGTGTATTCATAGCCATTCGCTCACCAGTACTTCTAATAATATAGTTAGGATTTTTAACTTCATCTATTACCCTTCTTCGTCCAAATAAAGTTTTAACATAACCAAATTCATGAGCAAATTTAACTATATCTTCTGTATATTTTTTAACTTCTGGATATAACTCAAAATATCTTTTAATAAAATTATCTGCATCACTACGTGATATATGTAAATTTTCCCCTAAACCAAAACCACTAATACCATAAACTATACCAAATATAACTGCTTTAGCAGTTCTTCGCATTGTTTTAGTTACTGCCTCCATCGGTACTCCATATATTTCACTAGCAACTTTAGTATGAATATCTTCCCCATTTTGAAAAGCTGTAATTAAACCAGTAGATTTAGATATATGTGCTAGTATTCTTAGTTCAATCTGTGAATAATCAGCACTTAAAAGCATATCATTTACGGGTACAAATGCTTTTCTAATCTTTCTTCCCAATTCTTCTCGAACGGGAATATTTTGTAAATTAGGTTCTGTTGATGATAATCTCCCTGTTCTAGTTAATGTTTGCTTATAAATAGTATGTATTTTACCATCATCCAAAATATAATTACTTAAACCAGCTATATATGTACTATTAAGTTTACTAAGAGCACGATAATCAAGTATTTTTTCAGCAATAGGATATTTTTCTGCTAGTTTTTCTAACACTTTAACATCAGTTTTATAACCCGTCTTATTCTTTTTACCCTTGGCAAGACCTAATTTATCAAATAATACTTCACCAAGTTGCTTAGGACTACTAATATTAAAATCCATACCCGCTAAGTTTTTTATTTCCCGTTCTAAAAGTTCAATTTTTACTTCTATTTCTCCTTGCATATCATCTAAAACAGACTTATCAACTTTAATACCAGTAATTTCCATATCAGCAAGAACATTAACTAAAGGCATCTCAATTTTTTGAAATAATTCATAATCACCTTCACTTTCCATCTTACTTGTAAATTCTGAAGTAATATTAAATAAAAATATACTTTTTTTAACAATATCTTTTATATTACTAAAATTATTTTTCTTAAGACTATCCCAAAATTCAATATTTTCTTCAAATTGATTAGCAAGATAAGCTAAATCATCTTTACAATTATATCCCAAAACATATGCGGCGATCATTACATCAAATACACCATTAACAAATATTTTTGAAGCACATATTACTTTTTTTAAATCATAAGTTATAATTTCTTTATTCTTTACTTTATTTAATATAGGTATTACTAAATCTTTATTTACATAGTAATTATTTACACCATCAGTAATACTTAATCCTATTATATTAGCCATATGATAATTTTCATTATCAAGTTCTAAATATAAAGCAATTTTTTCACCCAAAATTAATTCATCTACTGAATTAATTTCTTTATATTTAATATCTTCTTTCTTTTTAGGTACTACCTTAGTTTTAAGTAAAGAGAAAAATTCTAATTCTTGATATATTTCCTTTAATTTTGTATCATCCTCTAAATTAAATTTTAAATCTTCTAAAGTAATATTTAAAGGAACACTTCGGTAAATAGTAGCAATATCTCTACTCATATAAGCATCACTCTTACCAACTTCTAATTTTTCCTTTACCTTTCCTTTAATACTATCTATATTTTCATAAACCCCATCTAATGACTTATATTCTTGCAATAATTTTAATGCAGTTTTTTCTCCAATACCTTTAACACCAGGAATATTATCTGAAGCATCTCCCATCAATGCTTTTAAATCAATTATTCTAATTGGTTCAATCTTATAATCCGCTATAAAAGTCTCGTAATTATATCTAATAAAACCACTTTGTTTTAATAACTTAACTTCTGTTTCATTACTAATTAATTGTAATAAATCTTTATCACTAGATACAATTAAAGAAGCAAAATCAGAATCTTCCTCAGTCATTTTAGCAATTGTTCCAATTATATCATCTGCTTCATATGGCGCAAGTTCAAAATGTTTAATATTCATAGCATCGAGTATGACTCTTGCATATTGCATTTGTACTTTCAATTCCTCAGGAGTATCTATTCTTCCCTCTTTATAAAAATCATACTTTTCTTTCCGAAAATTCTTACCTATATCAAATGCTACTGCCATATAAGCTGGATTTTCTTCTGCAATAATTTTATTAATCATTGAAACAAAACCAAACAAAGCATTAGTTGGTAATCCTTTAGAATTCCTCATCATATTGCCACTATATGCAGTAGCATAATAAGAACGAAACATCAAATTATTTCCATCAACTAAAATTAATTTTTTCATTATAACACTCCATTCAATTTTATTTTATCATAAAACATAATAAAAAAATAAGAATTATTTATTTTTTCTTATTTCCCTTTACTTTATAATAACTAATTTTCTTTTTAAAGTACCCTTACTTACTCTATATCCATCTAATAATTCATGTAATTTCCTAATTCCATAACTTAAATTTGCATAATCCAATCTAGGTATAGCAACATCAGTATTACGAGGTAATTTAAAAGATTTACCAAAATACTTAATTAAAACATTATAATATTTACTATCATGATCTATATTAGTTAATAAATAATTCATTTCTTCTTCAGTTGCTCCAAGGATTTCTTTTAAATATATTCTATTATATCCTATAATATCTTCAATATATCCATCTAAATACTTTTTAGCTTTAGCATTATTTAGTTTTTTTAAAGATTTAGATAAAGTAACTCTAACACTTTCGTGCGACAAACCACAAACATCTCCAATTTCTTTTAAAGTATGACTAGATGTAAATAAAGGATTATTAACTTCTTGATTTACTAAACCAAAACGCATACGGATAATAAATTCTTCTTTATCTGTTAATATTCTACTAATAATTTCATTTAAACACTCACCTAACATATTATCTATAACAAAATTTTCTGTATTATCTTTACTTGCCAAACAATCTCCTAAAGTTAGGTCATCATAATCATCAGTACATAATTTATCATCTAAAGATGCTGTAACATAAGGTAAATTAACAATTTTTTCTACTTTTTTTACACTTAATTTTGCTTCTTTTGCGATACTTTTTATATCCATCTCATCATCATTCATAGAAAGTCTATATCTAGCAGTATTTACTTTATTTATATCATCATATAAATAATTAGGAATTTTTATCGTTCGACCTAATTTATATGTAGCACTTAATATTGATTGTCTTATCCACCATGTTGCATAAGTTGAAAAATTATATCCTAAGTGATAATCATATTTTAAAACAGCCTTAATAAGCCCATTATTTCCTTCTTGTATTAAATCTAATAAATCTAAACCTCTACCCATATATCTTTTAGCAATACTAACAACTAAACGTAAATTGGCTTCAATTAAAATATCACGATAATAATTATATTCTTTTTCTAATAATTCATCCGAATTATTTTTTAATTTTCCCTTAATTTCTTCCATTTTTTTAAAACAATTTATTACTTCTTCTTTTGCTAACATAGGAATTTGATTAATTTCTTTTAAATAATAAGACATACTATCAGAAGAATATATACTTTTATCTAATTCTTTTAATTCATCTTTATATATTCCTTTAATAGATGTATATAATATTAAAAAATTAATTACATCTTCATCATCTGTTAAAGAAACTAAGTAATCATAAGTAACATCTTTTCCATTAAATAAATTACTAAATATAGCATCTAATTGTGAATATTTTTTTAATAATTTATTTAAATAATCAAAGTCTATAACTATATTATATTTACGTAATTTATTTAATATAAAACTTAATTTATTTAATAAATTATTACCACTTAATAATTCTATAAACCAAGACATTTCTAAAATTTTATAACTATTTTTAAATTCATTTACTACTACCTTTAAAGCTATTTTATAATTTGTAATATCTTTATTAATTAAAGTCTCATAATAATTTTTATCTTTTCTCCAAAAAGAAAAATTTTCTTGTAATCTTTTTATAATAACTGATCTTTTTTCCATTTTAAACCCTCCCGGCACATCAATTTTAACATAAATATCTAATATTTCCAATATTATTTATTAGAGGTATATAATTATGTTATTAAATTTACTTAATATTATTAAAGATATGTTATTTTTTACAGGAAGTTATTCTAATTCTATATTTCCTGAACCCCTAAGTATGGAAGAGGAAGAAGAATGTATTAAAAAAATGCTTACTGGGGATAAACAAGCCCGTAATAAATTAATTGAACACAATTTAAGACTTGTTGCTCACATAGTAAAAAAATTTGATTCTAAAGACAATACCGATGACTTAATAAGTATTGGCACGATTGGTTTAATTAAAGGAATAGATTCTTATAAAAATAATAAACAAACAAGAATTACTACTTATGCTGCAAGATGTATTCAAAATGAACTTTTAATGCATTTTCGTAGTAATAAAAAAGAAGGTATTACCGTATCTTTAAATGATGCTATTGGCTTTGATAAAGAAGGAAATGAAATAAATTTAATTGACATCATCAAAGATAAACAAAAAGATTTATTTGAAGACTTAGAGATAAAAGATAATATAAATTTATTAAATAAATATTTAAAAATTTTAAATGATCGTGAAAAAGAAATAATAATAAAACGTTATGGTTTATTTAATACTAAAGATATGACCCAAAAAGAGATTGCTAAATATTTAAAAATTTCAAGAAGTTATGTCTCTAGAATAGAAAAAAGAGCACTTACTAAAATGCTCACTGAATTTATTAAAAACAAAAATATTGAGTAATTAATTGTAATGACAATTAATTACTGGAAAAACAAACTTCCATGAATCATCAACATAATTTAATGTATAAACACCATTACCTGTATCTATACTTTTTTCATCTATATCATCTACCACCAAAGAATAATCACTAATATCTTGAACATTACAATTACTAGCATAACAAACATATAAATTATTATCTAATACTTTAAAATTACTATATTCTCCGAAAGGTTCTTTATATATACTTTCTATTTTTTCAATATAATACGAAGTATTATCTCCAATATATTTATAACAAGTAAAGTCTCCTTCATAATCTACATCAGTAGTTAACTCTAAATTTTCTTTTTGTAATACTATATTAATTTCATTTACGGCTTTTATTACCTCATCAATAGTATTATAAAAGATATCATCTCTTTTTTCTTTTTCTTCCAAAGAGACTTCATCTATATATAAATCTTTATTTTTCCAATTAACTAATAACAAAACAGTTAATATTACTACTATAACAATAATAAATATAAAAATTATAGTATTTTTCTTTTTCATTAAACCTCCTATAACGAAATTCGGTATGGATTATTAATTGTCCCAATACCGGATTCTTTTTTTACTTCTGATACTAAACTAAATGTCGATCTAAAATATCGCTTGCGACAAAACATGGTATCATGATCACAATGGGCTCTTTTTTGATACCAAATATCACCATCTTCTGTAAATCGATATACATAATTATTTCTATATACATCAAGTAACCACTCTTCATGTATTTCTCCATTAATTTCTGCATCAATATCTGCACCATCTGTACTTTGTTCATATCTTTCTACTTCCTGATCATAAATATCTACATAATAAGGTGGAGATATCCACGATTTTGCTAATTCAACTTCTGATTTATAAAGTAATCCTATTTTTGCATCATATAAATTACCATTTTTTATCGTCCAAGTTGTCATGGCAATCATATTATTCCAAGATAAACCTAAATCTCTTAAATAATCGTTATTTAAATATTCATTTAAAGGGCTATCTTTCCAATTATTGTTATTACTACTTCCAGCCCATGTATACCTTGTATCAAACAAAGTATATTTAACTAACTTAACTTTATCATCATAAACTCCAATTATTCGGTATAAATTTTCTTCAGGGCAAGTTGCTGCATTAGTACCAAAACATACAAAATTATTTGGATTATTACCGGTATAATAATAATCACTACCACTTAACTGCAAATCACTATCACTTGGATAAGTTGACTTTATATATTCTGCAAAAGAACTAGAAGTTGTTTTTGCAGAGGTATAATATATAGTTGAATAATATCCTAAAGAATCCATTACTTTAACAGCTACGGAATAATATGTATCTGAAGATAACTTACTAAAAGTATAACTAGCAGTAGTTGATGAACTATTAACTGTTTGCCAAGAGCTACCACCATTGTAACTAAAATAGTATTTATTTAAAGATGTAGATCCTTTAACTGCTGTTGCATTAACTGTAAAACCATTATCACTTATATTACTTATAGTAACACTAGATACTCTTGGTCCAACATGAATATTTGATACTTTATAAGAAGCTTTACCAACATTACCATATACATCCTCTACCCATAAATAATACGTACCATTACTTGTTACTGTATATTTTGAATTTACTCTTTGTTGTGGTGTTTGAAGAGTTGTCCATCCACTAGATGGTTTAGAAGCACTAGTTGTTATAACATATCTTTTTACTCCTGATTCGTTATCTATTCCTACTCCATTTAACGTAAGTGATGAAACACTACTAGTTGTTGATGGACTAAGCGTTGCTATCGGAGGTATTGTATCAATATTATTTATAGTATAACTAGCACTACTTGTATTTCCTGCTGCATCCTTAACCCAAAAACACCATGTTCCATTAGAAGTTATTTCATTTCGATATTGCGTTATTCTATTATTAGTATTCTCAATTTCTATCCATCCACCCGTTGGTTCACTTGCACTTTGCGTAAATTGATATGCTACCAATCCAGAGTTGGTATCTATCGCCGTACCTGTTAAATTAACACTATCTGTATAACTTGTAGGTGACCCTGTTAAACTTATATCTTCTGCTCCTATTCCATCAACATTTTCTACTGTTATTTGATATGGTTCTTCCGATACATTTCCTACCTTATCTTTTACACACACATTAAATGTTCCAGGACTAACAAATACTTTTTTATAAACATTATCTACTATTTCACCAGTTCCATAATCTAAAGATTCGCTACACGTTGTAGAAGTACCAATATACACTCCCGCAACTCCAGAACCAACATCCGTTACTTCTACAGTTACTTCTTTTGATTTTGTCCACGTTGTACTATCTGGCTTTACAGAAGAACTTACAACTTCCGGTGGATACTTATCAATATTTATATCTTGGGTTACTTCACTTACTACATCTTCCATCGTAACAATTACTCTATACACATTTTGACTTATTAGATTTGTACTTGTATTTATATAATATTCTTTACTTGTACTTCCATCCGTACTTAACCAATCATATATAGCATCACTAGATTTTAAAATATTACCACTCCGATATCTTACCCCTAGTTTCATATCATCTTTCGACCAACTATTATCATCTATTACCGTACACTCTGTCTCATCATCATTATATTTACATATCGCTAAATCTAGTTCTTTTTGATACTGATTACATGTTCCACCAGCATCAACACCAATACTTTCTTCACTCATTGTTGATTCATAAACACCATTATTAAATGAAGAAGCTACAATATAACAATTATAGCTTTCGTTAGTAACTGGATTATATATATCTGTTTCATCATCAGGTTCTACATATCCTTCTTGAATTAAATCTTCAACACTTACCACCGTTATACTTGTATCATTGGCATAATCAGCAGCTCTTGACTCAATATAAGCAACAACATTTTTTCGCTCACCTTCTAAAACCGAATCCCGTACATTTAAAAATACAGGAACTCCAATCAATAAAATTACCGTTAATATTCCTAGTACTGCCAGTAACTCTACTAAAGTAAATCCCCGATTATTCATTCTCTCACCTCGAACTTTATTCTATATAATAAATTATAATCTATTTAGCTTACTTTTAAAAGACTAAAAAACTTTGAGTTTCGGTTTTTTACGAAAAATATTTATGAATTTTATATGATTCGAGCAAAATAGTTCAAAAATTAATTTTAATATCAATATTTGCAGTTTTCTCCCATGACAAAATATAGCACTTTTTATG
>CALVUU010000097.1 GCA_944363655.1 uncultured Bacilli bacterium | reverse complement strand
AGAACATCTATTTAGGAAATTAAACCCATTTAGATTTCTAGATAGCCTAACTCTTGAACTTACTACAACATCTGATTCTTTTCCATTTTGTAAATACCAATTTGCCATTTTATTCTCATTCCTTTCTCAAGGCTTAAACCTGGTAAAAAATATTTTTTTCCAACCTTTAGCCTCTTTTATTAAGTAGATTTTGGCTAATACTTTTTAGTCTTAATCTTAGAAATTATTCTTCTTTCTTATTTTCTTTATTTTCGTTTTTCTTAGTTTTAGATGCTTTAGTAGTTTCCATTGTTTTTATTTCGTCACGAATTTTAGCAGCATCTTCATATCTTTCATCTTTTATTGCCTTTTGCAAATCTTTTTGCAATTTTTCTAGTTTTGATTCCTTTTTTTCTTTCTTCTCTACATTTTTGCTAGCTTTTTCTTCATTGTCTGTACTTGGTGCAATCTCTCTATAGCCTCTTCCAATGTATCTGTTTGCACCTTGCAAATTCTTTAAGATTGGAGAAATTCTATCTTTAAATATGTTATAACATTCACTGCAACCAAACTCTCCACTATTTATAAAATCATCAAATGTAGTACCACAGCCACTGCACTCTTTAGCTTGTGTTCCTATAAAACTTGGTAATAAGTTATCATTATATTCATTAAAGAAATCACTTAAGAAACTAGAAAAGCTAATTGGCATATTAAAATTAATATCTTTAAATCCTAATTCCCTTGCACATTTATCGCAAAGATTCATTTCCTTTTTTACTCCATTAATAACCTGAGTATATCTAAAAGTAACTTCGTTTTTTCCACAATTTTGACACAACATAAAAATCAACTCCTTTTCATTATTTAATTTTATATAAGTATGTTTTATTATAGATAAGCCTTACATTTTGCATATTTTTTTGCTAATCTTCTACTAAATTTATAAGCATATTTTTAAAAATTCTTGCACGCAATTCATCTTTTGTGTTTTGTGGCACATTTAGTACATTGTCACTTGTTGCGACTTTCAAAAGCTTTGCTTCTTTCTTAGTTACAACATTATATGATAGAAAATTACTTAAAAAAACATCTACCTCTTGTGATGTAATTTTATCTCCAATACTTGAAATTGTATGCATCAAGTAGTTACTTTTGGTAGTATTTATTTTTCTAATACTTATATGCCCACCACCACCTCTTTTGCTTTCTACATAATAGCCTTGAGATGGCTTAAATCTTGTTGATATAACATAATTTATTTGTGATGGCACACAATTAAAATGTTCTGCTAAATCATTTCTTTGTATTTCAATATAGTCATCATCATTAAAAAGTTCTTTTATAAATTCTTCTATCATATCTGACATTTTCATTTAATCACATCCTTTGTTTCTTAGTATATCAGTTTTATATAATTTCGATTTATTTCTGACTTTGACTTTCTTTGACTTACAATAATATTATACACCTTTTTTTCATAAAGTCAATAGTTTTATAATATTTAGTCATAGAATTTACTTAAGGTTTATAATTGTAATTTAACATACTTTCGTATGCTATATATTTTTATAATAATTTTTGTTTCAATTTATTGGATATAAAAAAATACGTAGAAAGCGCCAGAGCAAACATGCTCTGGCGCAGGTGACCCCAATTTAGCCGAGACTTCCGGTTTTCAGGGGCAGAAATTAGTTTTTTGTTACCAGACTGGTAACGTATTTTTAGTAGCTAGATAAAGCCACTAGTGTACAGGCTGTTCATAGTTTTTCCTCCGATGCCTTACACTTTTTGGGTAAATGGTCGTGCTAGATAAACCCTGTTGTATACATCATTTTTACCTCGCGTTGTTTGGTCTAGTAATTTTCGTACTAGATATAGCCAGTCGGATACCGCATCTTCTTCAGATGCATACACTAATTCCTCCTTTTTTATTTTTTGCTTGTTATTCAAGCACTGAAAATATTATACAATATTTTTATACTTATGTCAACTACTTTTTCCAAATTTTTTACAACAAAGTGAGAAATTGGGGACTGTCCCCTTTTTCTCATTTTATTTTTACAATCTTTACACTGCTATAACCGCTATATACCTTCTTTCCATCAATAATTTTATATGCTCTAACTTTAACATAGTAGTTTCGCCCTCTTGTTAATTTATTTATTGTTTTTCTTTGACTACTTGAAGTTACAACTTTGTATTTTCCATTTTTTGAAGTAGAGTATGAAATTTCATAACCACTTGCACCTGTTGCTTTAGCTGTAATACTTAAACTTCCTTTTCCAGCAGATATGCTTAATGTTGGAGTTTTTGGTACTATATTAAAATATTTTGTTATAGTTCCTGTATAATTTCCTTTTCCTGTTATTTTTACATAAGCTTTTCCTGTAGTTTTATTTGTTCCATAGCTTAGTGTATAATTTGTTCCGTTTTTTAGTATTGTACTTCCATCTTTTACTGTTACAGTTGGTTTTATTTGTTTTCCAGTATAAGTTTTGTTTGAAATATTGCTTATGCTTAAATTTTTCATTTGTTTTGCATTAATTTTAATTGTTTTGCTTCCTTCAGTTGTATTATAATTTGGATTTGAGATTCTATAATAAACTGTTGTTGTTCCAACTGATGTTCTCGTTGGTTTTACTGTTGTCCATTTTCCATTTATGCTTGTACGATACTCTACTTTACTTCCTGCTGGTATGTTGCTTATACTAATTGTTTGAGCTTTACCATTATACGTTACACTTTTATTTTCTGCTTTTATATTAAAATCTTTTTTTATAAATTTCCATTGTGCATATAAAGTTACTGTATCATTATCTTTGCTAGATAGATTCTTTATACTGCTTCTATTAGAGTATACAACTGCTCCATTAGGGGTTATAGACCAGCCTATAAATTCATATCCATCTTTAATATATGTATTTGCTGGTAAAGTAGCTATTTGATTATATTTTAATGTTATTCTATTCATATTGTTTCGTGTATTTCCATTTCCGTTTAATACTACATTGTAACTATTTATTTTCCATTTTGCCACTAGTGAAACTCCAGCTGTAACCTCTTTATTAAAATCATATTTTTCATTTGTCTTTTCATCATACCAACCTATAAATGTATAGCCTGTTTTGGTAGGAACTTTTGGAACACTTATTTTATCTCTATAACTTACTTTTGTGCTTGTTATTTCTCCATCAACGTTAAATTTTATATTATATTCATTTTTCTCCCAAACTGCATATAACTTAATGCTTTGACCTTCATTGTTTACTAAATTTGATACAGTATCTTTATCAAAATATCGTATTACACTACTTGTTTTGCTGTTTGTCCAACCTGCAAATGTATATCCTTCTTTTGTAAAATTATTTGATGATAATTTAACTGATGTTCCATAAAGTATATTTTCCATTCTATCCATCGATCCAGTTCCACCATTTGCATCAAATTCTACTGTGTACTTAATTGGTTTCCATACTGCATATAATGTAATTTTTCCGTTAGTTGGATATTTATTTAGTTCAAATTCAGCTTTATCCAAATATTTTGTTTCTGAATTTGAACCTATTGCCCATCCTGCAAATGTATATCCATCTCTTGTAAAAGCATTTTGAATAAGATTTATCTTCTCATCAACTTTAACCACTTGTGATGACATTGTGCCTCTACCACCATTTGCATTAAAATTTATGCTATATGATTTTGCTTGTGTTTTTGAGGTTAGTGTTTGTCCTTTCATTGATAAAATGGTATTTACATTTATTATTTTATCGTTTTCATACCATATTACTTCATAACCACTTTGAATTTGTTGAGTATAAAATTCAATTTCTGACCCATTTCTTTTACTACTTGGTAATTCTATTAAATTTATTTTATTATTTGTTGCATCTACAGTAATAAGATTTGTATTACTTCTTAAATCCAACTCTACCAAATTATTTTCTGAAACATTTAAATATTCTAATTTTATGTTTTTACTAACATCAATTTGGCTTAAGTTTGTATTTGATAAATCTAACGCAATAAGCTCTGCCGAGTTTGTTAAATCTATATTATCTAACTTAACATCCGCCCCATAAAAATTTTTTAAGTTCTCATATTTAGAAATATCAACACCTTTTAAACTATAATTAAAATTAATATAAATGTTTTCTATATCTTTTGGTAATTCTATACTTTCTAATAACTGATTATTTGATGCTTCAATCGTATCTAGCAAAATATTTTTAGATAAATCTAACTTTGCTAAGTTATTTACCGATATATTCAAATATTCTAAACTTATAAAATGTTCAATTCCTGTTAAATCAGTAATTCCACTTTCTGAAACATCCAATGAGATAATTTTAGAAATTTCATCTAAAGAAAGATAATTGTCTTTTGTATAATTTGGATAAGCTATATGTATTGCCTCTCTTAACTTTGCATCTGGAAAGTTAAATTCGTCAAAACTAACACCTTCATTTGCAAATACTCCATTTGGAATTTGTATTTGTAATAGCATAATTAGCAAAAACATGCAGATACCAGTTAAAATTAATTTAGCTTTCTTACTCATCATACTCCTCCTTTTATATTATTTACAATTTTATATTATCATTGAGTCGACATAAAATTCAAGTTAATTTGAAATTATACGTATATGGTAATTTATCCCAAAATGAGAAATTGGGGACTGTCCCCAATTTCTCATTTTGTCATATTATCAATTTCTTTTGCTCTTTTCTTTTGTTTTTCTGGTGTAAGCCACGCAAAATATGATGATACGAATTCTCCATATTTTGTAACATCCTCTGTTTCCTCGTGTTTATCTATATCATTATTTTTATCTTCTTTAGCCATAAAAAAATACACCTCCTAAATAAGTTTTTACTTATTACAGTCTGTGTATATTTTTTTTAAATATGCATATTTATTAGTTGTAAATATGATTTTCTATAGTGCCTTTGATTGAAACCTTATCCAACCAAGCATACCGTGCCAGCTAATAGTTTTGTAACAGTTCTACATTTTTAATGCTTCTGCTACTCCGTTTTCGTTGTTGTTTGCTACTACTTTATTTGCTATTTCTTTTACAACTGGGTCGCTGTTTCCCATTGCTACTCCCATTCCTGCGTTTTCTATCATCATTTTGTCGTTTATGTTGTCTCCTATTGCCATTATATCTTCTTTCTTTATTTGTAATTGTTCGGCAAGCCATTTAATTGCATTCCATTTATCTACATTCTCGCTTGTTATTTCTGTATAATAATATTCAAGTGATACTTCTTCTGTACCAGATTTTATTATTTTTCTAGACATATGTGCTACATCTAATACATCTATAT
>CALVUU010000096.1 GCA_944363655.1 uncultured Bacilli bacterium | reverse complement strand
CGGAAGATATGTATAAAGAAATTGGCGAGTATTTTAGTAAGTGGGCAAGAATTAACGGAATGGTGGTGCAAACTTGTTTTGAAAATCGTAATTTAGTTGAATATGGTTTTGTTAAAGGGGATTGCTTGTCTAGAGAATTAGCTTTAAAGATGACGGGTAAGATGTATCCAAAACAAGTAGTGCGTAAAGGGGATAAGTGTGAGTGTGTGCAAATGGTTGATATTGGTGTGTATAATACTTGTAAACATTTGTGTAAATATTGTTATGCGAATTATATGGAAGATATGGTTTTAAGTAATAATTTAAAACATGATGATAATTCTTCTTTACTTATTGGTGAACTTGAAAGAGATTATGTTATAAAAGAAAGATTGGGGTAAGTAGTTTATAATATAAATAGAGAATAAAAACTTCTATTTTACTTAAAATAAAAATAGAGGTTTTATTATGGCATTAAAAGAATATAATCAAAAAAGAAATTTTGATAAGACACATGAACCAAAAGGAAAAAAAGAAAAAAGTAATAAAAAACTTAGGTTTGTGGTGCAACATCATATTGCAAGAAAAGATCATTATGATTTTAGGTTAGAGTGGGATGGAGTTTTAAAAAGTTGGGCAGTCCCTAAAGGTCCAACGTATAAACCCAAAGATAAAAGACTTGCGGTAATGGTTGAAGATCATCCCCTTAGTTATAGAAATTTTGAAGGAATTATTCCTGATGGAGAATATGGGGCAGGTACGGTTATGCTTTGGGATTATGGAACTTGGGAAGTTGTGGGGAAGAAGCCTGATTTTAAAAAGGGAATAATTAAATTTAGACTAAATGGTAAGAGATTAAAAGGATTATGGACATTAGTTTTAATGGATGAAGATAATTGGTTATTAATTAAGGATGAAGATGATTATCATTTATATGATGATATATTAGAATTTGATACAAGTATTAAAAGTGGAAAAACGATGGATGAAATTGCTTTAAAGAAAAGCTTTATAGAATTAACTAATCCGGAGAAAGTAATATTTAAAAATCCTAAAGTTACGAAGAAAGATATTTTTAATTATTATGAAAAAGTAGCAAAAAGAATGTTGCCTTATGTTGAAAATAGACTTATTAGTACAATAAGACTTCCAGATGGTGCTGATGGTGTGCCTTTTTATAAGAAACATTTTGAAAATTTAGATGGTTATCTTGGTGTTAAAAAGTTAAGAAGTAGTGAAGATAATAGAAATGATTATTACTTTATAAAAGATATAAATGGAATTATGCAAGAAGTGCAGATGAATAGTTATGAGTTTCATATATGGGGGAGTAAAGTAGATGATGTTAATCATGCAGATATGTTGGTTTTTGATTTAGATCCAGATGAAAAGTTAAGTTTAAAAAAATTGCGTGAAGGTGTAAAAGATTTAAAGAAAATATTGGATAGTTATAATTTAGAATCTTTTTTGAAGACTAGTGGAGGCAAAGGATATCATATAGTTGTACCTTTAATGAGTAAAACTACTTGGAAAAACGCACGGAAGATTGCACGAAATATTGCTAAATTAATGGAAGCAACTTGGTCAGATAAATATACTAGTAATATGAAAAAAAGTAAAAGGAAAGGTAAAATTTTTATCGATTGGGTTAGAAATATAAAAGGAGCTACTAGTGTTGCTCCATATTCAATTAGACTTAGGAAGAAAGCAACAGTTTCAATGCCAATTAAATGGAGTGAACTTGATAAAATAAAACCTGATGAAATAACTATGGATAAAGCTATTAAAAGATTAAATAGAGTAGATCCTTGGAAAGATTTTTTTAAATAAGTATTGATTATATTAATAGTTTTTGATATAGTGTTGGTACTTAACAAATTGTTAAGTTGTGATTTAAGTTGATGTATAACCCTAGGAATTAGAAAAAGTATTAGGAGGTTATATGAAGCAATCGATTATATCATACTTAAATCACCATAAAACAAAGAATTTTAGAGATTTGCTTTTTTCTTATATAGATAAATGTAATCTGAAAGATTCTGATGTTTATAAAAGAGTAGACATTGATAGACGATTATTTTCTAAGATAAGGTGTAATGAAAATTATATTCCTAGTAAAAATACAGTCATTAAATTGGGTTTTGCTCTTAAACTTGATCGACATAGATTTGATAAATTGTTAAAAAGTGCCGGTTATTGTTTGGGGGAAAATAACATTTTTGATTTAATTGTAGTTTACTGTTTAGAAAATAGTATTTACGATTTAAATGTTGTGAATGATTATCTGTTTAAGTTTTGTGGTACTGTTTTATAACAGTATTTTTTTGTCGCTTTAAAAGCGACCTTTTTTTAGTTTTTATGTGTTATATTTATTTTGTAAGGAGGAAAGACACAGACAGCAATAAAAATAACTGAAAAAGTAAAATTAATTTCCTGATTAGAAATTTACGTGTCTTATTAAAGCCACTTACAGCAATTTTTATGAAAATGTTTTGGTTTACTTATTGTTAGTGGCTTGTTGCCCCCTTTAATGGAGGATATATGGATTATTTAGAAGAGTTAAAGAAGAATAGTACTATTACAAATACTAAGGGTGGTAAATATTATGCTAGTAGTTATGATGCTAATTTAGATGTTTTTGCTATGCTATCTAGATATGATACTAGTGATGAAATTATAAATAAGTTTAAGTTGGCGTTAAATGAAGATTATAATTTAGCTTTAGCAAATTTATTATATATTTTAGATATTAGAAATGGTAAAGGGGAAAGAAGATTATTTAAAATAATATATGAATATTTATGCTTTAATTATTCAGAATATGCTTTAAAAATTATGCCTTTTATAAGTAAACTTGGACGTTTTGATTATGTTTTAATTGGTATTGGTACTAAAGTAGAAAAAGAGACAATTGAATTAATAAAAAAACAATTAAAAAAGGATATTAAAAGTAAATCTCCATCTCTTTTAGCAAAATGGTTGCCTTCATTAAGAACTCATAAACAAAATAATAAATTAGCTAAGAAATTAGTTAAACTACTGGGAATGTCGGAGAAAGAATATCGAAAGATGTTAAGAAATTTAAGAGAAAAGATTAATATAGTAGAAACTCATCTCACTGAAAAGGCATATGATAAAATAGATTTTTCGCAAGTTCCTAGTTTAGCAATGATTAAATATAGAGAAGCATTTAATCGAAACATGTTGGAAAAATTTACTGATTTTAAAAAGAAATTGAAAAGTAATGAGACAACCATAAATACTCAAGGTCTATTTTGTTATCAAATAATAAAAAATGTTCTTTTTAATAAAGGTATTGATATAGAAATATTAGATTTAATGTGGCAGAATCAGAAACAAATTATTACTGATAAAAATTTATTGGTAATTGCTGATACATCAGCATCTATGTTTAGTAATAATGCTATACCTTATTGTGCTTCTGTTGGATTGGCAATATATGCGGCTCAACATAATAAAGGTATTTTTAAAAATCATTTTATTACTTTTTCTAATAATCCTTATTTTCAAGAAATAAAGGGAAGTAATATATCAGAAATTGTTAATAACATTATTTCAGAAGTTGGTACTA
>CALVUU010000095.1 GCA_944363655.1 uncultured Bacilli bacterium | reverse complement strand
CTTTTAACTCTTTGATTTGATTGTTGATTTGGTCGCAAATATCAATCCAACTAACAACTTTTTGCTGATAACAATGTTCTTCATTACTCATCATTTTTGTTTTATCTTTTAATTGCATTTTCACTTTTTCAAGTTCGATTATTGCTATATGATTTATATTAACAGCACTTTGATTAGCAAGTTGTTGAAATTTTTGTATATCTTCTTGGCTTGCTTGTAGTTGATTTTGATAATATATCCTTTCAAAAACTTTTAGTCTTTCAATCTCTTTGTCTTTTTCTTCTAGTTGCTGTTTGAGTTGGTCTATTTCTCTTAATCTTCCAACCGACTCAATTACTAAATCTATTGCTCCACCGTCAGCAAATTTCTTGTATAAACTACATTCATCTTCTTTTTCTTCTAGTTGTTGTTTGAGTTCGTTTATAGTTTGTCTATATTTCAATCTTTCATTTTTGTTTATTATTTTAAATTCGTTTGGATTTTCTTTACTCATTCCCTTGTATCTCCTTTAATTTAGCTTGTGCTTCTTGTTCATTTATACATAAATAGTCATTATTAACGAGTTCTAATTTGCCTGTTTCTCTGTCTTCACATAATGTAATTTGATTATCTAAATAAGCAACAACATTAAACAATTGTATTTTCCCATAAGAAAAACAATATACTATTTCTTGTCTCTTAAATCGTGGCACAATCGCACCTTTCAGCCTTTCGTTCGCTTGGTCGAGTTGGGTTTGGTTTTTATAAAGTTCATCGTTCTTCTTTTGATATTCTCGATAAAGATTGTTGTGTAAGTCGTGAATATAACAATTTGAGGCTTTTAATTTTTCAATTTCTTTATTTGCAAATTCGAGTTTTGCAGTTTTTTCAGCAAGTTCCTTTTGCAAAAATTTTATAGTCTTATTTCTATCTTCAATCAAGCCTTCAACATCTTTTTCTGTAAAACTTTCTTCTAGTTGCTGTCTAAGGTTAGTAATAGTTTCATCCGCTCCTGCAAGTTCATATCGTAAATGATAATTATCCTTTTCTTTAAGTTCTGCAAGTTCTTGTTCTAGTTCGGCAATGCGTTTATTATCTGCAAACATAAATTCTGCAACATAATATTCATCGTGTGTTCTCACAAATTCTACTAATTCATTATAATCTATTTTACTCATACTACTCTCCTAATTTACTTCCGCATAAAGGACAATATTTTATTTCTGCTGTAACACCTTGACCTTTTGCATTAATATAAAATTTATTATCTAATTTTACTACTTTAATAAAGTTGTCTTGAATTCCACAAGAATAACCTTTTACTCTTTCTACTAAATAATAACTATTTCTAGTTTTTAATTCTTTACATAATTGACAAAACATATTATTTCTCCTTTTGTTCTAGTTCTTGCATTTGTTGTAGCATAATTTCAAAATTTTCTATTGGGTTATCTCTTATATCATTATAAAAAACATCAAGTGGTAAAAAACTATTTGACATTGAATATATTTTTTCTTCTAATTCTTTACTCATCTTCATACACTTTTGTTTCTTTCATAACTGCTCCTTTAATCTTTGAATTTTTGCTTGAATATCACTACATTTCTCGCCTTTAAATAATAACTTTTTATCAATCAAAATTGAAACTAATATTGGGTCTAAAAATCCATCTTCCGTACTATCTTGTCTTACTAATTCTTCCAGCAATTCAATATCTGTTTTGTTTTTGTATTCGTCAGCATAACTATCAGGCAATTCTGCTATGCCTAATGGTGTATACAATTTCATAATTTCTCCTTTTCAATCTCTATATTCTTAAATACTCCCACTTACCTTCTACTATCTGCTCTTTTGCATTTATTATATAATGTAATATATGCGGTTGCATCCTTTGTAAATTCGGGAAAATATCTATCTAATAACCAACCTGCATATTCCATATTCTCGAATGTGGCATTATTTCTATTTTCATTATTAAAATGATTTTCGTAAGCACTAATATAATTCTTAATAAACGCATCTATATCCATAATTTTACTCCTTTCTCTCTTATTATAATATATAAAGTAATTCCTGTATATATAAACTAATTATAAGTATTTTTTACTTTTTTATACCCGAATACTTAATTACTTCCATTCCTTCTTTATATATTATTTCTTTTACATATTCAATACATGCTTTCTTTCTAACCACATCTTGTTGATATTGAATAAATCTATCTGACGCATCTAATATATTGTCTGCTTCAATATATGCGGTTCTTGGCTCTAATTGTTTTGCCCCTTTATACTTATAAAGTATTTTAAATATTTTGTTCATATACTCCTCCTGTAGATATTCTTTATTTTTTATCCACATATATATTATAATATATATATTATAGAAAATCAAGTATTTTTACAAACTTTTTCAAAAAAAAAATAAGGGTTATTATATTATAATAACCCTTATTTATCTAATATTCTCTTTTTTGATTCTCTTTCTTGCTCTTGTTTTAGCTCTTCCATTACTGCTTGTTTACGTTCATCATCCTGTTTCTTAGCATTAGTTACTACAAAATTATAAAATTGTTTTGCGTATTCTTCATCTGCAAATATTGCTCCTGCTTTTCTAACTAATGGATGTTTCCAAGATAAACTACCAAATTCAATAGGAACTATTTTAAACTTTGTGTCAGTTTCGGGAGCATATACCACTAAATATATTTTACTACGTTTTACTTTGTCTTTCATATCTCTTCTACTACCTCCAACTTCTAACTTATTAAATTCTTATTATTTAATTTTGAGACTTACATACTTTAGTATGTAATATAAAAATATCATTCTATAATAAGTGCTATTCTTTTTTATCTTTATTTTCCTTTAAATACTTAATACATTCATCTTTGTATGTATTTGATAATTGATTACATGTATTTGCTAATGATTGTAGTGAATTAGCAATATTATTGAATATATTACTTATTGCTTGATATACTTCTGATATATATAGTTTTATATTTATCGTTAATTTATCTTCTTTTTCACTTTCTTTTATTATACCCGCACCTTTTTGCAATTTAGACTTTCTTAAAATGTTTTCCAGTATTGATAGTTTATCTTTATCCTCTAAATTATTATTCTTCTTCGAAATCATCCTCTATAAGTTCCTCCTTAACTAATTCATTACCATTATTATCAACTTCTTCTTCATCAGGTGGTAAATTATCTTCTCCTTCAAATATTACCTGTTTCATAGAGCCGTTTAATTCTATATTAGATTTATTAAACCCGTACATAGAATTTAATTCTCCTGCTAATTCTTTAACTACTCTTGCACAACTTGTCATACCAAATAATACTTTATTAACTGCTTTAATCTTACTATCCGCATCAGTACTGCTTTCTAATAATTTATCACGTGATTGCATAAGAGTATCAATATTATTCTCAATTGTATTTAATGTACGCATAATAGTTTTTGTACTCTTATCTTTATCCCATACATATTGTTCAACCAATTTATTTTCTACCTTTTCTCTCAATTGTTCAATCTTTTTTTGTATATGGGGTTTTTTAAGTAATAATGATGCCGCAGTTTGTGCAGATGCTTTCGTCCAATTTTTAGCCTTTGGATATGCTTCTATATAACATTCGTATCTGCTCTTTTTCCCTTCTGCCATTAACTCACAAAATTTAATTGATTGAACTGTTAATCTACCCTTGCCCATTTAACTCTCCTTAATAACCTGTATAATATTATTATATTATAAATTGAGCAAAAATATAATAAATTATTCAATAAATTATGATTCTCTAATATAACGTAAATACTTATATCTTATTATTCTTATTATCCTGCATACTTGACCTTGGCATATATTTAATTCCTTACCTAATTGCTGTTGTGTCTTATCTTGCATTAATCCTTCTGCAATTACTCTTTCCCTATATGTTAATTTTTCTAAAAAATCCCTAACTATTAAACTACTTTCAACGTTATCACTTGGAGCAGGTATTGCATTAATAACAATCTCATTATTTGTTTTATCTATATTTACAAATTCACCATTAATTCTAGAAGGCTTTATGATAGGCTTTCTTACCGTTAAATATGTCTTAATCTTTCCCTTAATATATGACACTGCATAAGTACTAAATTGAATATTAAAAGAAGGGTTGAAATTTTGAGCCGCCTGAACTAATGCTAATATACCTTCACTAACTAAATCATCATCGGCTACTATATTCATTTTATGAAGTGTATAATAAACTAACTTAATATTATCTAATATTAAATTTTCAATACCCCTGTCCATAGATGCCTCCTAATATATAACTTCGAACTTATTTGTAGTTATCATTAGTATTTGATTTTTATCATTTCTATAAACTTCATATTCTAAGGCTCTAATAATGATGCTTTTATCATCATCAACAACAAATTCTAATGGCCTATTATTTATCTCTTTATTAGCGCTTTGTTTAATTTGTTCGTCACTAAGATTTTTTGCTAATGATGTCTTTATGATAAATTCTTTCATATTCTTATATTTATCAATTAATTCCGATTTACTTAAACTGGATATATCTTTATCAATCATATTAACCGCCTTTTATGACTTCTCGATTTAACCCACTTCTTATAACATCCTTGACCATAACCATTTTTTACCGATTTAGCATTTTTTAATTCCCTGCCACAAAATTTACAAAAAACCTTAGGTTCTAACTTTTCCTTTAAATAGTTTGCTACCCCAATAGATTTTTTATTCATTCGACCTAATTGTATAAGTACTACAGGGTCTTCAATTTCTTTTATATCTTCCATATATACCTCAATTATACTATATTTATAATATTTTTACAAGCAAATATTCAATACTTATTGATTCTTCTATAATACCTCTCTTAATATTATAATCAGTATTTGCTAATAATTCTATAATATCTAGCAACTCTCTATCCTTATATATCCCTTTCCTATGTTTATTAATACTAATTTGATATGCTGTCAGCCCCGTATTTTCAATCGTAGGTTCTTTACAAAATTGAACTGATAATAATGCTTTAAAGTTTGTATATAATAAAGATATTATTTTAATATTACTCTCACCTTTTAATTTTAATAATTCATATAATTTCCAAGAACTTGCTTTCTTACGGGTCAAAACTGCATCAACAAACTGAAATATAACGTCTCCAATATCTGCATGAATAACTCCGTCTTTTTTAAATTCTTCAAATAGTATATCTTTATCATCATCAAATAAATTTAATTTATTAATTTCAAGTAAACATCTAGCATAATCGTGACCGCAGGCATCAACTAACCATTTTAAATTATCCTGATTTAATTTAATTTTTCTCGATAATAAACTTATTAGAGTTTTTTCGTCCATATAATTAAAAGTTATTATATTATCTTCAAATTCTTTGTATAATTTGCTGCGCTTATCAATATTATCATATATAACTATTATATAATCTTTTATAGTTTTAATTTTACCTTGTAATTTTTCACTACTTAAAAACGACTTATCGCCTCTAACAATACTATACTTATTTGATTGAGTTAAACTTAATATTTTACTATTACTAATCACCTCTGTAATACTATCTAATCGTTTTGGATTAGTTTGTAAAACTTTTGCTATTTGATTAATATATATATCCATCAAGCCAACCTCAGGACCGGTAAATATTAAAAAGTTTGGTATATTATTACTACTAATTCTATCTTTTAATTCCCACAATTCCATATTTCCCACAACCTCATAACTAATGTATCTATAACGTATTGTTTATTAACACTTATAGCTCTTAATAATTTATTACAATTGATTATTTCTATATATGATAAATAACATCTTGTGCGATATTGATACTTTTCACCAAATTTATTATATAAAACGTATTGCATACAATTTAAAAATAACTTTATATCTATACCCTCGGAATTATCATTTATCTTAAATTTTTTTGATATTTTTAATAAATTTGAAAGAGTTACCTTATCTATATTTTGA
Source organism: uncultured Bacilli bacterium (assembly GCA_944363655.1). The sequence goes on along the minus strand of CALVUU010000095.1, from coordinate 27,907 downwards.
ATTATTTTATCAACTAGATTCAATAATTCTTTATTCTCGGGTTGCATTAATAGATTAATATCACCCGGGCAGTCACATATTATAATAACCTTATCCAACTCCTCTTCTGTGAATATATTATCTTTTGTATTAATATAATCTCTTAATTCCTTTTCACTATAACTATCTAATCTTAATAAATAAGCACGACTTTTAATTGTAGGTAGTATTGTTTCTTCATTTTCTGCGAGCATTATAATAAAAGCATTAGTTGGGGGCTCTTCTATTAATTTTAAAATAGAATTTTTTGCTGCAATTGACATTGTATCAGCTCCCGTTAAAACATATAAAATAGGACTAGTTTGCTCATATGCCAATTTTATACATTCCCTTAAATCATCAACTTTATTTTCAAAAGTAACCAAATCTATATTCATAATTTTAGCAATTTCCTTTGTTAATTCTCTTTTGCCCCATCCTCTTGAACCACTTAATAAAATAAACTTGGGAAATCGATTTTCTTTTATTAAATTAGATATTGTTTGTAAAACTCTTTTTTGTCCTATCATTATAGACCCTCCTTATGCGTTACACAATAATATTAAATTCATTTCAATAACTGCTTTGCAATTATGTTCCCATTTTATTAAGTTATTAATTTCTATTATCTTATCTAACAATTGCTTAACGAATGCAGGTTCTACGCTTTTAACATATGCATCTAATCTTTCATTATAAATTGAAGGTATTTGAATGTAATCAAAATTCTTAAAAGTATTATATTTACAGATATCCAGTATGAATAAACTATATTGTTTTATAAATTGTTTCAAATCACATCCTTCTCTATATTTAGATTCTATTAATTCAATCATTTCCGCTTCTTTATAATCGGTAATAAAATCAGTTAAATTAAACATATCATCGTAGTTAACTGCTCCCAATGCTTTAATAACATTATCAAGAGTTAATTCAGGACTATAACTTAAACATTTATCTAACATTGTTATGGCATCACGCATACCACCGTCTGCTAATTTAGCAATATACTCTAATGCTTCATTTTCATAAGTCATAGGACAGTTATCGTATACATTATCTTCTAGCATAGGATTTTCTGGGGTTATATCGTATTCCTTACATTGCTCATCCACCCATTCCTTTATTTCGGTATCCATAATATATTTCAATCTTGAAACTATACCATTAAATCCAATTCTTTGAAAATCAAATCTTTGCACTCTACTTATAATTGTAGCAGGTATTTTTTGAGGGTCAGTGGTACAAAATATAAAAATTGTTTTCATTGGGGGTTCTTCTATTAATTTTAGCATAGCATTCCAAGCCCCAGTTGATAACATATGACATTCGTCTAATATATAGACTTTATATTCGCTATCAAGTGATTTCATCTGTGCTCCATTAATTATATCACGCACATTTTCTACACCATTATTGGAAGCAGCATCAATTTCAATTGGGGTGCCTAATCCTTTATTAATATCCCTTGCCAGTATTCTGGCACAGGTAGTTTTACCACACCCTGCGGGTCCTACAAATAAATAACAATTCATTGTACTATTGGTAATTAATTGTTTTTGTAAAATCTTTATAGTGGAACCCTGCTCCACCACATCTTCGAAAGTCTTAGGTCTATATTTTAATGCTAATGCTTTCATATTAATCCTCCTCATCCATTTGTTCTAATGCTTTTGCTGCACTATAATAATGTTTATTCTTTAGGTACTTAATATAACTTTTCTTTTGATTTTCGAATTTATCTTGTAGTTCGTCAAATTGTTCATTTAAATCCTCTAAGTCAAATTCTAAACTATCTACCCTAAATTGAAGTTTTTCTGCTCTTTCCTCTGCTTCGCTTAAAGCACTACATCCATCACATTCATCTTCATCATAGTTGGACGCGTTTTCTGCAGTTTTAAAAACCTCTTCTACCTCAATTCCAACTTCAAATCCACATTTTTCAAAAACGTATTCTAAAATATCTCTCTTACTCATTAATATAACTACTTTACCATTTTCGTCTTTAATTACCATTTAATCCTCCTCTTTTAATGATTCTATAATATATTTTATAAAGTTTTCATCTAAAACATAAAAACTCTTTCCACCCGGTTCAAAATTAAACGCTAGCATTGAATAAGGTTTATTCATTGCAAAGGCTTCTTTTTTTAACTTATCTAACCACTCTTTTTTAATACTAATAGATGATTTCTTTTGAGTAACTGTCTTACATTCTATAAGACAATTATCAAGCTGAACATCGCCTTTGATAAAAGCTGTCGCTCCGCTATTAATATTTTTTCTTCCTCCTAAAACTTTGGCAACCTGTTTTTCTTGGAAATTACTATATTTTCTCGTATTCATCTTTCCTCACAAATTCTTATTAGATATTCTGCTAATCCTAAAAAACTATTAAAATTAAGATTAAATCCGGTAGTACCGTCCCATTCTTTAAATTCTTGATATAAATCTGCCTTACAACTTTCCTTAGGATATTTCTTTTGTAAATCTACTAATTCATAAGCCCATTTATCAAACTGATTATCAGTAATTAGTGATGTTGATAATCTATAGTAAATAGCACTATGAACCATTATTTGACGTCTTCTCCTAGATATTAATTCAATAATCTTACTATCTAAAATTGACGGTGATAATTGATTTAGTAAACTACGTTTTTGTACCATTATTTTTACCCATTATTCTCGCCTTTTGGGCAAACTTTAACCTTGATTCTTGACTAATATTTCTAGGACCTGATATTTTTATCCAACTTTTTGGTATAACGCACGCGATACTTCCATCATTATTTACTTCTTCAAATTTAATATTTTTCTTTTTTAGTCGGGTTATTAATTTTCTATCATAGGTAAATATTTCTGCATCAGGCTCTGCATTGTTATAAGTAATTGTAGTTTCTTTGTCATATTTAGTCAGCTTATCCATTTACTTCCTCCATTGATATTATAGATACCTTTGGTATCCAACCTTCCCATTCTACCGCTTTTAATTTATTCTTTATCGATTCTTTATAGTTATCAAATTCTTGTTTAGTAAGTGGATTTATATAGTAATGTTGACCACATTCTGGACCTAATCCATAGAGCTTTGAAATTTCATTAGTTAATACTTTCCCACACTTCATACATATACTTGTTTCAGTAATATCACCATGAAGTTTCATCTTTATCATATTTTTTGTACTTTCTAAAATATTACCATACATTATTCTAAAAGGCATTGCTTTACCATTATTCCAGGTAGAATGAAAGGTAAAATTCATAGAATCAGGTTTTGTCATATATAATTTTACTATAACTTTATATTGCTTATCTATACTTAAATTATTGGTATAATCAATCTTATTTTGATTATTATTAATTTTATATATATTTATAACCTGTCTTTTTTTAGGTTCTAAATCAATACTACTTACTATTGATTTTTCACTAATATTAATATTTTTTCCTTTTATATTTTTTAAGTATTGCATTAATGCTTTAGTCATTTCTGATTATCCTTTCATCAACATAAGATGCATACATATCTGCAAGATGTGTATACAATGCCAATGGATAATCATTATATACAGCAGTTACATTTGGCTCTACAGTATTCGGTATTTCCATTCCTCCCATATGATATCTAATAGCGGATGCTTCGTCTAAGTCTAATTGCATAAAATTTTGAATAATGTATACCGATTTTGCTCCATGTCCGAAATGAAACCTTTCTTGAACTTTATAATAAGGTACCTGTATCCAATTACCCTTATCGTCTTTTGTATTACGCATTTCCTTTACATAATAATCTGCTTTACACAAATCATGTAATAACGAAACTATGGCAATTGTTTCCATACCATTGAATAACTCTGCATAATTATCCCCATATTCATTCTTAAGTATTTCATTCAATCTTTTAAATACATTAAGTGAATGTTGACATAAACCTCCATCTTCTGCTAAATGATATGTCGAACTAGCAGGAGCTGTAAAGAAATCAGTACCTTCAATCCATTGCAATAATTGTTCACTACCTTCTCTTTTTATATGTTTTTTATAAATATCAACAAATTCTTTTTTATTAGCATCAATATTAATCATCTTATACCTCCTCAATTTTTTTAGATACTAATTCAAATAGTTTTGAATATGCTTCTTTATTTTCTCTGAAATAATTAATTAGTTTCTCTTTACCTTGGAACTTTAATAACTCCCCATTATCATCAATTATAACTTCGGCAGTATTACTATCAAGTAAATCAAACCAGGCTCCTCTTTGATTAATTAGTCCAAATTCAATAGCACAATCAATAGTATCACTAACCGCGTCAATACCCTTGGTATAAATTAAGGTATAAAAACCAAGTCTTCTATCAGGCCTGCAAGTTTTTGTCTTATAAACATGAGCATTAACGTAGTTACCATAAGGATTAGCTGCCATAGATGTTAAGGGTTTACCATTAATATCAAAATATTTACCAGGTTGAAAAACTAAAATTATACTAGCATGATGCTCTAACGCTCTACCACCAGGTATAGAGAAAGATTTAAAAGGGTCAAGTGAATCTCTAATTTGATTTAATAACAATAATGTACATTCATGTTTTTTTAATAAAGGTACTATCTTATTTAAAAAAACTGCTAATGATTTTGCAATACCTCCCATTTGCATTTTTTCCATAGATTCATCTGCAATTTGTTGTGGAACCAATGTTGCTAAACTATCAACTATAACCAATCCAGCTTCATTAGTTTTAACAATATCAAGCACCATTTGAAAGATTTGTAAGTCATTCGCTCCCTCAGGTTGAATTATTCTTATCTTCTGAGTATCAACCCCTAATGTACGCGCCCACTCTTCATCAAAAGTTTGCTCATTGTCAATATATACTACCTCTTTTGAATTCTTTTGTTTCTGATAATTTGCAATTAAATCACAGGCGCTAGTTGTTTTGCCACTACCCTTAGGACCTGCAAATTCTATAACTCTATACTGGGGAATACCCCCATATAAACAGTAATTTAATCTTGGACTACTAAATTTTAACAATTCATATTCTTTTTTTGGAACTCCAATGGTAGCAATATTATCACCATAAGTTTTATTAATATTCTTAAACAAAATATCTAATTCACTCATTTTTATTCTCCTTATAATAGTTATCTTTATGAATATTTCTTGGTCGTTGTCCCGTTAAAAATTCAAAGAACTCATCTTCATTTAAATCTTCCACAAATTCACAAACTTCAATATCTTTTTTGTTAACATTAAATTTTTCTTTTAAAAAATTCATTAAATCTTTGGGACCTATACAAAATAATTCTTTAGCACTTTTTCCACTTATAATTATTCGCAACTTATAATTTTTCATTAATCATCCTCCATACGAGTATTTGGATTAAATCTACCACTTGACACCCCTGCTAATTGAGCTTCGGTCATTCTTCTATTAATAACCTTCTTAACACTATTTAGCATCTCATATCCTGCTTCCATACGGTTTTTTACTTTCCTATATGCTCTGCTATAAACACAATGAACTATATATTCTTGTTGGCTGGCAAGTTCTGCTTTAGTATCCTTATCTGCAACCGTACCACTTACACTATCCCTAACTTTATTATAAACATCCATTTTAACTGCTTTAGCAACATCTTCTCTAATACCTAACGCTTCTTGTGCTTCTCCTACAAAATAAAGACAAGCAGGTAATTTTAAAGTCATCTGGTCTAACTCTAAATCAGTTGGTGGATTTTGGTCATCTTCAACAATTAATTTAATATTATTCATTAAATCGTCTAAGGGCTTGCAAAATTTCTCAACAACCTCATTAGTTAATTTATCAACGATATTACTGTTATTATCAACCCGATTTAATATTTTATCAACTGCTTCTTTATTTATATTTTCACTTAATGCTTTATAATTATCAGACATAATTTTTCTCCTATATAAATATATAAAGGATTAGCTTAAAACATAAACTAATCCTTTGAAATTTTATTAATAAATTTATTAAAATCGATAGTAGGATATTTTATACTAATATTAATATCTAATTCAAAATCATAATTAGTATCATCCCTTATATTTATCGATTTAAAGTTATTTTCTTTTAACCATTTTAGTCTCTTTATAGAACACCAAACAACTTTGTTGTGAAGAGAAAACCAAACTAATACCCCCGGATATAACCCCTTTATATTATCATATTTTAATAAATCATCATACTGAGTTAATTTTTTCAAATTAAATGTATTTTCTTTTGTTTCTTTTGCTTCAAAATAAAAGGAATAAGGATATTTATAAGCAATAAAGTCGCATACATTCTTAATTCCTCCGTATCCACCAACAGGGTCATATAATCTAGTAATCTTTGCATTATCTAATTTAGAAAAATCTCTCTTAATTATCTCCTCGAATTTTTTTCCTAGATTTACCACTTTTTACACTCCGTTTTATAAGGACAATATGCGCAAATTCTTTTTTGGTCGGTCTTTGGTGGTGGTAATTGGTCTTTAACCGCCTGTTCAACACTATCAATCAATTCAATGATTTCATATTTATCCGCATTTGTGTTATGAGTAATAAAAGGTTTTGCGGTGCAAAAATTCCTATCTTCATAGTACCACATTATATCATCAATGCCTAAACACAATGAATAACAAATTGATTGCCTTCTATGTTTTTCATCTGCTTCAGTTCTATATAAACCTTTATCATCTATTTCGGTTTTTATTTCTAAAATAAAATACTTACCTTTATATTTAATTATACCATCACATAAGAAAGATATGTTATATTGCTCATTAAAACAATGAGTTTCATATTCTTTTTTATTTAAAACCTTAGTATATAATAAATTTCCTTCATTATGTTGTTCATTTAGATATTTTTCTACATCTAACCACTCACAATCAAATCCACACTCCTGCATTCTTGATACATAATATTGTATTTTTTCATGCGATGATGTTCCTGTTTCACAAACCCTAACATTAGAAGGGTCTGCTACAATAGGGTCTACTTCTGCACCAACTATTTGAAAATACATATTCCTTGCACAATTCATTGAACTCGGTTTAAAAGTCTTGCTCGGCTTCCTTGGAGGATTCAATCTTATTATAGTTTGTTTAAAATCATTAAGAAAAGACTGCTCAATGGGTAATTCTTCTTTTTTAGATTTAATTAATGACATTAAAGTTTTCTTTGTATTATTCATTATTCCTCGTCCATGAATGGTATTAATTGACTAACAGTATCAGTTTTTAACATTAATCCCTTTTCATTGCCATATAATAATTTAACTGTATCCCCAGTTTGAGTTTGAAGTTGATTCTTTAAATCAACTAAATCTAATAATTGAGTGAATGGATGAGGGTTATTTACGCTAACATATTTTAACATTTCATTACCATTTGACTTTTTAGAACTAATAGTAATACAATCATCTGCAAAGGTTAATCTTAGTGCATTTTTATCGTCATCGCTTATAAATAAATTTAATCTATCTAAAGTATTCATTAAGTCATTCTTATTTAATACACATTCGCTATCAAATTGTGCTTTAACTAAATCTTTTAAAGGTTGAGCAGGATATTGTTCGACATTTTCCATAAGAGTTCCATTAATAACAACATCGCCTGCTTGCACTAATATCTTTTTATCATCTATTTTTATAATTGCTTTATCAATTGTAATAATACTAAATAATTCAACTAAATTAGATGACAATAAAGCTTTACCTTTTATAATTTTGCTATTATTTACACAGGCAGTTACTAAATTAAAAGAAATTACGCTATCATCATCTACATAATAACCGGTAAGATAAGGTGCTTCCATCGTTTTTGCAACACTAGGTTTATTAAATAATAACATATTCTTTAATTTAGAAGTTTCTACTTCTACGCCTTCTATTTCATCATTAAATGAAACCTCAGGTATTCTTACCACATTATTTTTCTCATCTATAGCTATTGGTAAAGAATAAACTCCGTTACCCTTAAAAGTTAAACTATTCTCAGTAACCTCAAGAGTTATATTAGAACTTGTTGTTTTTGAAACAAGTTTATTAAATAAATCACTATCAACGCAGGTATAAAAATTTTGATTATCTTTCGCAATACCTTTACCAATTACTTTTAGAGTATTAATTTTATCAGTTGTTGTAAGAATTAAATCACCGTCTTTAACTTCTATACCTATAAACATTGTAATAGCTAAAATAGGCATTCTACCTGACCCTTTAATAGCCTTTGATGTCAGGTCTTGCAGTTTAGTTGTTTCAATTGTAATCTGCATATTATATTACCTCCATATATTCTTTAATTGATTTTGATAAAACTTGTGCAGCATGTTCTAAATGAGTTTGTGCTTGTCCAGTCTTTACACTTTTTAACAATTTTTTAATTCCAATATAGTCTTGTGCAAGTTTTAATAAACTTTCTGCTGCTTTAATTTGTTCATTAATATCCATATTTACCCCTTTTAATACATAGTCTTATCTTGTATAGCATTATATTCTCTATATAATTCTATACAATCTGACCTATCAACTTGTTCACACATAGTAATTTTTTTATCAGGTATACTTTCTTCGAATGCTTTATCTCTAAATCCAATTATTTCAGTGTCAGTTGTATTACAGCCATAATATATTTTACTTATATTAGCCCATAGTATAGCACAAAAACACATTGGACAAGGATAACCTGTAGTATATATTTCACATCCACTCAAATCAAAAGTTTTCAACTTTTTGCAAGCTTTTCTAATTGCATCAATTTCTCCGTGACACGTCGGGTCATTATTTATAACTACATGATTATGTCCTTTACTAATCACTTCGCCGTCTTTAACTATGACAGCACCAAAAGGACCTCCATGCCCTTTAGAAATACCAAGTTTTGCTTCTTTTATTGCAATTTGCATAAATTTATTCATACTTTCTCCTATTTTAATAATTGATATAATTCGTTTCTTAAACTATCAAGTTCTTTAAATTTACCATTAAGGCACGCAGTTCTTGTAACCGCTTCTCTTGATTTTGCTCCCCTAGCAGTCATACATCCGTGTTTACCCTCAATAATAACTGCTACATCTTTTGTATTTAAAATTTTCATCATAATCTCTGCAATATCAGTACCTATTCTTTCTTGTAATTGTAATCTTTTGCCAACCATTTCAGCAATCCTAGCCATTTTTGATAAACCAATTACTCTACCATTAGGAATGTATGCTATCGATACCTTCATATCATACATTAATGCTAAATGATGCTCACAATGACTAAATATACTTATATCTTTTTCCAAGACTAAATCACTATTTTTCACATCTTCAAAACACTTATCATACATGCTAGCTATCTCATCGTTTGTATACATTTGACCTTCCAATAACTCATACCAATATTTTGCTACTCTTTTTGGAGTTTCTTTTAACCCTTCTCTATCTGGATTGGGGTCTACTATTTCAAGAAATTCTCTTGCTACCTTTTCTAATTTTTCTCTATTTAATAAATAACTATTCATATTAAACTCCTCTTTTATTTGGGTCCCAAATTATTTTATGCAGTTGTAATTGTACCCTAACATTTTTTGTTAATTTATGCTCCTTCATAAAATCGACTATTTCTACTGGCTCAATCATACCAAATACTGGGCTAAAATACACCAATGGAACGTTATCTTCATCTTCAAGAAAATAGGGTTCTAATTTCATAAGTATATTAAAAGCATCTTCTAACTCTTCTCTACTTCCCACAACAAATTTGATAACGTCTTTCTTACGAAGATTTACAAAATGATTTAAATTCATTGCATATTGCATACCACTAGATTTTGATTTATAATCAATAGTGAACCATAAATCGCCTCCCTTATCATTAAATTCGGGAGATTTAATTAAATAATTAGGGTCAACGCTACCATTTGTTTCCACATTAACATCATAACCATTATCTACTAATTTTAATAATAAATTATAAATATTATTATGAATAAGCGGCTCTCCCCCGGTTACCGTAATATTTTTATAGCCGATATTAAAAACTTGTTCCAATATATCATCAATAGTCATAAGATTACCACAATTAGCGTCTTGACTATAAGCGGTATCGCACCAAGAGCATCTTAAATTACATCCACTTAATCTAATAAAAGTAGTAAGCTCCCCTGCTCTCCTGCCTTCACCATCTATTGAACCAAATATCTCAATGACTTTTAATTGTTTTTGCTCCATTTTATACTCCTTCATAATCCGCAAAACTAGTTGAAGTTTCATATAATCTAATCTTCGAAATTCTATAAGATTTAGAATTACTAATAAAGAAAGTGTTTAAAATACCAAACATCCATTTTGCCATATTTTCGCAGGAAGTTCTCCAAGGAAAAGCAAAATATTTTTTATCATACTTTTTAACTACCTCAATTAAATCCTTTTCGAACTCATCTTCCGTGTTATAATTAAAAGCAAAGCAATGGTCTAATGGGTCAACAATTAAATCTTTTACGATTTCTTTTAAGTCCTTAAAATCTACTACCATATCATCAATTACTGGGCCTTCAACTGTCACGAATAATTTATAAGAATGTCCATGAAGATTTTTACATAAACTTGGATGATTTTCCAACATATGCGCCATTTCGAATTCAAATTGTTTTGTTACTTTCATTTTATTGCCTCCTATTAAATAATATAAAGTTTTTATATAAAACATAAACTAATAAAGTATTTTTGTGTCATTTTTATCATCAATATATAAATCAGCATATATCTTTCTGGAAGTTTTAATACCATTAACATTTTTATTAATAGCATTAAATACTATACCAAAATTTTTACACCATCTAACGGCGTCTTTTAAAGCTTTTCCTCTTCTACAGGTCCACAGAATGATAGTATTATTTTTAGCTAAATTTTTAACTTTTTCAATAATATCTAATCTTGGTGCTCCAATTCCTGGATTTTTATACTCACATAAGGTACCATCGAAATCAACCGCAATAATCATAATAAACCTCTTTCTGAGAGATACATATTATATGCTTGCATTATTTCTTTTTCTTCATCTGCTCTACCATATTTACCTAATTTTATTTGAGGTATGATTTCCTGTGTAATATATTTAATAACTTTGTCTTCAATATCCTTATCAAATTTATACCCGTTTAACTTAAAAGATACGTATTTTCTAAAACAAGGTTTACATTGCCAGCATTCCTTATCACCCTGAGGGTTATAACAACTAAAAGACCTTTTAAAAGCTTCATCAATATTTCCACCAGAATCAACAAATTCTTTAATTAGCTGTGTTTTTGTTTTTGATTTAAAATCAATATTAATTCTAACCTTCTTTCCTTGTGGAATCCAATGCTGAGGTTGATATAAATAATTAAGTAAATCATTTGCTTTATTTACGAATTCTGGACTTTTATCTAATACCCTATCTCCAGCCGTAGCACCAAGACAAATATCCACATCTTCGGACCCTGTAATGTTACACATTACCATAACTAAATATAAATTCCTTAGTGGGATGATTGCATCGTCGCGCTCCCATTGACCTAGTGGAAAATCAACGATTTGTACATCTTCATTTCTTTCTTTTATTTTTTTAATTTCTTCTTCTGAATACCTTGTATGCATATTAACATAAACCTTGATATCCGGTTTCCAAATTTTATCAATTAACCAACTATCCATACCACCACTATATAATAATACTTTCTTCATATATACCTCCTAAATTAAGCTTTTCTTTCCATTATTATTATAATTAATAATTAAATTTTTTGCTTTTTCATGCATGTATTTTAAATTATAAAATGCTCTATCTTTATGACTTTTTGTAAGTTGCTCGAAGTTAAATCCTAAGTTATTAACTAATTCAATAATATTCTTTTTAACCTCTGGTAGTTGATTATCAATATGTTGTAATTTATTTCTAGACTTGTCACTTACTAAGATAGTTCCATAATCCGTCATTATAGAGCCATTTGCCCCAGACATAATCCATGTAGTTGAATCGCAACTAGTAAATGGAAATTTAGATAATACCTTAAAACTTGTCATTCCAAAGGCATGTGTTTTTACATTCGGATTAGAACTATTTTTTATTATTCTAAAACATTTATCAAACCACTTTATCCAATCTTTTCGGCTCAACTCCTTATTACAGGATAACCCAATATATGGTATATGTTCTCCTTTATCATTAACATATTCGAGCATATTTACAAGCCAATCAAAACTCTCACCTTGGTGAAAAATAGGCAATAATTTTTCGGGTTGTTTAAGTTTTCCCGCCATATATAAATAATTTTCCCAACATAGTCTTGGAGCTTCTATAAGTTGTTCTAATTCTTTTGGCTTACCCCATTCCCCAGGGATAGTATCTAATTGTGCAAAAATTTCACAATATTCGGTAATACTATTAATATAATTTATATATTCATCTGTGCTTAATGAAGTACCTAATCTATGAACACTAAATGCTCCACTATCTATAAATAATTTAAAATTATCATTTATTTTCTTTTTTTCTATACAATCTTGAATTGCTTTCTTACCATTATATTGACTAATAAGACGGTCAAATCCATTTTCAAACATAAATTGGTCAACCTCTTTACCTAAACTTCCCGCAAAATATAAAATCATTTTTTCTCCTTTATTTATACATCTATCTTTTCACCATACCAACTCTTTGTTATTTCTGCATCACACTTCATAGGTACTTGTATTTCAGGTTTTGCACTATTAACCATTATAGAAACTAATTTTTCTGCCACCTGCTTAGCATTTTCAATAGGAGCTTCTCCTATAATTTCATCGTGCACAGTTAATAATAAATTGAAACCTAATTTTTTTAATTCAGGGTCGCACCAAATTTTGCACATTGCTATTTTAGTCATGTCTGCCGCGCTACCTTGTATTCTACTATTAACACACTGTCTTGTTGCTTCTGCGATAAATCCTCCATTATCTTTAATTTTAATTCCGTCATTATACGCTTTCATTTTAATATCTTGTTTTTGTTTAAATCCATAGGCGTTTAATAATGCTTTTCTATAATAAGCTATTTTTTCACTACTATCATCTTCTAAATTAAAATCGTCAAATAATGGATTAAAATTACTAGGCTTATTTGAACTTAACTCAAATTCGTATTCGGGTAATTGCATATCAGGTAATCGTCTTTTTCTACCCCATACAGTTTCTACGTATCCATGTTCTCTAGCAAATTGTTGTGTGTATTCCATGAAACCTTTAACCTTAGGAAATTGTTTAAAAAATGTATCAAATAGGTTTTGTGCTTCTTTTACTGGAATTTTTAAATCTTCCGCGATGGCCTTTACGCCCTTACTATACATTATACCTAGAATAATTGCTTTCATTTTACTTCTTAATTCTTTGCCTTCTGGGTTTTTACTGCCATCAGGTCTAAATTCTTTACATTCTTCGTAAGGTTTATGAAATACTAATGATGCAGACCATGCATATAAATCTTTACCTTCTTTATAAGCATTCATACGATTTTCATCACCACTCATTTGAGAAAGTATTCGAGGTTCTTGTTGAGAAAAATCGGAACCAATTAAAACCTTACCTTCTCCCGCTCTAAACATTTGTCTAATTTCTATATTATGACTAGGAATATTTTGTAGATTAGGTTCACTAGAACTAAATCTACCCGTTGCTGCCCCATATTGATTAAAACTTGCATGAATCCTACCTGTTTTTGAATTAATTGTTTCGGGAAGCTTATCAATATAGGTAGATATCAACTTATAGATACCTCTATACTCTAAAATTAATTTACATAAAGGTAAATCCATTTTTGATAAAATTTCTTCACCAGTTCCTCTCGGATTTTTTGTATCAATAACTTTAACCCCTATAATGTCATAAAGCAATATTGCCAACTGTGATGGACTATTTATAGCGATTGGCTCTTGTAATTTTTTATTTGGATTTTTTAATCTATATTCATTAATTTTGTCTTTATACTGCTCTATCTCTTTATATACCTTTATTTCGCATTCATCCAATTTACTATGATATTTTATACTTAATTGCTTTGCATAATCAGTATCAATAGAAATTCCTGTATTTTCCATATCGGCAATCACTGGAATAAGGGGCATTTCTATATTAAAGAATACGTTTGTAATTCCCTTATATTTTTCATTACCAATGTATTGATTTTGAAATTGATATAATTTATAAGTAATATATGCGTCGGTAGCAGCATACATAGCGGCTGTTTCAATAGGTACCTGTCTAAAATCAATACCCTTAAATAAACTATCAAAATCATATTCTTTATTTGTTTTCTCGATATATTTTGCATATTGATACTTAAGAGCAGCAGATTCATTTTCATTTAATAATTTTGCAGCAATCATTGTATCCCAATAAGGTTCAAAATCTAATCCTAGATACCAATGTAAAACCCGCATATCATATTTAGCATTATGATAGATTTGTTTAATATCTTTTAATCTTGCTAATTCTGTTTTTAATACATTAATATCAATTTGCTCATCCAATCTACAAGCGGTAATATAACTTTGATGATTTACAGGTATATATACCGACGGAAAAGTAGGAGTATATAGACATACCCCTACTAATTCACAAGTTATAGGGTCTAATGAAGTTGTTTCGGTATCTATTGAAACTATACCATTTTGTATACATAAATCGATATATTCTTTTAAAGAATCAGAATTTGTTATTATTTTGATATAATCTTTATATTTGCCTAAATGTTTATAAACTTCTGCATTAATAATATTAATTTTATCTATTATACTATTATTTTTACCCGATTTAATACTAGTCGCAGTTTTACTAGTTATTTTTGATAATTTATCTAAATCTGATTGTTTACTTGAGCGGGTTGGTATTAAATCGCCTAATAGACCCTTTTTCATTTTATCTCCTTATCAATTAAATTCTTCTCCTATTTCCAGTCATACCAGAAGGCATTTCTCTTCTAGGTGTAGTAATAGGTGCTGGCTCTTCTTTAAATGGAGTATCATTATTACTTGTATTATTTTTATTTGATTTATCAACCGGAAACTCCCCATTATTAAGAAAATAATCTAATTCTTCCGCATTTTTTTCTAAAATAATAGTTCCTAAAACAGAATCATTTTCCAAATCTTCATCAGCTATTGGCAATTCGTCAAGAGTGTAATTCATAGGGTATATTCCATATTTAGTAGTCTGGTCGCCTTTTTTACCTTGTCTTTCGATTTCAAAAACTGTTTTCCATAATGGGTTATATCTACCCGCCAATCCTAATATTTCCTTTTGGAAAGTTCTACCTCTTTCCCATATTTTCTTTTGAGGATTTTTCTCAAAACCATCAAATGTTTTTTGATATTCTAATAAATGAACAAAATATCTGATTTGTAGTGGCACACCTGCTAAGCATAATGGACATACCTGTATTGGGTCGTCATAGTTTCGTAAACATGATACCTTTCTCTTTTTTCCATCTACTTCAATTTGATGACAAGCAATAATTTCAATATCACTCGCATCATTATGACATAGCCTTACAGTTGCTACATCTTTATCATTCTCAAGCCCAAAAAATGATGCGCCTGAGTTGCTTTTGTAATTGTCAACATCGTTTAAGTTAACTCTTCCCATTTTCCATTTCTCCTTTTATTATTTTTTATTGAGGTCTTATTTTGTTCTTGCCTCATTATAATATATAAAGTTATTTGCTAAAACATAAACTAATTTTTAATTTTTTTGCTAATCTTTTCTTAATATGCCAAATATATTGAGTTGTTACATGCATCTCTTCCCCAATTTCTTTGATTTCAATATAAGGGTTATCTATAAATATATGACAAAGTTTCTTTTCAAAATCAGTTAATGAATTATCAGTATCAATTGTTAATTTTAAAATACATGCATCTAAATCGTTATTAGTATCTTCTATAATATCAGACATTAATCTATTATGTTGACTGTCACATATATCCAAACTAATTATTTTATTTTCTTCTTCTCGATTTTTAAATTTTTTCTTTGTTTTTAATCCACCAAAAGCATTATATATATACTTGGAAGTATAGGTTAATAAACTTACTCCTCTTCTTATATTATAATTCTTTAAAGCATAATTAATATTCTCTAAAATAATACTCGCTTTTTCTTCCGAGCGTATAAAATTAATTAAAGTACCTAATTTATACCAATAATTAAAATTTCGGCAATACAATTCAGCAATAATGAATTCATCATTATTTATTTGGTATAATTTTGCTAGCTCCTCGTTTGTAAATTTTTTGTAGTCAGTTTTACGTATAAGATTTAATAAGTTGTAAGTTTTTATCATTTTTCCATTCTCCCTAGTCCTTTTCAGTGAACAATCAAGCTCATCAGTGATAGGTGACTAACCCTACCAGACGCCATAAGGCGTTTCGCTCATTCATTTTATTATATATATATAATAATATATATATTATTATAAATCAACTAAAATTACCCAAATTTTAAAAATAATTTTCTTTTAATAATAAATATTCTTCTTTTGATAAATCATTAATATCTTTATTTCGGGGTATTGATAATTTTGTAATTATTGCTCTATTTCCTAGTTCTTTTTTAAATCTAATGCACGCTCTATCACCTGCACTATCCCCATCAAAACCTAATACGAATTTTCGAATATGACTTCTTTTTAAAATTTCATATTGTTCTTGAGTACCAGTTCCTAATAGGGCAATAGCATAATCGCCATATACCCAGCAGGTTAATGCATTAATAATACTTTCACATACAACTACGCTTTTTATATCTTTTGGTATTTTATCTAATGCATATACCGGTTTTAATGATGCTGCTGGATAGTTAAAATATTTACCTTTAATACTTCGCCTTGCAATAAATACACAATTACCATTTTCGTCATTTACTGGAAAAGTTAAACAATTAGTATCTTTATCATATCCAACATCGAATAATTGAATTATTTCGTCTGTTAATTTTCTTTTATACATGTAATCATGATAGTATCTATATCTATCTAATTCTTTATCGGAGATATAATTATTAATATTATTATTTTTTTGGCGCGTTTTAAAATTTAAAGATTTTCTTTGTCGTACATCATCATTTGAAAAATTTTCTAATAACCAATGTGTACCAAATTTTCCTTTATCATCATATCCAAAACAATTACTTACGAATTCCGATAAATCTGCGACATATCCACATGTAAAACAATGACAAGTGCCTGCTTCGGTTTTTTCATTACTATTTAAAACCACACCTGCACTAGGTTTCTTTTCATTACCTTGACTATGAATAGGACAAGGTATTTGTGCATTATTACCAACTATTTTTATTGTTCTTAGTTTATTAATACCATTGTATCTTAATTGATTTTGCAATTCGATTAATATATCCATAACCGAAGCATTAATGACCTTATTATTTATGACAATCAAAATACATCAACTCCTTCTTTACCGTATTGCTCTTTAATTTCTTGTACATATTTACCGTTAGTTGCATCATTTGAACTAGGAATATATGTTAATATACCCTTATCAATATCCCAATGATATAGTAATTTATCCCCAACTTTACTATCCCTTGATTTCATAATTCTTATTTCAACTCCAGGTTCTTTTTGAACAATTGATAATATTGTAGTTGCGTCTTGTGCTATTCTATCACTACCTCCTAAATGTTCGGTTCCAGGCTCTTCCACATCCTTGCTAGCAGCATTTCTATTTAATTGAGCATCTGCAATAATTGGTATTCCCAATTCCATTTGCATAGTTTTAACATCCATAGAGATGTTACCAAATCTCTCATAAGTAACTCGTCCTCGCCTGCTATCCTCCATTAAACTAAATTGGTCTATACCTAATAGTTGAATATTATATTTTTCTACGAACGCTCGTAATTTTTCAACCGTTGCAGGCCCACCTAATTCTTTTGGTGTTATTATATAGAAGGAAGAATTAAATTTTTTAAAATGTTCAATATGTTCTTCATATTGTTCTTTAATATCTTTAAATCCTTTATTAATTTTAAAATTTGATATATTACTCATCCAGGTATCAATACGATAACCAACCTTATCGGCGCCCATCTCACCACTATATAGGCCAACAGTTACTCCTTGTTTTAAAGCATTTAATAAAAAGAAAAATAGCCACCAAGATTTACCCATACCAGTTCTACCAGTAATTACTGCTAACTCTTCTTGGACATCCCAGCCACTTATAATTTCATCAAGTTCTTTTAACCCTGTCTTGATTATTGACTTATCCTTATTTTCTACTTTATCTTGATAAGTCTTTAATCGTTTATCTGCTTGGCTAACTAAATCAGTCGCCTCAACATTTAACTTTCTAGTTAAGGTCGGTATCTTTGACATCAGATACTCAACCGCTTTCCTACTATCTGCATTTTCTCCAGTTAATAATTCATCCATCTTTTGTAGGATAGGCACTGTCTTATTATATAAATATTCTTCTTGAATACCGTCAACTAGATATTTCTCTGATTCGGTCACTTCAAAAAATTTAAAATCGGGAAATCTATCAATAAATGTTTGTTTATCAGGAACCAATTTATATTTTTCATAATGATTTTTTATAAATTCAAATTCTGCTTTATATGCGGGAAAATAATCTGCATTTAAATTATTTAAATTAATAATAGAATAATCTTTTCTATTTAGGATTAAATTTAAAATCTGCAAATCAACCATTATTTAATCCCCCTTTTATCTTTTCCTTTTAATTCAATAACAATGCTCGAATTTACGACCCTACTATATACTCGGTCGCCTAATGATTCTAATAATTGCTCTTTATTTAAGTTAGAAGTAAATATATTAGTCTTACCTGCTTCTAATCTTTCATTAATGTACGATAACAAATAGTTATGTTCAAAATCTGTTAAACTCTTTGTAGCAAGTTCATCCCAAATAACAATATCTGCTTTAAGGATATTTTGTCTAATATGTTCAATATATTCTTTTCGTTCATGAATACTTTCTTTTAATCCATTAAATAATTTAGGGATACTAATAAATAAACCCCTTACACTAAAATCATCTTCTGGCCATATTTTATCAAAATAGGTCATCATTAACTTAATAGCCCACTGAGTTTTGCCATTTCCGGTTATATTAGAAAAGATTAATAAATTATTTCCATTATTAACAAAGTTTTTAATATCTTTCTTTATTTCATTTAATTTATTATAATTTTCTCTATCAATCTCTTCAATATATAACTTGATAGGATATTGTTGTTTTTCAGTTAAGAGAGCATTATTTGCTAAAAAGTGTATTTTCATGTATCTAATACAACCACTCGAACATTTGTTACCATATAATGGACATACATTTTTATACCAACATTTTTCCTTATCAAATTTATATAAATAGTTCATTTGAATCTTTCCCCTTAAGTGATTTATAAATATCAATTAGGTTCTGTAAACTCTTTTTATATCCTTCTAATTCAGTTTGTTGTTCATATACAAATCTACCAAATCGTTTTTTGTTCCACTCAATCCAATATCCTCCTCCATTAGTTGTTTGCGAACAAATCGGAATACCTCTATATCTTAATGATTTTAATATTCTTTTAAATTGACGCTCTTTAATCCCAGTCATTCCTTCAATAAAACTTTTTGATATGCGATTATCATAGCCTTCTTTTAAAAGATTATAAATAATAATCTCATCATCTGTTAAACTTTTAATAATTTTTTCAAATTGTTTTTTTGTCATTCCGTGCCTCCTACTATTTTATATAAAGAAAAGTATTAAAATATAAACAGGTTATTAATAATAATCTACATTTTTAGTTCCACCATCCTTTATTTTTTCCTTAATATCTTTTAATGATTCTTCACGTTTAGATTCATCTATCATTACATTTTCATTAATGTGTAAATTATCTTTTAATTCATTTTGTAAACAGTAACTAAAATCTCTCCAACCGTTTAAAGTTGCTTTTTTAATAACATTTTCTCGTTTAGATTCATCAATTTTTAATAACTGATTTATTGCTATTGCAAGCGCCGATGTTCCTATACCTTTATTCTTATCATATAATTCATCAATCCAATTAGTAAGTAATTCGATTTCTTTAGTATTTAAATTAAACTTATATAAACTTTTCTTTACATTCTCCGCTATAATTTTATTTTTATCAGGTTTCTGTTTCTTTAATTTAGGTTTTTTATCTATCTCAATTAATTCCTTTTTTGAAACGGACGTGTCTTTTTCTTTAGAAAAAGTATTATATATATTATTATTAGATATATCGTTAGATATATCTATATATTTGTTTTCAAATTTCTCAATATCAAGTTCTTTAGTTTTTTGAGAACTTGTTCTTAAAAATATTTCTTCCAATTTCTCAATATCAAGTTTTATGAATCTCTTTGCTGGAATCTCACGTCTTTGTATTTCAATAATTCCTTTATTTTTTAGATTTTCTAATGCTTTACGTTGTTGATAATCACTTAATGAAGTATTTTCTTGCATTGCTTCTATAGTGTAAAAAAAGAATCCATCATCGCCTAGTTTATTCTCTTTACTTAAATATAAGTACATACTTGCTAAATCACCTACGATAATAGATTCTTCAAGACCTAGTCTTTTAATTAGTTCTTTATTAACTATAATATAATTATCACTTGCTAATAAACTTAAAATATTCATAAGACCTCCTCAAAGTTAAAATAAAAATAACCTATAAACTACTTTGGTCCGCCCACCTTTTCGTTTATAGGTTATTTATATAACCTACGATATTACCCGTACGATATACGGGCGGGCATATCGTAGGAATGTTCTCACGAACTTTATTATATTATATTATATTTTTAGAAAAAATACAATTATTTTTACAAATTTTCTAAAATTTTTAAATCAGATGCTGATACTTCATAAGCAGTATATTCAATATTTTCTTTTGTATATATTCTGCTTTGAACTCTACCCTTAATCTTTATTTTATCACCAATCTTTAAATTTTCCAACATTTTTATAGTTGATTCCCAAAATATAATAGGAATATAATCACTATAATTTGAATTTATTCTATTGATTGCTAATAAAACATCTGCAATTATTCTTCCAGCAGGAGTTGTCCTTATTAGAGGATTTTTACAAATAAATCCTTCTAATTCAACTTCATTAATATCTTTGTCATCATATTCAATACTAATTATTTTAGCATCAACATTTAATTTTAATCTTCTTTTATCATCTTCTATTTTATTAAAACTAGAATAATGACCTTCAATACAAACTCTTTGACCTGTTTTTAAATCATTCTCTGATGTTATTACTGGTATTGTATCAATAACACCAGAAGTTCTTTTACAATCTATAAAAAATTGATATTTATTTTGACCTTTCTTATTAGTATAAAGTATTTGAGGCTCTCTTGAAATTATACCCGTAATTTTAATTTGATTTAACATTATTTTCTCCTATTTATATTTATTCTTTTTTCTATTTTTGTTTGAGTAAATGGCTCTAAGTCTACAACATCAATTTCACCTTTACTTGCAGCCATTAATATGTCTGCTTCATCAATATATTCTTTAGTTCTGATTAAATGTTCTAAATTATGTTGTTTTAAATAATTAATAACTAAAGGCTCGATAAATGAAGTTTTTTCAATCTCAGAAATACTAACTTTAATATTATCATATTCGTAAGATTTAATATCAAGTTCATCAAAAATTGATTTAATCTCTTCTTTATATGATTCGGATTCTTTCTTAGATGATTTAGCAATTTCATTTATTTCGAAAAATTTAGGTATAATTTCATTTAATTTTTCTTTAAATTTTTCTTCTTGCATTATTTTCCTCCTTACTATAATATATAAATATATTTATTAAAACATAAACAATAATTATTATTTTTTCCAAAAATGTTTTTTATTATACTCCGCCATAATACCAGGGTGCTCTTTTATATATTTATCAAAATCTTTAAATTTTTGTAAACCATCTTCATCATATAGTCTTGTTTTTTTAAAATTTCCAATAATTTTAAAAGGTTTGGGTAATAATTGATTAATATTTTGTTCATCCCAAATAATCCAATGACGAATAGTTAGTTTATTCTTATTTAATTCTTTTGCAATATCTTCTATTGTATACACTCTCATTTTTCTCTCCTTAATAATTTTATAATGCTTTTTAATCTTGCAGTAAAAACGATACCAACTGCTTATAATTTTGACGCGAGAATTTGCCATCGACTAACATATCTGCCATTTCACCTTTGTGATTAATTATTTCTTCTATTCTTTCATCAATAGTATTCTTACAAACTAAGGTAATAACATTAACGGTGCCCTGAGTTCCTATTCTGTGTGCCCTATCTTCTGCTTGCTCTTTATTTGCTCTATTCCAAGGACTATCTAAAAATATAACTGTTGATGCAGCCGTTAAAGTATGCCCAGTGCCAAGTTTACTAGTAGTACCAATTATAACCTTACAAGAAGGATCTTCCTGAAATTTTCTTTTTTCTTTATCTATATCAATATCTTTAATTTCTCCACCTGCAATATAAGCAGGATTATAATTTAATAATCTTTGTTTTGCTAATATAGTCATTTGTTCCCAGTTACTAAACACTATCGCTTTTTTACCTTCCGCTGCAATTTCTTCAATTAAATCTTCTAATCTATCAAGTTTTGCACTTTCATTAACGGTAGAACTTAATAAACTAGTGGCACCTGTTGCTTGTCTTAATCTTAATAATTCGGTTAAAGGATTAGGATTCATTAATATTTTATCTAGTTGCATCATTATACAATTTTTAACATCATTATATATTTTTCTTTGCTTAATTCCCATATCAACAAATTCGGTTTGATGAATTTTAGGCGGCAAATCTAAGACCTCTTCTTTTGTTCTACGTAACATGTGCTTTGAAATCATTTCTCTTAAAACCGATAGATTTTTATATCCAATAATTTGATGATTACCAAAACCACCATAATTACAATAAAAATTTTTAAAAGTAGAAAAATTACTCTTTTCTATTCCTAACCATTTGAGTGATGTATAAGCATCTAATGGATTATTCATTATAAGAGTTCCCGTCATTGCTATTTTATATTTAAAATCAGTAAGTTTTAATATATTTCTACCCTGTTCACTAGTAGGATTTTTAACCTTATGTGCTTCATCAATAACCGCCATATCAATTAATGTATCTTTTTTTAAAGCATCTTTAAAATTATCATCTCTAAATGTTTCTATATTAGTAATTAAAAATAATATATCATCAGGTATGTTTTTTAAGTCATCAATTCTATCCTGCAAAGACCCAATTTGTTTTTTACCATTTTTTAAAAGTCGAGTTCCTAGAATATAACCCTTTTCGTTTGAATGTATTGATACCTCATTAAGCCAGTTTAACTTTAAACTATTAACTCCACAAATTATTAGGCAGTGTTTTATTTTACCCTGTTTTTTAAGAATGCAGGCTAAATCAATAATTTGTTTAGTTTTACCTAAACCTTGCTCATCCCCAAGAATCCAATAATTATTATTCAACCCAAATTGTATTCCTTCTCGTTGATGGGGATATGGATTAGTTTTAAAAATATAATCATCAGGGATATATTGTATATTTGATTTTTCTTCTTCATATGGAATTATCTCAAAATCTTCATCAATTTCATTTATCAAGTATTCAATTTTGTTTAATGGTATTTCCCACTCTTTTGTATTTTTATCATAATGTCTATTTGGCAATTGTCGAATAAGTTCCAATATATCTAAATTATAATTAAATTTTACAAATAGATTAGTAATACCAGGTAATTTCCTTGCTGGACGTTCTTCAATTTTTATCATATTTACCTTCTTTTACATCCTTTAAAATTTTCTTTAAAATATCTAATTTATCAAGTCCTTTATTTTTTAGTTTTTCTTTTTTATAAAGATGATTAACAAATTTTGTATCTATAAATTTTTTATTTGAATAGTTTTTAAGAATATGTCTATTGTACTCCGTTATAATACAATCCATATAATATTTTATTCTCCAATCTTTAATTTCTTTCATTATGCATTCCTTTTAAGTAATTCATATTTTTGATTATACAATAAATCCAAATATTTATTACAAGTATCTATTATAAGATTACTCTTTTCTACTTTTCTTGTATTAATAATAATTGCAACTTTTTGTTGTATATCTCCCTTACTACTATAAGTCAATTTAATTAATCTAACAATTTCTCTAGTTCTATTCTTCTTCATATTTTATACCCCCCCTTTATTATTTTTTAAACATATGCTTTATCTAAGAATTTAGATAATTTCCTATATAAACCATCCTCTGTTTTATCCCAAAGTTCTAAATCTAAAGGGTCACTATAGAAATCTTTAAACCAATCGCGAAGTTCCTTTAAATTTTCGAAGTCATAATCTTCGCATATCCTTTTTATTGCTTTTCTTTGTTCTTTTGTCATATATCCTCCTTATTTATTATATATATTATATTATATATATTCTTAAAAATCAACTATTTTTATAATCTTTTTAAACTTTTTTTTTCAAAAAAAATAAGAAGGTAGATTAATCTACCTTCCAAGCATCGGTAAGCCATTCCTTGCGGCAGTCCCAAATATCATAAACAGTTCCATCTATTAGGCAACTAAGATGTCCATTCATTCTTACGAGATACACTCCGTATGGATACTTGTCAGCAAATTCGCCTAAAGTATAGCCATCACATTCTATTCTTTTATATTTTAGGACATCATCTAGTAAATGCCTATAACAACAAACGCATAATTTATCGCAATTTAATAACTTTGCAGTATAATGTAATTTTTCTCTAACTGTTTGATAATCAAGACCACTCGCTAATAATATTGCTCTGGTAACACAATCATTTTCTTTTTCACCCCTAGGATTTGCGTTATAATAGACAAACCTTGACATACATTATATTAGTCTTGGCCTTCTACAATGTAATCATAATAACTAGCAAGTTTTTCGCCATATCTTAATGCTGTATCTTCATCACATAACCAATCTTTTGCTAGCCTTAGATAGGTATCCATATTAGCGGTTCCTAGAGTTTTACAATAGTCAGTATACATCATTAGAGCGGTTACCATAAATTCTTCCATTGAGAATTTATCAAATTTAATCCCCATTTCCATAGCTTTCTTTTTTATATTTTCTTTAGTAAAAAATTGTTTATCTTTTTCTTCTACTTCTTTCTTTAATTTTTCTGACCAATATTCAATGTCTTCTTCTCCTAACATATTTGAATCATAATCATAATATCTAGGAGTTTTATTACCTCTCATATCTCCATATGGATAATCAGGGTACATCGGATAATGGTGTCCATCATATCTACCAAATTCACCTTCTACCCTAAATGGATAATGAGAAGCTCTATCACGTTCGTACATTGGATATTCTCTATCATTGTATCTATTATAGTCCTCATTATAATTTTCATCCATTCTATTATCACGCATAATACGTCTATCCCTACGAGGCATCATATCCCTTCGCATATACATATCCATCATTCTATTTCTACGCATCTTTCATTTCCTCCTTCTTTATTAAAGAATTTTTAGTAACTCTTGTATTAGCGTTATTACGGGTGGAAGATATATTTGCTGATTCTACTTCTTGTATAGTTGAAGCAGGAGTAGCAGTCGTAGGAGCTGGTAAACTCGCTAATTGATTGCTAGGGTAGCAGCATAATCCTCCTAATGATTTGAATACCCCACCGGTTGCATTTGTTGATACATATGTTGAATATCTTGTTCTAGTTCTAATAGCGCAAGCAGTAACCTGAGCGCAATCGCATCTAACAAATGGATAAACAGTCGTCGTTACTCCACCAATAGAGAAAGCAACAGGCATATTTATTGTTGCAGTCGTAGGAATTGTTTGGGCAATCACAATACAATATTTACAACCATCACCATAAGTTCTTGAAGGTAAATCAATAACAAGTGTATCTGTTCCATCGATTGTAATTACTGTAACACTTTGTGAAATAATTAAGTTTTTGCATAATCTGCAAGCAGGTCTACAAGCCATAATATTATTCTCCTTTTAATAAATTTAAAATTTCTTCTAATAGTTGATTTTGATATTCTAACATTGCATTTTAAATGTTAAATTGTGCGTGCAAATCATCAAGTATTTGCTTTGCTTGTTTTTGATTTGCCATATTAACATCGTTATCTGCTGACTGTTGACGGTTTTCCATTAAATTTTCATAACCTATAAGAATACTTATAAGGTCAAGTAAATTACCAACGTCATTATTACCACCGTTAAAATCATCATAATAAATCACTATTATCCTCCTAGAAATCAAATAAGGATATAGAGAAAATCTATACCCTTACGAAAGTATTAAATTCTCTCAACTACATTTTATTGTAGGAATTAATAGCCACAAGAGTTGCAACCACAAGAATTATAATTTGTTGGATAGCAACAATTTGGGTTTGGTACTACGAATGCTGGAACTGGGCAGTCTCTACCAAGTCTACGGATAAGTTCAGCAGTTTGTGCTTCTTGATTAGCCGTAATAAACGCATTCTGAGCTTGTTGTGAAGCAGAGAATTGTAATGCTGTTACTTGTTGTTGTAATTCAGCAATTCTATCATTCTTAGCTTCAATCTTATTTGCAACTAATTCATCGTGGATTGCACGATAGTTAGCATTTTGATTGTCGATTATATCACGGGAAGAGTTATGAATAGCGTTTGTTATATCACAAGTATTTTTTGCCATATTATAATTTACGCCATCAATGCTTCTTTGAATACCGCAGCAACAATCTGCTAATTGAGCAGAAAGACCATTAACAGTAAGTCTAGTTTCATAACCATTAGTATTGATTGCAGAATTTATCCCACTAAATCCTTGACAAAGAGTTTGTTGAATTCCTGCTTGACCAAGTTTAAGGTCATTCAAACTTGAAAGTACAGCGCTGTTATTAAAGCCAACTGCAACGTCATTTGTAGTAGCAACTTTTCCTAAATCATAACCACTAATGAATCCGTTTTCACCAAATCCACCGAAGCCTCCGCCAAAGCCACCACGACCCCAGCCGAATAATAGAGCAAAGATTAAAATCCAAGCCCAGTCTCCGCCGAACATTCCGTTTCCATAGCCGTTATTATTAGAATCACGACCAACTGCGTATCCAGTTGCGAAACTATTATCGTCTTGATACATATTAATTTCTCCTTTTAAAATTTATTTATATCAACAACTCTATTCTGCCCGGGATTAAAATATAGTTGAAGATACCTAAATTATTTAAGACCCATTTTATTAAGAACCTGCATAATAAGGTTAGGGTCCATTCCTCGCTGTTTAGCGAACTGAATTGCGAATTCTCTAGGACTTCTATTACCAGCCATGTTCTTTATTTGTTGTATTCCCTTAGAGATTTGTGGATTTTTATTCATAATTTGTTTAGCTAATTGCTCAGGATTACCTCCATTATTTAAGAACTGTAATAATTCATTAGCAGAAGTATTTATATCTTGTGAAGGGGTATTATTACCCATTAATGGATTAGACATCTTTTATATCTCCTTCTAGATATTTTTTAATGTTTATAGATTTCTTTAGTTCGTCGATTTTTTGTGTTAAATCAATTCTAACTGCTTTTAATTCTTCTCCCAATTTATCTTTTGTGACCAAATTATCAAGCTGGTCCTTTTTCACTAAATTTTCTATATCAAATTTAGGTCCAGTATTTTGCTCAGGTTGTTTGGGGTTATTAATGTCAATTTTTTTAAATTCATATGCTTCCAAATTTGATTGACCTAAACTATCAGCGCTTTTTATATAAAAT
>CALVUU010000094.1 GCA_944363655.1 uncultured Bacilli bacterium | reverse complement strand
AAGAAATTGCTGATGCCGAAGCCGAAATTGCAAATCTTGAAAAACCGGAATGGTACTTATTTGACCGTGAAGATAACTCCGGCTATACGACATTTTTAGAATCGGCTACTAAAATAGATTCTATCGCTGCTGTATTTCCCATATTTTTTATTGCTGTTGCCTTTCTAATGTGTCTAAACACTATGACTAGAATGATTGAAGAAGAAAGAACAGAAATAGGTATATTTACATCCCTAGGTATTAGTAAATATAAAATAATACTAAGTTATGCTTTTTATGTACTACTAGCAACATCTCTAGGTATTATTATTGGCTTATCAATTGGTTACACTGTTATACCACGAATATTATACAATGTTTATACTAACGCTTTTATTATTCCTAGTCTAAAAACTTATGCTAATATTCCAGTATGTATTACAATTGTTGAAGTATGTTTACTAACCATGAGTTTAGTTACTATATATGCCGTAAATCGTAATTTCAGATATGCTCCAGCTACACTTTTAAGACCAATAAGTCCTAAAAATGGTCGTAAAGTATTACTAGAAAAAATCAAATTTATTTGGAAACATATATCTTTCTCTTGGAAAGTAACATTTAGAAATCTCTTCCGTTATAAAAAAAGAATCATTATGACTCTTATAGGTATATCAGGTTGTACTGCTCTTTTACTAACTGGCTTTGGTATACGAGATAGTATTTCCAAAATTTTAGATATCCAATTTCAAGAAATTGAAACTTATGATGCTATGCTTATTCTAAACGAGGAAGTAACTACAATTAATAATGATATCAATAATTTTTTAAATACCAACGATATAAAAAATCCTTTATATACCCATATGGAAACATTAAGTTTTAGAACAGATAATAAATTAATTGATTGCTATGCTCTAGCCTTTGAAAACACCGATATCACCAATTACTTCCATTTACGTGATAAATCAGATAATCCTCTTACTTTAAGTAATGATGGAGCAATCATTACCGAAAAAATTGCTGATTTATTAAATGTATCAGTTGGAGATACTATAACTCTTAGAGATAGTAATAATGAAATACATATTATCAAAATAGCAGCAATTAGTAAAAACTATATCAATAATTACATTTATATGAGCAAAGACTACTATGACTTAGCATTCAATGATATAACCTATAACACAATTATTACTAATATAGGAAATAAAGGAAATACTCTTCTTAGTAGTAATTACTTTAGTAATATTCAATATACAGAAGATAATATTTCTATGCTTCAAGACATAATTGATAGTATGAATAACATTGTCTTTCTAATCATTGGTTTTTCTTCATTCCTAGCTATAACAGTATTATATAATTTAACTAGTATTAATATTAGTGAAAGACAAAGAGAAATTGCTACTTTAAAAGTATTAGGGTTTAATGATAAAGAAATATCCATGTATGTTTATAGAGAAACAATAATCCTTACTATAATTGGTATATTTATTGGTATATTCTTTGGCTTTGCCTTAAACTACTTTGTTCTAACGGTAGCAGAAACAGATGAAATAATATTTATTAAAGATATCCATTATTTAAGTTATATTTATACTCTATTAATAATGATTATATTTACCCTTGTTGTTCAATTAATGACATCATTTATTTTAAAAAAAATTAATATGATTGATTCTCTAAAATCAGTCGAATAAAAAACTTCAGCAAATAAAATCTGAAGTTTTTTTACGATAGTGCAAATTTAATTTTGTAGGTTTTATGACATTTTTATATTAGCACTTATTTCAAACAAATTAAATATTACTAATTACAAAATTTTATTTTATTAAAAAGCCCTTTAAACCACGCATGGTTAACTTATAAATTTACATTTGTTTTACACATTTCAAAAAAATTCATTTTACCAGCATCAGTTTTTGTTGCTCTCAGATGCCTTCGACAAATAATAAGAAAAAAAGACGCTATAAAGCGTCCAATTAACTTATTTTGTACAAGAACAAGAATTAAAAGTATGTTTTACTCGGTCATGTTCTTCAGCTCTTTTAGCATTGTTGAATCTTTCAACAGTACCAACTAAGTATCCTGTTATTCTTCTGATACTTTCAAAACCTACTCCTTCTCCAGTCGTTCTTTCTTTTTTTACTTCTTCATTTACAACTTTTTCATTTTTCATAAATTTTATTCCTTCCCTTCTAATCTTTTTAATAAATCTACACTAACTGGTTCCCCAGCACGTCTTCCACAACGTGGACA
This sequence comes from uncultured Bacilli bacterium, assembly GCA_944363655.1. Next base: position 460 of record CALVUU010000094.1, on the reverse strand, counting down.
AACATCTTTAATAATACCAACATATCCACAAACTGGATCTCTATCTACTGGATGGTTAATTGCCCCATATCCAATATCATTATCATGCATTATTCTAACAATACTTTCAAATGCCTCTAAGTTATCTGATGGATCTCCATCAAGTTCAATATAACTTATATGTCCAGCATTAGTATACTTATGATATACTCCTTCAATAGCTAGTTTATCAGCAATTGAAATATTATAATATACTGGTACATGGAATGAATTTGTATAATATTCTTTATCAGTAACCCCAGGTATTTTGCCATAAATATCTCTATCGATATTCACAAATCTTCCCGACAAACCTTCTGCTGGAGTTGCAAGTAATGTAAAATTCAAATTATATTTTTCTGAATATTCATCACATTTCTTTCTCATATGCGAAACTATTTCTTCCCCAAGTTTTTGAGCATCCTTACTTTCACCATGATGT
>CALVUU010000093.1 GCA_944363655.1 uncultured Bacilli bacterium | reverse complement strand
CACCGCTTGCATTTTTTAAACCCATGTTTCTTGCAATTTGCTTATTTGAACTATTTGAACAATATAATTTTATTCTCTTGTCTTTTATCATGAAGCTATTTATAATTTCCAAAGTTTTGTCGCTAGAACCGTCATCTACTACAACTATTTCCAAATTTTTATAGGTTTGATTCACAAGAGACATTAAACACCTTGCTATAAAATCTTCAATATCCTTTGCTGTTAAAATAATAGAAACAATATCCTTCATTAATTCTCCTAAAATCATTATATATTATTATTTAAATTTCAATCAACAATTTTTTTTAAAAAAATCACTCAAATTAAAAATTTTGAGTGATTTTTTAAATTTTATTTATTAAATTTTATAGCTTTATAATCTACGTCTATGGCTTTCTTTGTGCCGTTTAGTAAGCCATTTGCAAAGTAGTTGTAAAGTTTTGGTGTGATTGCAAAGTGACGTACTGTTCTATTTACTCTCTTATGTTCTACAAGCTCTACAATGCTGCCGTCTTCTTTTAAGAAGTGGTCACCTATCTTACATTCATCTATGTGCATATAAGATTTTGTTTCTATATTGTAGAATCTATGACGGTGTACCGTTTTTATTGTAGTTCCATCTGAGAACGTCCACTTGTCGTAGCAGTTATGCTTCTTTACTTCTTTTATATCACTTTCAAATATTTCGCTCTCTACAATCTTGCCTGTTAATGGGTCTACTGAAAGCACTTTGTCTCCAACCTTAACACTTCTTAATCTCTTTTTCTTGCCGTCGCTCATTGTTACCCACGTATCACCGGTAAGGCAATACCAAGTAGCATAGATATATATTGAAGGACTTTTGTTTCCATTGGCATCTTCATACCAAGCAGTAATGCCAATACTTCCAAAAGAATCAAATTGGCCATTAAAATCAGTAGAGCTAAATGACATAGTTGATGATGATATATAATATCTTTCATTCCCCGCCTGACTTACTGTATCTACATCATCTCCACTCCAATCTAGAACTAAATAAAGTCCTGTGGTGAGACCTGAAAAATAAATGCTTGCAGCGCCATTGGTACTATCTTCTCCATATCCATAAGGTGCCTGATTTAGATATTCAAAGGTTACCATTTTAGTTATGGATGGGCTAATATTTCCAGCAGTATCTTCATAATACGCCGTTACTGTTAAACTTCCTGTTGTATTAAATATTGGGTCTAAATCTGAGGTTCGAATGCTCTTTGTTGTAGAATCTATAGTATACTCCGTTGTACCACTTTTTTGAGTACTAGAAGTGCCAGAAGCCGTCCCATTCCATTCAATTACTAATTTTAAACCTTGTACGTCGTTTATAAGATTAGTAAAATTTAAATAGCCACCACCATACTCCGTTCCATTTTTTACGTTTAATGTAGGCGCATCTTTTAAATATTCCCAAGTTACAGTTTTGCTAACTGTTGAACTTTTATTTCCATATAAGTCTTCATACCAAATAGTTAAATTTAAACTCCCTGAAGTATTAAATTTAGCATCAAATTCTGTGGTACTTAAACTAAGCGTTGGAGAATCTATAGTAATCTTTTTTGTGCCACTATTTTGATAAGGTGATGTTCCTGATGTAGTTCCTTCCCAATCTATAACTAATGTTAAACCTTCTACTAGATTTGAAAAACTGATATTACCTCCACCAAACACTTGACTGTTTTGCACTGTTACTTCTGGCGCTTGACTTAAATCTAATGTTTTTTCTGCAGTAAAAGAAAGATCTATATTTAAATCATTAATAGAAGAACTAAAATTAGATAATTGTAAAGTTAAAGTATAATCTTTTGTTTGATTTGGATCAATATATTTTACATCATCAGCGTTTTCCGTTTGAATTATATTTGAATGTGTATTTGAATTATTTTCAACTACTACGGCAACTGGGTATTCTGAATAATTTGTAAACGAAATTTTATATTGCAAATAAGGTTTAGTTTCTGTAAAACTAACATCTCCTATTTGCCAACCGCCTGTTGAACCAGTCTGATCTCTCATGGCTGAATTTGTATAGGATGTACCATCAGGCTCTCCGTTTTCATCAGGATTATACGAATAGCCTATATATGTATAATTACCGCCCTCATTTCCATCATAAGCTGAAAAACTGCTAGATGAAGTTCCCCTTAAAACGCTACCTTCCGCTTTTAAAAAAACACTTGTTGCTTCAAATGAAACTGAACTAGAAACACTTAAACTAACTGTGCTCGCAGCATATACTCCGAAACCAAGCATACTCATAGAAATGGCTAGAGCAGACATTGCACCAACAATCCTAGTTTTCTTTTTCATAACATTCTCCTTTGTTATCTTTTACATTTTTCTTAAATTTATGTATCTAAATCTATTAGCCGTTTACGCTAATAGATTCTAATACCATATTATCATAGATTACCCGGCATTGTAAAACGTTTTGAACTTGTTTTTTTATTTTTTTTTGAGTGTTGAGCCTATATGCGTTTAGGGCAAATTGTGAATCTCGGTTACTAATTAATTAGAGTCTCGCTAGCTCGGGCGACACGGAGATCCTTCGCGGATTGTCGCATCGCTATCGCTTCGC
>CALVUU010000092.1 GCA_944363655.1 uncultured Bacilli bacterium | reverse complement strand
TTCCAAGCTATAAACTCATTTATTATTTCTGTATCATTTGTTTCATATACTATGGATTCTAATTTATCAATTTTATTTTTGATAACAAAAACTTGAGAAAATATCTCTTCAATTTCATCTTCCAATTCTTTAAGAAAGACTTGCATAAATTTATAAAGTCCTTCTATTGTAAAAATGTCAATATTCTTTTGTAAAAATCCAACTCCTTCATTATACTTTTTCCTCTTTTGAGTTTCAATTTCTGCTTTTGCCATATCATAACCAGCATAATATTTATATTTTTCAGTTACCTCTTCTATTTTTCTTAAAAATATATTTTCAATACTATATTTATCTTTTATTTTTAATAACTGTTCATAAAATTCATCAAAACTACAATTATAATTTATTGGTTCAACTACTTCATCCTTATTAATACCATTCTTTTCATAAAATTCTTTTTGATAGTTTATATATACTTCTTTTATTTGATTAAGTGCAATTTGGTAATTACTATCAACTTCACTAATTGTAGCATAATCACCATATCCAAAAATATTAATAATTATTTCTATTTCAACAAACCATTTAAAAGAAGGCACATATTTTTTTGGCTTATACCCTTTTAAAATTTGTTGTTTTTCCTTCTTATAATAAAGAACTGCAATTTTACTTTCTTGATAATAGTCATGATAAGTATGACTAAAGTTAGTATTTTTACTTTCATTGTTTAATAATGTTTCATAAGCTATATTTATTTGTTTTAACTTTTCTTCAGCATTACTTTTTTCTTCATCATCTTTAAAATTATCTGGATGATATTTCTTTGCTAATTCACGCCAAACTCTTTTAAGTTCTTTTTCATCATAACTACCACTAATTCCAAAAATATTTAAAGCTTCATAAACTGTCATATAAAGTACCCCTTTCAGATTGTTTCATATTATATAATAATATAGAGTAATTGTCAAATCAGTTGTATCAAATAAAAACAGAAGATATTTTATGTCAAAACATAAACACATCAATCTTCTGTTACTGTATTATCAAATAAAACTACTCCGTTAGAAGAAAACTTAAATCTATGATAATCTGATGCCTTAGCATCAATTCTAAGACTATATCTATTATCAATTTTCAAATATATATAATTTCCATCAGCTAATACACTAGTTATATTATCAGCAGATAAATTATATAGTGATTTTAAATCATCAGCACTACTTTTTTTGGAATTTTTAGACTTAGACCAAGCTCGAGCAAATTCATCTATATAATTATCCAAAGCAATAGAATTAACATAGCCAAGTGAATCATTATAAAACTGTTTTATTTTTTTAGTGTATGTATCAACAACATATGTAGTCTCACGTAATTCAACCCAAAGTTCATCATTATAAATATTAATATTTCGAATTGTTTCTTTGTCACCTGCTCTATCTATAGCTGGTATTATATCATACAAGCTATCTATTCCTTCAGAACCAAAAGTAACATAATCTCCTTGTCCATTACCTATTTGTACTATTTTAATATTGTCTCCATCCTTTTGAAACGTAAATTCATATCCATTCTCAAAGGTAACTAGCAAGAGGTCAAAAAAAGGTTGGATGTCTTTTATATTGCTTTCAATGGCATATGGACTTAGAAAATGATTATCCTTAAGCATATCAACTACATCACTTTTAGTAGCATAAAGAAATATATCTTTAATAGTATCAATAAAAGAGCTAGTGTTTTGCTTCTTTATATTATCATTTATATTTTTTTTTGAACTAGATAAACTATTCATCTTTATTTGAGAATTATTTACATTTGCATTATTAGTTTTAAATGTTAAATTTGTATTAGATATTTTTTTCATTCCATCCACCTCTACCTATAATATATAAATTATTATATTACATTCCAAAATAACAATACGGAGTATTCCATTCATTTTTACCATACTTTTTAATAGCCTTTAAATAATTAAGTCTTTGTTCATCTGGAGTTCCCATACTATCATTGGAATCAGAGTTAATAAGACTACCATCATCAAAATCAACGATATAATATTCATTATTAGATAATATTTTTATAGAGTCTCCATATACCCATATTCTTTCAATATCGGCATGTCGTTCATTTAGTTCTTGATTAATTTTATCAAAACTTATATATTTTCCTGAATCTTCCAAATATCCAGGCCCTGAATAGTCAGGTCTATTAAAAAATTGATAATCTGAAGTTTTTATGCCTTCTAATTCATAAGTTTCTTTATTATAATAAATTATTTCTCCGATTTCAGTAGTAATAGCAATTCTATTATCAACAGAATCAATACTAGTAATTTCATCTAACGAAGACAAACAAATAACGTCAGTTAAGCCCTGTAAACCTTCTTCTCCTAAATTTATTAAATTACCATCCTTTTTTACTTTTATCAAATTCTTTGTATCACTAAAAAATGTATATTCATCACCATTTTCTAAAACTACCTTTATATATTCATTATTCTTCCCAAATTTATAAGATTCTTTAACATCACTATTTCTAAAGCATTTTATATAATTCTCATTAAAACAACTTATTGCAGTACCAGGAGAAATCATTTCTATACCCAATGCATCTGCCATAGAATCAATCGCCCAGTCTGATGGAGTAAATAACACACTTAATTTTGATATTTCATTATCTTTAGTATCTTGCAATTTTTCTAGCTTTGTTTCTTTATTATTATTTACTACTTTATTCATTTTAAAATTAAGGTATCCTTTACTAACTTTTTTCATATTGTTTTACCCTTTCAATTTTTAATATATTAAAAATTATAATAGTTTTCATTAGTATCACTAGCCCAATAAGTAGCATTATATGGTTTATTATTCTTAAAAATTATAGACCACCTCTTATCAGAACCTTTCATAGTAATAAACATTATTCCATTCTCTCCTATTTCAATCTTTTCAATATTCTCATAAGTACATTTTTCTAACCACTCGTTTTCCTCTTCATATATTCTAGCAATTTCGTCATTAGAATTATTTCGTCTAATCCATTCACTATTTTTATCAATACAATCTTCTCTCATAGCATCTATAGCATCTTTAACATCATCCATATAATAATATCTTCCATTAGAACTTATAGTAGTTAATTTATTATTATTTGCAGTATCGAAAAATAAATAAGTACCATCTTCTAATTTTAGTAATAAGGTATCCCCTACCATATTAATACTACTAATTTTATTGTTTCCAGCAGGTCCATAAATATTGTTATACAAATCTTCTAAACCATTATCAAATGTAACAGTATGTCCATCTGATATATAATTTAACAATTTATAAGAGTTATTACTCTGCCCAAATATATAAACATCACCATTATCTAAAGTTATTTTTAAATTCTCGCCATTTACTCCGCTTCTAATTGCTTCCTTTATATCACCTTTATCTATAAACTCTAAGCCTTCACTCTCAAATGCGTCAACCGCTGTACTTTTAGTTATTTTATTACTGCCTAAAGCATCTAAAACTGCATCTCCAAAAGAATTAACAAATTCAATTTCCACTTCATTTTTATTAGTATTAAATTTAGTAATATTACTAGAAATTTTATTGTTTCTAGTAGAAACTTTGTTTTCTAAATTCAAAGAACTTTTACTTATCTTATCCATATCTATTCCTCCAAAATTATATTTTTTTATGTAAAGAAAATTTTAAGGTTCTTAACGACGATATTATCTGCTCAATATTGTCCCGCTCGATGAAACTGTCATCTATTAAAAAGTTATCGTTTAAATCATATATTAATTTTGATAAACTATCTATTTCTTGATCAATATCATTTATTATTTCTGCTAATTTCGATTTCATTTCATTATCATTCATTATAACTTTTCTCCTTTAAAATTATTCATTCTTTCTATATTTGCTCTCTTTACATTCATAATATTTTCGATATTTGTTTTAATAAATTCGCAATTATCAATTGATTTTCTATAAAAATCATTCATTTTATTAATTATTATATTATTAAATTCTGAAATATTATTAACTATATCAGAACTATATGCATCTAATATAGTATTTAAGGAAATAGACAACTCACTTATTATACTATTATTATCTGTAACTAAACTAATAAGTTTTTGTCTTTCTACTTCGACTTTATCATAATCTAAAATAAAATTATCAGCCATATTATCACCTATTCTATTATATTTTCAGAAATTTTATTATATATTTCATATTCTTTATCTTCAATTTTACCATATGTCTCATTTATATTCTTTTTTACTTTGTTAATAGTTGTTAAAACATTATTTATATTTTTTAACTCCTTTGTTGTATTAAAATAATTATTAATATTAGAAAGTTTAACTTTTATATCTTCTATATTAGAAATATTAATATCTATCTTCTCAATAATAAAATCCTTAGAATCAAGATTACAATTAACACTACTCCCCAACTCTTTATAAAATTCATAAAGATTCTCATATACTTCACACTGTTCTTTTAAAAGATTAACTGTCTTTTTATTATTAAGTATCTCTTCTTCTAATTCTTTAATTTTAGTATCATAAACACCACCCTTATACACCAAGGAAATATTTTGATAACATAGATTTATATTACCAACATTTTCTTCATAACTATCTATTAACTGCTCCATTTTTTTAATTTTATCATTCAATTCATCTACTTTTATCTTTACCATATATCATCACCTTTTTTCTAAACAAATAGCAACTAAAAATAGTTGCCACTTGTTTAGAAAAAATCTAAACTTATGCTTGATTAGCATTACCGATATTAGTGCTTTGAGTTTGACCATAAACTTCTTGAGTTTGAGTTAAATATCTACTTAAGCTTTCACTCAATTCTCTATTGCTGTCGCTAAGAATTTTACCTGCTTTTTGATACATTCCTGCAACCGCTGCACTTTCATCAGCATCAAAAGCTCCACTTGAACTAATAGAATTTTGAATATTAGATATTTCAGACTCCATTTCACTAATTGCAGAATCATAAATAGCTTTTACTGCAGATGGATCAGCATTTTTAGCAAAGCCTTGATCTCCATTCCCAAACTCGTTTTTAATACCAGAGTCATCAATATTTGCTCTAGTATAAGAAACAGCTGGAACTGCCATGCTACTTTGATTTAACTGATTGTAGTTATTAACATTAGTAGTTACATTTGATTGAAATGCATTCATATTTTGTCCAAAATTATTTACAACCATTTCCATTTTTCCTTTTAGTTCTTCAGCAAAGCTTCTTGCTTGTGGACAATTCCACATAGTTCCCATTTGATCACACATTGCTTTACTTTTTGTAGTAAGCATTTGGTTTAGATTCTCAGCACCGTTATTTGCATTACGCATCATATTGTTTATAGCTTCTTGATTAACAATAGGCATTTTTTCTCCTCCTTTTACTTATCATGATAAATATTATCTTTACCATCATCTAGAGCATAACAAAATTTGATGGAATCTGTCAATTGCTTTTACACTTTTTTACAAAAAAATAGTAACTATTCAGACTATGAAAAAAATAAAGTGTAAAAAGTAGTGTCAACGATGCTGCTTTTTTCAATTATATGTGAGAAAATAATAATAGTTAAGGATAGTGGTATAAATGATGAAAGTTACAAATGATTTCTATAGACAATTTGAAGAACTAAATAATAAGTTAGATTCACTATTAAAAGAAAATAAAGATTTAAGAAG
>CALVUU010000091.1 GCA_944363655.1 uncultured Bacilli bacterium | reverse complement strand
AGAAGAAATATACTTAAATATTTCATAAAACTCATTTTACTTTTATTATTTTTCTTCTTAGCCATATATTTATTTTCTTCTCCTTATTACCATTTAATTTTAGCAAATAAAGATACATTTGTCTATAAATAACCTAAAATTTCGATTGTACTTAGAAACATAACAAACAATAAATTTAATAATTTTCAATATAAATGTTACACCGAAATACAAGCAAGATGTACATAATTTGAATTCCAAACATAGTAAGTTGCATTTGCTATTATTAAATCATCACCATCAACAACAGAAACATAATTAGGATTAGTTATTGTATACCCGTAATCAATGCTTCCATCATATAATACCGTATCAGAACTATTTGAACATTGAAAATTAAAATTTCCTATTTTATAATCACTGTTAATCCATTCACTCCACATCATATTTTCAACAAAGTTAAAAGTTAAAGTTTGATCTGTAGATTCTATATAAAGGTAAAATACTGGCAAAAATTGAGTAGCTTCTTCTAATGTATATACTTCAGATTTATATCCAGCACTATCTTCTACATACACACTGAAATTATATTCTGTACCCATATCTAGTCCTCTAAATGTATATGTATTACTATTACTTGATACATAACTATTTCCATTATCATTTGAATAATAATATGTTGTTACTGGATTATTGCCATTTGTTACATTTACTGTTAAAGTAATACTATCTGTTTCTATATTACTTGTTGTTACACTGTTTATTACTGGTATTATATACATATCAAAATACACATAACATGAATCAGATTTATTACTATGTAATGTAACTGCTCCAAGTTCTTCATTCCAAGATAATTCTCCACCATTTTCACAACCACTTAAAGTGTCATTAAATATATAACCGGACTCCGGCCACAAAGATGATTTGAATTCTGAATATTCTCCAGTACCTGGTCCTGTTTCATACATCATTGAAAGCCAATTTGATTCTATTATTTCTTTTTTTTCGCCTTTATTACTTTCATAAACTTCCGTTTCATTATCTTTGTTAACCCAAAGATATAAACTTATACAAACTATTATTACAAATACACTACTTACTCCAATTAATATCTTTTTCTTCATATCTAATCAACTACTTTCTAGTTGATTATACCATTTATTGGACATTTTGTCCATATAATTTTATAGACTTATAGTCCATAATTAAAATATGGAGGTAGTAATATGTTACATGAAGATAATTATTATTATGATATAGTAAGATATAATATAAAAAAATATAGAGAAAAAGCTAATTTCACTCAACAACAACTTGCTGATTTAGCGGGTATTACTATGAATTATTTAGCGAAAATTGAAAGTGTCAAAATGCAAAGAGGATTTACAATAGTTATTGTAGGTCGTATTGCTGATGCTCTAAATATTGATATAAGATGTTTATTTGAACCTATTGAAGAAGAAAACAAATAGAAAAAGAGAGCGACCGCGCCGGTACTTCGGCACGACCGCTTTCTAAATATAATATATTACATTTTATAATATTAATCAATAATTATTTACTAAAAAAGATAAAACACATATAAATATCTTGTGTGGTATCTTATGCTGTTTCTTATGTGGTTTTATCAAACAATAAAAAAAAAGACCCGTAATTAGTGGCTCTTCCAATTGAAACGGCGCCAAGTGGGTCTTTTTTCTTTAAAAAGGAATTAGATGTACAATACCTAGAATTATAAATAATTCGTCACTGATTTAAAAAATCTAATTCCTTTTATTTACTTATATAATTTTATATAAGTAATCTATTAACTATATATGGACTTGGGCTCCAATTGCCTGTGCCATAATCAATTAATAGGTTCATATAGAGAAACAAAATTAATAATTTGTTTTTCTAATATGAATATACTACACATTTTATTAAATGTCAACCATTTTTACAAAAAAAATAAAAGGAATTAGACAAACAGTCCCTAGAATTAATAATTATTATTAATTCGTCACCGATGTAAAATCTAATTCCTTTTTAAATGAAGATACTCCATTGGCAAATGCATAAAAGCAAATACCAATCAAGGAGAGTATCTTCATTAGTTTGAAAAGAAATCTCCGAAATATTTTTCTTTTCTATAAATAATATACCATGCAATTTATTAAATATCAACAAAAACAAAGCTCCCTACTAGGGAACTTCAAGATATTACTCTTCAATATCGTTAGGTAAACTAATACTAGATTGATATCGAAAAAAATAATCATGTACTTAAGTAATACCTGTAGTACATGATATTATTATTTACTTATTTTCAATATTTATAGAACCTGTTTTTTCCAATTCTACTTCTTCTTTACGATAATTAAGTGCCATACCTATTGTAAATACATAAGCAAGTATGTATATCCAGATCATTAACATAACAATATTCGCTAAACTTCCATAAAATGTTGAGTAATATGCGATATTATTTATATAAAATGAATAACCATAAGTTATAAGTATCCAAGAAATACTGGTAAATATTGCCCCATATCCAACATTTTTACTCTTTATTCTTTTATTCGGAGCAATAGTATAAAGTATTTTGATAAAGAAATACATTATTAACCAAGTAACAGGACCTTGTAATAATCTTATAATAGTTGTTACTTTATCAGTAATTGAACTATTTAAATCAACATACTC
>CALVUU010000090.1 GCA_944363655.1 uncultured Bacilli bacterium | reverse complement strand
TTTTAAAATTTCTTATCTAAATTCTTTTTGGCATGTCTTAATTTATGCGAAAAAAAACTTTATAGTTCTTTTTTATCTCTTTTTCTATAAAGTTTTAAATTTTAAATTGTTTTACTCTTTTTTACTGAAATGAGAACAAAATTTTTAAATTTTTAAGTTCATTTTCGTATCTTTAAATATTCTTTCATCCATTAATTTTAAATCTAGAGTAATATTTGGTCTAAAATCCATTTCTTCTAAAATATCTTTTTTTACATCTATTCCTGGTGCTACTTCAATTAATGTAATACCTGTATCATCTAACTTAAATACAGCTCTTTCCGTAACATATAAGATTTCTTGACCATTAATTCTTGCTTGCTTCGCAGAAAAAGTTACTTGTTCAACATTTTTAACAAATTTTTTCTTCTTACCTTCATTTTTAATTATTAATTTACCATCAATAATTTCTTCTTCTAAACCACTAGTTGTAAATGTTCCAATAAAAACTACTTTTTTAGTACATTGAGTAATATTAATAAATCCTCCTGGTCCAGTAACCCGAGTTCCAAACTTTGATACATTGACATTTCCCTCACTATCTACTTCGGCAAGACCTAATATTGCCATATTAAGTGAACCACCATTATAAGCATCAAATTGAGATGCAGTTGATACAACTGAATCAGGATTTATTGAACCTCCAAAGGCAACCCCTCCGATTGGAGCTCCACCAGTAAGTCCAGTTTCAACTGAAAGATAAATATCATCAGAAAACCCTTCTTCAATTGCCACATTACTTACGGAATCAGGCATTCCAACTCCTAAATTAATTACATCTTTACTCTTTATTTCCATCGCAGCCCTTCTACCACATACTTTACGATTATCTAAAGGTTTAATAACAACATTTTCTAAAGGTATTTTTTTATCTCCTGTTATTTCAGGACGATACCCCGGCAAATTATAATCTCCCAAAGAATAATCAGGTTCAGCTACCACTACATAATCAACATATGATGAATGAATAATTGCATTCCGTGCCCTTAAAGAGCCTTTTGGTACAATACTTTCCACTTGAGCAATAACTATTCCTCCCGAATTATGAGCAGCAATTGCCATATTATATTGTTCTCCAATTAAAGCTTCATGTTCTAAAGATAGATTCCCATCTTCATCAGCATAAGTTGCTTTAATTATTGCTACATTTATAGGAAACGATTTATAAAACAAAACTTCATTTCCATCAATTTCCATTAATTTTACAATATCAGCAAGTTGATAAGCCTTTTCATTAGCCCGACATCCATTAAGTCTTGGATCAGCAAATGTATTAAGTCCAATATGAGTAAATACCCCTAGTTCCTTTCCAGCAATAGCTCTATATAAATGATTTATAACCCCTAAAGGAACAGCAAACGCCGGAAATTGATTAGAACCAATCGCTTCACCAAAAACTCGTCCCATGCCTAAATGCGCACATATTGCCTTACCTACTAATCCTGGTTTAGCAAGCATATTCATACCAACATCATCATCTGTTAAGTTTCCTGGAGATATTCCGCAAGTAACTCCCAAATTACAAGGATGATTCGTATTTAAAAAAGAATCTTTTATAGCCTTAAGAATTGCTTCACAAGAACCGCTACCACCAGAGCCTGATATAGCAACCATATCCCCATCTTTAATATATTTTACTACTTCATCACTAGATATTACTTTCATATTCCACCTCTATTATTTATTTTACCACAAATTAAAAGAATCTAACAATCACTAGATTCTTTTAGATTAATAATTAAGCTTTTTTCTTTTTCAAAATGGTTACATCCATAATTGCTTTAATTATACAACTTAATATTATTGTAATTATTACAGTTGGAATAAATATTAACCAAAATGAATAAGTTGTTGCTGCTGTATTTTGGCCAAGCATTCTTAGTATTAATATTGCTACTGGATAATGAAGCATATAAATATATAATGATAAACCACCTAAGTATTCAAATAATGAATGAGTAGTTTTATTATTTAACAATTTAGTTAAACCATCAACATTAAGTAAGCTAAGTCCAATAACAATTATACAAAGAAGTGACACAGTCCATCTATCAAGTTCAAACCAAGTTGGTGGATATATTGTATACCATAATAACAATATAGATGCTGCAACATTAACTATGGTAAGAGCCGTTTTTCCACCAGTACTGAATTTATGATCCCTTGTCTTTTGAATTAAATAATAAAGAAGCATACCTCCAAGCATTCCAAGTAGAACAAATAATAGACCATTATTAAATCCGATTACAGCAGTTGCACTAGTTGCAGACCCTCCCATTCCATTAGTTGATGTAGTTTGTAAACCAAATGTTGACCAAGCAGTTTGAGCAGCTCTTGTATCAGTAAAACACCACCATCCACTAAGGAAAATAAAGATGAAAGGGGCAACAATTCCTGACATAAAATCTTCATTTTTAGATAATCCCCAATAAAGAAAATATCCAACTATGATAATTGCAGATATAAACCACAACGTACCATTTAAATTGAAGAATTCATTTCCAACACTTCTTAAGCCCACAGAATGGAATCCTAAGAATTCCCAAGCGCTATTGATAATCATACTACAAACTTGTTGGAAACTATAATCAGGATAATAGAATTTTGTAGAAATCAACAAACCAAGTACATAACCTAAAATTAACACTGGCATTAAACCTTTAATCCTTGACCATGTATATTCCCAAGCCTTAGATGAAGCACTTCTTGCTGCATACTCTTTATTAGCATTCCTTTTCTTGAAATGCGAAACCATAAAGTATCCAGCTGTTAATGTAAACACTAACAATACTTCACTAGAACCAAAGAACCAATTAGTTGTTTCCATAAAATATCCAAGTGAACCATCACAACTTCTAGCAATAATCCAACCTGTATGAAATCCAATAATTGCTATTGCAATTAAAAAACGCCATACTTCAATTGCCACATTCCTTGTCTTTGGAACTTCTTTTCCTTTTGCCAAAACAAACACTCCTTTCTACATAAGTATTACCCTATGTTAAGTAAATTATACCATAATCGGAACTTAAACACTTTTAAATTTTTAAAGCGCTTCCCAGCCCTTATTTTATAAGACTTTTTATTGTCAAATTTCACTTTAAAAAAATGCGTACATTCAAGTACATCTTGTGTTAGAAAGATTTTA
>CALVUU010000089.1 GCA_944363655.1 uncultured Bacilli bacterium | reverse complement strand
TTTCTTCTTTGTCCTCTTGGAAGATTTTGACTTTCTTTAATTTCTTGTTCAAACACACTACATACCACCTTTAGTATGTATTTATTATATCAAATTCATTGCGAAAAAAATTTACTCTTTTTTGCTGATAATATAACTTTTTCTTGTAATTATATTAATTTTTGTATAAAATATAAAAAAACGGAGGAGTTATGAATTTAGAACTTTTAAAACATGCTAGAGAATATATTGAGGATATGGCAAATGGAATTAATCCTATAACAAAAGAAATAGTAAAAAGTGATGATTTAATAAATGATGTTAAAATATCAAGATGTTTATTTTATGTTAATGAATGCTTAAAAAAGATTATCGATAATAAAGGTTTAGGAGTAAGCAAAAGTAAACAAATACCTTTTAATATTACTAGAGAAGAGTTAAATAATTTTGAATTTTATGATAATCCAGTATCTATTTCTAGAATAGTAAGTCGTATTAATGATTTAGTAGATAATATTGATATGAAAAAATTAAAGGTAGCTGAAATGACTAGTTGGCTTATAAGTATTGATTTTTTAGAAATTGCTGAATATAAAGGGAAGAAGTATAAAAGACCAACTAAAACTGGACAAAAAATGGGTATGTATGTAGAACATGAAGTAACACCGTACCGTGAATATGATCTAGTATTATATAAAAGAGAAACTCAAGAATTTATTATTGATAATTTTGAAAGTTTATTAGAATTTTTAAAAAATACAAAATAAGCTTTATTACTTCAGTACAGTAAGTATTGAAGTTTTTTAATATAATAATTTACAAAAAGTAAAAAAATATTATTGATAAAACTAAAATATTTTGATATAGTTAATTCAGTAAATATGGGGGTTTTATGAATATATCAAAAATCAATACAATTCTAACATTTGATTACTTGACTAAAAGTAAAGAAAATCTTTATTTTGAAAGAAAAAGAGCAAATATAGCAAATATAAATCTTGCCAATGAAATTGCTGGTATGGCTAATGCTAATGGCGGAGTTGTCGCTGTTGGCATAACTGATGATGGAATAATTGAAGGCTTTAACACTGTTGGTGATGTTAAATTAAATAGTATTCAAAAATGTATTAGAGATTATCTTAATCCATCACCAACTTATAAAATTGAAGTTATAAATATTAAAAATGCCAAAAATGAAGATGATCATTTAGTTTTATTTCATATTACTGCTGCAAATGATTTTATAGTGCGAAATAGTAAAGATGAAGTGTATTTACGCCAGGGAGATTCAACCGTTAAACTAAATCATAATCAAATAAGAAGTTTAGAATTTGAAAGACATGAGCGAAATTTCGAGTCAATTCCTATACCTAATACAAGTATTGATGATTTAGACAATGAAGTAATAAATATATATAAAGAAAAAATTCATGCTACTCATTTAACTAATGAACAAGTTTTAAAAGCAAGAGGATTTTTAGTTAATTATAATAATGAATTAGTTTTAACTAATGCTGGTATGCTACTGTTTGGTAAAAATCCTACTATATATTTTCCCCAAGCTAGAGTAAGAGTTTTAAAATTTGAAGGTACAGAGTTTCAAGTTGGAACCGATATGAATATAGTAAAAGATAAAACATTTGATAGATGTTTATATCGAATAATTAATGAAGCAAGTGATTTTATAAGAAATCAATTAAGAGAATTTACTTATTTACATCCGGATGGCTTTTTTAAAACTATTCCTGAATATCCAGAATTTGCTTGGTATGAAGGTATGGTTAATGCTATTATTCATCGTGATTATTCTAATTATGGAGATCACATAACGATAAAACTTTATGATGATAGAATGGAGATAAAAAGTCCAGGAACGCTCGGTGGGGTAGTGACTCTAGATAATATGAAGTACGAAAGATATTCTAGAAATCCACAGATATCTCGAGTATTAGCAGAGCTAGGTATTGTTAGAGAATTAAATGAAGGTATAAAAAGAATGTGTAGGGAGATGAAAGAGTTTTTCTTAAAAGAACCTATTTATTCTACACCAAATAATAGTTCTGTATTATTAGTTTTAGATAATAATATTGAGGCCAGGAGCAAAAGAAAAAGAGAAACTTTAGAAAAGAAAGAAAAAATAAATGCGGTATGGAATGATTTAAGTTACCAAGAAAAGAAAGTATTACAAACCATATATGAAAATGGAAGTATTACATCAATGGAAGTAGCAATGATGATTGAAAGAAGTAAACCTACTGCTGTTAAAATTTTAAATAAATTAATGGAAAGAGATTTAATTGTTTGGACTGGAACTGATAAGAGGGATACGTATGGCAATTATATTATGAAGTAATTTATAAAATTTCATTTTATAAAAGCCACCATTAAAATTTATTCATTTTAATGGTGGAGGAGTTAAATAGAGTTCAGAGGAGTTAAATAGAGTTCAGAGGAGTTAAATAGAGTTCAGAGGAGTTAAATAGAGTTCAGAGGAGTTAAATAGAGTTCAGAGGAGTTAAATAGAGTTCAGAGG
>CALVUU010000088.1 GCA_944363655.1 uncultured Bacilli bacterium | reverse complement strand
ATTTTTTTAACAATATGTTATAATATTTTCAGGAGTACATTATGAACTTAAATTTAGTAAGCAAAATTGGACCAAAAACAGAAAAAATTTTAAATAAAATAAACATATTTACAGTAGAAGATTTACTAACATATTATCCGTATAGATATAATGTAATTAAGTTTATTAATATAAATGAAGCTAGTGAAAATGAAACATGTTATGTCTTAGCAACAGTATTAAGTGAAGTAAAAGTAGCTTACATCAAAAGAAACTTTAATAGACTTTCTTTTATTGCTTCAAATAACAATAAAACATTCAATGTAACTATTTTTAATAGAGCATTTTTAAAGAAAAATTTACCAGTTAATAGGGAAGTAGTTTTAATTGGTAAATATAATCCCCTAAAAAATTCTTTTGTTGCCAGTGATATTAAATTTAATATTGAAAATGAAAGAATAGAACCAATATATCACTTAACAGAAGGATTAAAAAATAGCAACATTGAAACAATTATTACTGAGGCTCTTAAAATAAAATATGACATGCCGGATTATGTTCCGGATATATACAACGAAAAGTATAATTTAATACCTAAAAGAGATGCTATAAAGCTTATTCATGAACCAAAGACAATTAACGATATTAAAAAAAGTGAATTAAAACTTATCTATGAAGAATTATTTGTTTATATGTTTAAAATAAATTATTTAAAGGAAATAAATAAAAAGGTGGAAGGCATACCTAAAACATTTGATGTGCATTTAGTAGAAGACTTTTTAAATAATCTAAGTTTTCGGCTTACTACTGATCAAGAAACAGCTATCAAAGACATTCTTCATGACATGCAAAGTAAATCTAGAATGAATCGTCTAGTTCTTGGAGATGTAGGAAGTGGTAAAACTGTTGTAGCAATTGTTGCCATACTAGCAAACTATTTAAGTGGCTATCAAAGTGCTTTTATGGCTCCGACAGAAATTCTTGCTAAACAACATTATGAATCACTTCAAAATTACTTTACAGATTATGACATCAAAATAGGATTACTTACAGGAAGTCTTACTAAAAAAGCCAAAGAAAAATTATATGAACAAATAAATGGTGGTGAAATTGATGTTGTAATTGGAACTCATGCTTTATTAAATGAAGGAGCGGAATTCTCTAATATTGGTCTGGTAATAACAGATGAACAACATCGTTTTGGAGTAAATCAACGCAATCTTCTGCAAAATAAAGGGATCAAAAAAGATGCTGATGTAATATACTTATCAGCAACACCAATTCCAAGAACTTATGCTTTAACTATTTATGGTGATTTAGATTTATCTCAAATAAAAACAAAACCTAATACAAGGAAAGATATAATAACTAAAGTAGTACTAGAAAAAAATATTCGAGAAGTCTTAGTTGCCATGCTTGAAGAATTAAAAAAAGGTCATCAAATATTTGTAGTATCCCCATTAATTGAACAAAATGATGAACTTGATTTAAACAGTGTTAATTTATTAAAAGAAAAATTAAATTTAGCTTTCAATAAACGCGTACCAATTGAAATACTTCATGGAAAACTTAAACAAAAAGAAAAAGATGAATTGATGCAAAGATTTCAAAATGGTGAAATAAAAATACTTATTTCCACAACCGTAATTGAAGTAGGTATCGATATACCAAATGCCTCGATGATGGTTATTTTTAACGCTGAACGTTTTGGGTTAGCAACTCTCCATCAACTTCGCGGTCGTGTTGGTAGAAGTGATATTCAAAGTTATTGTTACTTGGTAACAAATGTAACTGATAATGCTCGTCTTAAGGTAATGGAGGAAAGTAATGATGGTTTTTATATCAGTGAAAAAGACTTTGAACAACGCGGTCAAGGAGACTTATTTGGTGTCAAACAAAGTGGTGATATGACATTTAAAATTGCTAACTTAAAAAGAGACTATAAAATTTTATTGCAAGCAAAATTTGATTCTGAAAATTACCTCGCAAACGCCCTATTTAAGGGAAATTTGTTGTACGAAAATTTAATTAAAAAAATAAATTTTTTAGATTAATTACAAAAAAATATTGACAAATAAATAAAAAAATATTAAGATTATACTAGCATGATAGATATCATGCTGATAACCTGATCTCTCTTACGAATCTCAATGTGAAGAGATCAACCAAAACCCCCTGAGACTAGCCGGAAGGCTAGTCGTTTTTTGTTTGCAATTGCTTTAAAGTTTTATTAAATAATTCATTTTACAAAACACTTGATTTTCTCCACGAAATACCACATAATGGTATTAAAATGATAATTTCTAGTGCAGCTGCTAAGAACAAATTTAAAAAATATTCTAACATAAATAATAAAATTAGTAGAGAAATTAGAGATGGAAAATTATATAAAATAATAACGGGATTATATGAAACAAATCCTAATACTCCTGGTTATTTATTAGCATCTTGAATATGCATTACCATATTATGGATTAATCCCTGAAAGAGTAACTACAATCACTTGTGCAACTTTTAATAAAAAAAAGAAAAAAGAATATCACACTAATTTTGGAGTATTTACATATAGAGATGTTCCAACATAAGCTTATCCAAAAGAGATTGTATTAAAAGAAAAAAATAACTATTCATATCAAATAGCCACTCTAGAAAAAGCTTTATGTGATAAATTAAATACACTACCAGTATTATTTAATTATACAAATTTAGAGAATATGTTATTTAATGATTTAAGAATAGATAAAGAAGAATTTAATAAATTAAATGTTGATAAGATTAATAAATTAAGTAAATTGTATCATTCTACAAATATTAAACTATTAGCCAAGTATATGAGGAGAAATATAGATGAATAATATCGTTGAACAAATGCTTTCTAACTATGATATAAAAAATACTACAGATGAAATTAATTCCCTAAAAGAAATAATCCAGGAAATCGTATTATCGGAGTTATCTAGATCTAATTTTTTTAATGAAGCGACATTTTACAGAGGTACAGCATTAAGAATATTTTATAAATTAGATTGCTTTTCAGAAGATTTAGCTTTTGCGCTTATAAAACCTAATAAAAATTTTGATCTGAGCAAATATTTTAATTATATAGAAAAAGAATTAAAAGCATATGGTATAAATTTAGAAATTAGTACTAAAGTAAAAAATGTAGATTCTAATATAGCATCAGAATTTTTTCCTAATGAAGAAAATCATAAGTATAATAATATATTAAAAAATTTATAATAAAATTCTATTAAAACGAGATAGTCAATTCCCGTATTTTCTTATTATGGTATAATTACCTTGTCTAATTAAAATATTATTAAAGGTTAACGATTAAAAAATGAAAAAAGAAATAACATATAAAAAAATAAAAAAAGTTGAAGTTATTAAAATAACAAATTGTTTTAAAAAGAAATTATAAAAAGGTGTTAATTTTTATGTAAACTATTAGTAAAACTCATAAAAATTTTTATAAATATTTTCTAGTCGTTTTTAGTTTATAAAATAAAGTTTCTAAACTCATGAACGATACTAAAATAATAAAGAGTATGATATAATGTTGATAATTAAGTGATTAATGTTAGTTTTTAAGGAGCTTATTATGAAAAAGAAAATTATAATAGTAACTATTATTATAGTGTTATCTTTTTGCTTGATACCTATTCCCAACCATTTAAGAGATGGTGGAACGGTTATATATAAAGCTTTATTTTATAAAATAACAAAGGTCCATAAATTAGTATCAAGTGAAGAAGCACAGGAAAAAAATATGATGATGGAATGATTATAGAAATTCTAGGATTTGAAATATATAACAATGTTTTTAACTAATAATGAAAGCGAGTGTGTATTTTATGTATTGTGAAAATTGTGGAAAAAAATTAAAAAAAGATTCTAAGATTTGTTATAATTGTGGAAAAGAAAAAAATAAGACTAATTACTATATCGATGAAAAAAGTCTTCCAGAAAAATATAAGCCAATTTCTATATTGGGATATATTGTTTATGATATTGTTTTTATGATACCAATTATTGGGTGGATGCTAATTTTTATATTTTCATTTGGTAAAGAAGAAAATGTTAATGTTCGTAATTTGGCTAGGTCTCGTATATTTTCTTTAATTTTTTTAGTTGTTTTATATTTATTAATATTTTTATAGTAAATGGTGTTATATGAAAAAAATATTATCAGTAATTATAGTAACTTTCTTTATATTTCTAGTTTATTTTATAATTGTTTATTTAAACGAACATAGTTTTGAAAAAGGTGATATTTCTAGTGTACAAATTATTCCTATAGAATCAGAAATTTATTCTAACAATGAGATAAATAGTGCTATTCATGTAATTTTAGAATATTTTGAAGAAAATTTTAATGGCTGTTTACTAATGAAAATTGGTTATATAGGTGACGAAAAAAATGGTGACTACATTGATTGGGCTAAAAGAAATAATAAGACTGATGTAATTGTTTTAGTTTCAAAATTTAAAGTTGATTCACACGGCGGCGATGGTTCATTAAATTTCAATAGTGAATATGACGAATGGGAATGGATTTTAGTAAAAAATAAAGATGAAGAATGGAAACATGTTGATCATGGTTATACTTAAAAACATTTGCATAATTTTATCTTGACCGTTACGAAAAATAGGTTCAGGTCACGTGCTTAAGCACGTAAATTGTTAAGAATTTAAAGACAATTTATTGTCGTCGTCTTAAAAAGAGTATATAATATAGCTTAATTGGACAGGGGGCAATAAAATGAGGAAATCATCACACGTACAATATGATATAGAGTATCACATAGTATGGACAACCAAATATAGATATAGGGTATTAAGAGGTAGAATAGCAGAACGAACGAGAGAAATAATAAGGCAAAGTTGTAATAGCATGAATGTGGTAATAATAAAAGGAGCAATAAGTAAAGAACATGTTCATTTACTAGTTAGTTGTCCACCATCTTTGTCAGTTTCAAAAATAGTACAACATTTAAAATGCAAAACATCAAGAGTATTGTTGAGTGAATATAAAGAATTGAAAAAGAGATATTGGGCACAACATTTATGGGCAACAGGATATTTTGTAAGAAGTGTTGGAACAGTAATGCAATCAACAATAAAGGAATATATTGAAAATCAACAAGATGAATATGAAGATAATTTTAAAATAATGGGATGAGTTTACTCATTAAATGTGCTTTCAGCACCTAAAACAAGCCATGCAATTTATTGCATGGTAGTTGACAATTATCTTAAAAGCATTTATTATGGAAATATGTCGTGTAATTAGGCTAGAAAAAGTATAAGGGAGGTCTAATTTTTTTATGCAACAAGAAATTTATATTAACATGGATGATTCTGGAAAATTATCAACTCATGAACAAGTATGTGTCTACGGCGGTATAATTTTTTTATCTAAAAAAGACAAAGATAAATTTATTACCCAGTATCGAAGTATTATTAAAAGTATTAGATGTAAATATTGTAAAAAAGAATGTAACCATAAATGTCCCGAGATAAAAAATACAAACATAAAAGCATCTGATAAAAGAAGATTAATGAATTATATTAAAAAGTATTGTGTAATTGCTTTGGTTATCAATAATAATTTAGTCTATAATCATATTCTAGAAAGCAAAGGGGCTAAAGGTAGATTTATTGATTATGCTTTAAGAAGAGTTATAAAAGAAAGTGTTAAAAATTTAATTAAAAATCATGAAATTAATGCATATCAAAACACGAAGCTAATTATTAACATTGATGAACAAGCAACTAAAAACAATGGTTATTATAATTTAAAAGATGGGTTGTATGAAGAATTAAAACATGGTATATCTAATTATAATTATGGTAGTATTATAACGCCGATTATCCACGGAGATTTTACTTTAGCTTTATGTTATCAAAATTCCGCCAACAGTTATGTTGTCCAAGCAGCTGACCTACTTGCAGGAACAATCCGTCATAAAAGCTTGCAAGCTCTAGCCAATAAAGATGAAATGTATATCGAATTAAGTAAATTTGTTGATTTCAAAATAATTTTGCCATAAATAATTACTTTGATTATCGTTAAATGATATAACAAAATTACCTATTAGGTAACTGAGGAACGGAGGTTTAAATTTGCAACTTGAAGTAAGCAATCCCAAATTATGTTAGTTATGGCATTGGAAAACCTCACCCTTTAACGGGTAATTTAGACAAATTATATGGTATGTATTTAAATAAAAATTATAGATTAATAGTAAAACCATTAATTGAAAATCTTGATTTCTCATTTTTAGAAAAATGTAAAATAGTAGACATAAAAAGAGTGGTAGATTATCATGACGGAAAATCGAATGGCTTATCCCTTGAATTAATAGTTCATCCTGGAGAAACGATTAAAGAATTGTTAATTGATAAAAATATGGACCAAGAAAAACTAGCAATCAGAACTGGTTATTAAGCTAAGCATATCAGTGAAGTTTTAAGTGGCAAAAAAAGTATATCTTCTAAATTTGCTAATGCATTAGAGTATGTGTTTAATATACCAACAGAATTTTGGATAAATTTACAAGGAATTTATGATAAAGAAATATTAGAAATAGAAAAATTAAATAATATAAAAGAAGACGAATTTATAATATTTAATGAATTAAAAGATGTAGTTAAATATTGCGAAAATTATAATATTATTGATAAACGTTTAAATAATTCACTAAAAGTGTTAACAATGCGAAGATTTTTAGAGGTTAATGATTTAACAGTAATCTCTAATCTTTCATTTGATCAAGTGGCTTTCAGAGCATCAAAAAAGGTAAAAGTAAATACCTATGTCTTATATGCATGGAAAAGACTATGTGAATATTTAACAGAAAATATTGATATTGAAAATAGTTTTAATAAAGAAATTTTAAAAAATAAATGTATCGATATAAAAAATACAATGTTTTGAATGTCAATGAAATGATGCTTCAATTAACAAAAATATTTTCTGAATGTGGAATAGTATTTAGAGTAGTTCAACATTTTCCTGGAGCACCAGTCCAAGGATTCATCCAAAGAAAAAAAGATAAAGTAATACTTTGCATGACTATTAAGCAATCATTTTCTGATATTTTTTGGTTTACTTTATTCCATGAAATGGGGCATTTATTAAATGAAGATTTTGATAACCAATATATTGATTACAATTTTACTGATAGTGAAACTGAGAAAAAAGCTGATTTATTTGCTAGAAACTTTTTAATAAACGAGGATGATTATCAAACATTTATAGCTGAAGGTAAATTAAATATTAATACAATTAATGCTTTTGCTAAAACTCAAAATGTTTTACCTAGTATTGTCATTGGCAGAATTCAAAACGATATTAAAGATTATACATTTATGTCTTCATATAAAGATAAATATAAGTGGATATAACATAAAAGAAAAAAAGTCACACAAAGTGACTTTTTCCCAATTAGGGCGACGTACACACAGCACGCTTAATTTAAAAAAATCGCTACCTAACTATCGACCAGACGAGCCAAAGCTCCGGTAAATTCATAATACAATAGTTATTACTATATGTCAACTATGTATTACATTGTTAGTATATATTTTTTTGAAAAAATTATACAAAGAAATTAAAGTTATATGTTATACTTTATGTAGATGGAGGTTATATGAAGAAGTATCGTTGTACTATATGTGGTTACATATATGATGAAGAAAAAGAAGGTGTAAAGTTTGCTGACTTACCAGATGATTGGAAATGTCCTTTATGTGGTGCACCTAAAAATTTATTTGAAGAAGTAGTTGAAGAACCAACTAAAGTAGAAGAAAAAGTAGTTAGTATAGCGGAAAACGAAAATATTGAATCAGATGAAGATTTAAGAGAACTATCTAATGCTGAAATTGCTTATATTTGTTCTAATTTAGCTAAAGGGGCAGAAAAAGAATATAGGGAAGATGAACAAAAATTATTCTTAGAATTATCTAAGCATTATGAAGCATTAATTGAAAACCAAAATGGTAATTTTAGTGATATAAAAACATTAGTTGATGAAGATAATCAATTATTCCAAGATGCTTTTGCAGTTGCTGATAAATATAATGATCGCGGTAGTAAAAGAGTCCTAACTTGGGCTAGTAAAACTACTAATATCATTAAAACTATTTTAGATAACTATGAAAAAAAAGGTATAGATTATCTAAAAAATACTAAAATTTGGGTATGTGATATCTGCGGCTTTGTCTATATAGGTGATACTCCCCCAGCAGTTTGTCCAATTTGCAAAGTTCCAAGTCTAAAAATCATGGAGGTGAAATAATGTCTAGTCATGCATATCGTAATTTAAAATTATGTACCAAAGACTGTCTATGTTTATTTGTTTGCCCAACCGGAGCAACAAATAATGAAACAGGGCAAATTGATTTTTCCAAATGTATTGGCTGTGGTGCTTGTGCTCAAGCTTGTCCATCAAGAGCAATAACAATGCTACCTAATGTTATGCCCAAAATTCAACCTAAATCTAAAGAAGTGGTTGATAAACTATTTAAAATCGCCGATAATAAAATTAAAGAAATCCAAATATTAAAGAGTTTATTAACCGAAGAAGAAAGTGAAGAAAACAAACTAATTAAAGCCTTAATTCATTCTAACAAAGTAGTTATCGAAGACTTAATGCGTGAATCATTATTCATGATTCCTGAAGCGCCTAAATCTCATGAATTATTAATAAGATTATCTAAAAATCCCAAAGTCCAAGATATTGCTAATAAATTATTAGAAAAATTAGAAGTTAATGAATAATTGTAGGATTTACATTTAAATTTTAAGTGTAAATCTTTTTCTTTAAATTGCCAGCAATATAAGGTATAATCATATTAAAGAAAGTAGGTAATTATGAGTATATTAAAAGTTGAAAATTTAACAAAAACATACGGTAAGGAAGATACATTGGTTAAAGCAGTTGATAATGTATCATTTACTGTTGAAAAAAAGGAATTTATTGCTATACTTGGGGCATCCGGTTCTGGTAAGTCAACTCTTTTACACATGATCGGTGGAGTAGACACGCCAAGTAGTGGTAAAGTGTTAATAAATGATGTTGATATTTATTCCCTAAATGATGAAGACCAATCACATTTAAGAAGAACAGAAGTAAGTATAATTTATCAATTTTACAATTTAATTTCTACTCTTAACGTCAAGGAAAACATAACTTTACCCATAGATCTTGACAAACAAAATGTTGATAAAGAATATCTTGATAAAATAATTAAACTTTTAAAGTTAGAAAATCGTCTTAAACATTTACCAAATGAACTCTCCGGTGGTGAACAACAAAGAGTATCCATTGGCAGAGCCCTTATAACTAAACCAAGCATAATTCTTGCGGATGAACCGACAGGCAATTTGGATAGCAAAAACAGTATTGAAGTAATGGAATTACTTAAAAGTGCCAATGAAATATTTGATCAAACTATAATTATGGTAACTCATGATGAGGCACTTGCCAAATACGCCAAAAGAATTATAACCATCGCCGATGGCAAAATAATTAGTGATAAGGTGTTATGATGAAAATCCTAAATAAACTTACATATCGTTACTTAATATTAAATAAAAAGAAATCTTTAATTACAATAATAAGTATTGTTTTAATGACTACTCTTATTTTTTCACTAGGTCTTGGAGCATCAACTATTAGAAAGAAAACTGTTGATGAAACAATCCAATATTCCGGACCTCAACATCTAAAATTATTTGAAATAGATTATAATATTATAGATAAATTAAATAACAACCAAGACATAAAAGAGATTGCTCTAATGCAAGAAATAAATACAATAACTTTTAATGATTATCAAATAAAATATATGACAATTTCTGAAAATTCTAAACAATTTTTCCTTGATTTACAAGGAAGTTTTCCAAGTAATAATAATGAAATTATAATATCATCAGAGTTTTCTCAAAAAGGAAATTATACCATCAATGATTTTATAAATAATCAAAAAATCGTCGGTATATTTTCTACTTCTCCTCTAAATCATGAAAGATATGATGGTGATACTTTTTATGCTTACACCCGTGGTATATTTAGTGATTCTTCTAAAACAACGTTTTTAATAACCCTAAAATCAACTAGAGATGCTTATAGTAAAATTGAGAAAATTGCCAGTTCTTTTAATTTATCAAAAATACCTAATCCTGGAGGAGCAATTATTTATGATAATGCTGTAATAAATGATTCTTTATTGCAAGCAAATGGTGAATTTCATTTACCAAGTATGAAGTTTGGTGTTTATGCTATATTTGCTACCATTTTAATAGTTGTAAGCGTATTTTGTATTTTAATAGTACGTAATGCCTTTACTATAAGTCTATCAGAACGTAAAAAACAATTTGGTTCACTTAGAAGTATCGGAGCCAGTAAAAAACAAATATTTAAAATGGTTATGCTTGAAGCTGGTATGTTAAGTATTATAGCAATACCTCTAGGAATTTTATTAAGTTTTCTTTTAGTTGCAGGTATACTTGCTATATTTAACAAAATTCTTGTTGATTTAATTGTTCCCTATCAACTTTATCTATATCCCGAATTTATAATAATTTCTTTAATTTTTATTTTACTTACTATATTTGCATCCGCTTTATATCCCGCTTTAAAAGCAAGTTTAGTAACTCCAATGGAAGCTATACGTTTAAATAATGTTTATAAAATAAGGAAAAGTAAAGAAAATTATCCATTAATTAAAAAAATTTTTGGAGTTGAAGGCGAAGTAGCATATAAAAATATGAAAAGAAATCGTCATAAGTTTACATCTAGTACCATTTCTTTATGTATATCGGTCATTCTTTTTATAACGTTTGCTACATTAATAAAATATATTTTAGTAAATTATGCAACAGATTTTGAAGAAGAATATGATATATACATCCAAATACCTACATCTAATCCTGAACTATTACAAGAAATATACAATATTCCAGGAATAGATGAAATAGTAATTTATCAAAGTGATTACTTATACTTCAGTAATCAAGAATATTTAACCCAAGAATTTATTTCTAGAAATTCTTCTGATAATTACTACTATATTCAACTTTATGGATTAGATGACAAAACCTACAATGATTATTTGAAAAAACTTAATATTTCTAATAATTATTTTGGTATATTAGTAAATAATGCTTATGCTAAAGATCCTGATACTTATGAATCTATTACTTATGATGCTTTTATTAATGATCCTAATTTACAAATAGAATTGAATACTCATGATAGTGTATATAATTCTGATACAGATACTTATGAATATATTAATAATCCTCCATATTTAACTATTAATAATTTTTATATAACTAATGAATATTCATATTTTAAATTAAATAATCCTAGTTTAATAGTTGATTTTGATACATTTACATATATTAAAAATGCTATGCCTAGTACTGTTAATAGACATCGATTATATGAAATAGCTATTAATTCCCAAAATTATGTAGAATTAGATAAAGAAATAAATAAAATAATAGAAAAAAATCCTAATATTAATATAGGGTATAGTAATTATGAATATTGGAATTATGAAAATAAAATGATAGCTATATCTATTGCTTTTATTCTTTATTCTATTTTAATATTTATTGCCTTAATAAGTATTACAACAGTTTTTAGTTCTATAAATACTAATATTGAGACTAGAGAAAAAGAATTTTCAGTCTTAAGAAGTATTGGTTTAAGTAAAAAAGGTTTAAATAAAATGTTAATTCTTGAAGGAACATTTTTAGGAATAAAAGTTTTATTCTTCTCTATACCAATATCCATGATTATCATATGGTTTATAAGAGAAGCATTAAAAATGATGGATATAGTTTCTAAATCAATGATAATTCCATATCCTACTGATTATTTAATTGCTGCTGTAATTATAATATTAGTTTTAATATACTTAATAACTATGTTTAGTGTTCGTAAAATAAAGAAAAAAAATATAGTTGATTCAATAAAGAATGAAAATATATAGTATAATTATTATAGGTGTTAAGAATGAAAAAATAATTAAGTTTAATGTAATTTTATTAATTATTATTATAGTAGTAATATTAGTAGATACTGCCCAAGCCCGAATATTTAATAATAAAGCTTTAATAAGTTATCGAGTATTAAATGATGGTGGTTATTACAGCGAGGTTTATCATAGTATTTTAGTTGATACCTATACACTTTCCGACGGAACTACTAAAACTATATTTAAATGGGAAGAATTATCAGTAGCAGAAAATAATCAAGATAATGAAGAACAAACACCTCAAGACGATAAGGAAGAAACTCCATATAGCAATAAAGAATTATCTGATATGGCCCTTGATTATTTTCTAAATAATAATGAAGAAGCGTTAGATAGAAAGAAATATAGTGTTGGCATTTCTGAAGATGTACCAGATATGTATCAAGGTCAAAATATGGTGGTAATAGAAATAAGACACATTAATAATGGTAATAATACTCTTGATGCTAGATATTATATAAATATTTATACTGCTGTTGGTGTAGATGATGCCAATAAGGAAATTAATTTTAACTAAGAAAAAATAAATATAATAAATACGGTTATATATAAGTCAATATTGACTAAACTATAACTAGATAGTACAATTTTTATGGCGATATTTATGAACAAGAAAAAGGCAAAAAAATATTCTTTTATTACTTCTATTATCTTGGCATTATTTATGGTAATAGGGTATATTTATAATAAATACTCTTCTATTTTTATTCCTTTTAATAAACCAATAGAAATAATTACTATTTTAATTTCTTTCATTTTTTACTTTTCTTTAATTTGGCTCGTTATTTTTTCTTTATATTCTTATCTTGATAATTATAAATATCACAAACCTCATAAACTTTCTATCTTTAAAAGACATCCTTTTTTATCGATGTTTATTTTAACATTTACTATTAGTCTTATTTATTTTATTATTTTTTATCCAGGTATTGTTACTTGGGATGGGTTTTGGCAACTTGATATGTATTATGGCATTAGGACAATGTCCAATCATCACCCTGTTTTATTGAGCGTTATAATGGGTCTTATTACTGATTTAGGTCGATTTTTAATAAATGATAATTTTGGTATATCTTTATTTATAATTATACAAATGCTTTTTAATGCCTTTGTTTATTCATATACTATAAAAGTTTTATTTAAGCTAAAAATACCTAACTTTTTATTCAATATTATAATTGTTTTTTATGCTTTATTCCCATTATTATCTTTATATTCTGTAACTTATATAAAAGATACTTTATTTTATTTAACTAGTTTACTAATATTTGTCTTTCAATATAATAACTTAGTATTAGAAAATAATCATAATAAATCTACATATATAATATTAACATTTCTTTATATTTTATTAATTTTATTACGCAATACAGGTATTTATATTGCTGTTATATCATTAATTACTCTAATTTTATATTATCGTAAGAAAGTTACTTTAATATTTAAAAGAATGTCTATTATATTTTGTATAATAATTGTATTTCAAATAGGTTATAATATTTTAATATATCAAGTACTCGATGTAAATCATGCATCAAGTAGAGAAAAGTTGTCAATTCCTTTACAACAAACCGCTAGATATTTGAAAAATTATTCTGATGATTTAAATGAAGAAGAAAAAGAAGCAATAGAAAATTTATTTACTGTAGATATCACTGAATTAGGAGAGCTATACAATCCTAATAAAAGTGATCCAATAAAGTGGAAATTTAAAAGTAATGCAACTACTGAAGAATTATTAAACTATTTTAAAGCATGGTTTACAATGTTTTTAAAACACCCTGGAACTTATATTGATGCCACTTTAAATAATACTTATGGTTATTTTTATCCGGGTAAGCTTAATAGTATCGAAGAAGGCTTAGGTTTCTTTGAAATAGAAGATAATACTAGAGTAAATACTGGATATCTTGATATCTCTTTTAATTCATTAACTAGGGCAGCTCGCAAGTTTATATATAATATGAGTGATACCTTAAGTAACATTCCTATCCTTGGCAAGATTTATTATTGCTCAACATATACTTGGGCATTAATTGCTATAACAATTTATCTTTTATATAAAAAATACTATGAATTATTAGTTTATTGTACTCCATTATACATGGGAATTATTGTTTGTCTAATTTCCCCATTAAATGCTCATATGCGTTATTTAATACCTGTAGCAATTTGTATTCCAGTCTTAATTGCTTTTGTATTTCATCGAAAAGCTAATGCTAAAAAATAATTTGTGATATAATTAATATAGAAAGGATTATAAGTATGGATATATCAATAATAGATTTTTTTTCTAATTTAGATTTTGATAATATGAAATATTTTTATCATATAACAGGACAAGGAAATGGAGATAAAATTATCGAAGAAGGTCTTTTAATGACCGATAAACATTTATGGAGCACTACAATAGAAATAACACCAGAAATGATTAAAGACCCTTATAACTTTATTAAAGGAGAAAGGGGAAATAATATAAGAAATACTGATGAAATGGTTATAATTGGTTGTGAAAAAGAAGATATAGACTACTTGGTTACTAAAAATGACTTATATGAGTGGAATCAAGAAGAAGATGCTAATTATATAATACCTAGAGATTTTATTATAGGTTATATAGATATGCGTTCGGATGATTATTCATTAATATTAAATCCATTTTATTTTAATTATGGAGGAAGATAATTTAAAAATATTATTTATATTTGATATTCATGTATTACTAAAAAATAAGTATTTATTGATAAATTAATTTTTGAAAGTGAGGTTTAAATATGAAATTACAAATAATTGGTTCCGGTGGCATTTTGCAAAAAGAGGCAAGTGCTAGTTACTTAATTGATGATCATATTTTGATTGATATGCCCAATGGGAGTTGCAAAAATTTATATAATCTTGGGATTAAAGCCGAAAATATAGACCATGTTTTAATAACTCATTTTCATGGTGATCACTTTTTTGATATTCCTTTTTATCTTCTTAAAAAAAGTAAAGAAGATGAATTGATGTAAATATTTATTGTACTAAACCGGGAAGAAAAAAGATAGAAACATTATTTAAGTTAGGTTTTCCTAACTCTTCCAAAAAAGTCTTAAAAAGACTTAATTTAACTTATAATTTTAGTGCTAACTTTGTAATAAATGATTACGAAGTATCAAGAGTAAAAGTAAGTCATGGTGATTTCAAACCAGCCTATGGTTATATTTTTAAAAGCAAAGATTTAACTGTTGGTTTTACTGGAGATACAGGTTATTGTGATAATGTTGAATACATGGCTAGTATCTGTGACTATCTTATTTGTGATTGTAGTTTCATTCTAGGTAATGAATCTCACATGGGGATTGATGATATTAAAAAACTTGCCATCAAATATCCTGAACATAAATTTATAACTTCTCATATGTTCAGTGAAACAATTAAAGAAGCCAAAAAATTAAAAGTAAAAAATATCATCGTGCCCAACGACGGTGAGTGGATATTGAAAGGAGAATAATATGAAATTTATTGGAACAAAAACCTTAGAAACTGATAGATTAATTTTAAGAAAAGTAACTATTGCTGATGCGCAATCTGCTTATAATAACTGGTGCAGCAATGATAATGTTGCCAAATACGTTGCATGGGAAAAACACAAAGATGTTGCAGAAACTAAAAAATTATATTCTTTATGGGAAGAAGAATACAATGACCCTAAAACATTTCGATGGATAGTGGAATTAAAGGAAAATCATGAAGTAATTGGAACAATTGATGTTAGCAAGAAATTTATCCAATTTGGAACTTGTGAAATCGGATATTGCTATGGTGAAAAATTCTGGAATCAAGGCTATGGAACAGAAGCCTTGAAAAGAGTAAAAGCCTTTTTATTTGATGAAGCTGATGCTGATGTCGTCTGGGCAGAACATATGAGCCTAAATCCTGCTAGTGGAAAAGTCATGGCTAAAGCTGGTTTAAAATATGAAACAATTTTACATAGTAGAGTTAATGATAAAAACGGTCACAAGGATGATTTAATTGTTTACTATCTAACTAAAGAAGAATATAAAAAGGAGAAAGAAAATGGATGAAGTTGTAAGAATATTAACCGAAAAGCATAAAACTATTGCCACTATGGAATCTTGTACTGGTGGAGGTGTGGTAAATGCTATAACTAATATTGAAGGAGCTAGTGAAGTATTAAAGTTTAGTGCTGTTACTTATTCTAACGAATTCAAAATAAAAATGGGAGTAGACTCCCAAGTATTAGAAAAATATAGTGTTTATAGTATGGAAACAGCCATTGAAATGAGTACTAACATTGCTAAGTTTGCAAATGCCAACTATGGTATAGGTATAACAGGTAAATTAAATAGAGTAGATAGATTTAATAATACTGGTGCTGATAATCAAATATTTATAAGTATTTATGATGCAGATAATAACCAATATTATAACTTTGATCTACTAGCAACTAAACAAAATAGAAAAGAAAATAAAGACTTAATAATCACTGAAATTACTAAAAAATTACTAACAATTATTTAGGCAAAGCCATAAGTACAACTTCAGTAGGATAATACTTATTTCCAAAATATCTTAAATAATATTTATAATTAGGATTAATAGTATTAATAAGTTTTGGTAACTTCCATAAGTCATCATGATTATGATACACCGCAATTAATAGTTTTGGTGTATCTTTTTTTATGTGGTTTATAGCTCCAATTAAAGCTTGTTCTTCACTTCCTTCAATATCCATCTTAATTAAAGTTACTTTTTCTTTAATATCATCATCTAAAGTAACAGAAGTTACTTTATCAACTCCTATATTAGTTATTGTATTAGCAGATGCACTTGTCTCATTACTAGCTATATAAAATTCTTTATAAACACTTCCTAAAGCATTTCTTTTAATTATTATATTAGGATAATCTTTTAAATTATTTTGCATTGTTTTAATACTATCCAAAGTAATTTCATATCCATATATTCTTTTATATTTTCCAAAGTAATTTATATAACTTAAAATAGTATCCCCCGTATACGCTCCAACATCTATATATACTTCATCTTTATTTACTTTAATCAAATCTAAATCAAAATATTGCCTAAAACTATTTTCTCGAGCTATGTCTAAATTATTAAAATCATTATTATACCAATAGTTTAATATTCCATATAATACTTGCTTAGAACGATAATCTTCTAATTTATTATAAAAAACAGCAAAGTCATTCACATGATTTTTTAAAACTTCTGCTCTTTTTTCTAACTCTTCATATTCTTCTTTTTCATAATTAAGTTTTCCCCAGTAATTAAATTGTCCTAAGAAATTTTCGATAGCATGTTTATTAAAGTCATCTATTTTTAAATAAGTATCTTTAATACTTTCTAAAATCTTATCTTTACTTAATATTTTAAAACTATTTACTAAATTTCTAAAATTAATATCTAATTTATTCACATAATCACCCGTAATAATATTATGCAAAATATTTTGACTTTTTTCTTAAAATGGTGTATATTACTAAGCAAATAAAGAAATGGGGTGGCGTCGATGGAATATAGTTTAGAAAATTTATTAAATACAGTTTCTCGTTATAATATTACAGGATTAGAAAAGATTCGTAAGACTTATGAGTATGCTTTTATAAAGCATACTGGGCAATATCGAGAAAGTGGAGAAGAATACATCACGCATCCTTTAGCGGTAGCAATAATTCTTGCAAGACTTAATGCTGACACAGATACTATCTGTGCTGGTTTATTACATGATGTTATTGAAGATACCAATACAACTAAAGAAGAAATAGCAACAGAGTTTGGAGAATCTGTTGCTACTTTAGTTATGGGAGTAACTAATTTAACTAGAGCATCTTTTAATAGTAAAACATCTTCTAATAATGCCAATTTACGAAAGCTTATATTAGGAATGAACAAAGATGTTCGTATTTTAATAATTAAACTTGCAGATAGATTACATAATATGATGACTTTACAATATAAGAAAAATCCGGAAAAGCAACACATGAAAGCAATGGAAACATTAAGTATTTATGTTCCCATTGCTGAGGCATTAGGTTTATATAATGTCAAATGTGATCTAGAAGATAAGTGTTTTATGTTCTTAAAACCTGATGAATATAATAAATATACAGAAATTAGAAATAGATATAATGAAAATTCCCAAAATTTAGTTACAGAAGTAACAAGAAGAATGAATGAAGTTTTATTAGCAAAAGGTATTCCCAATACTATAAAATTCCGTTTACAAAATGTCTATGGTATTTTTAAAAGTTTAATGTTACGTGAATCTCTTGAAGATATTCACGATTTCCTAGCCTTTAAAATTATTTTAGATGATATTGATGCTTGTTATTTATCTTTAAGACATGTGCATGAAACATTTAAACCTTTAACGCAATATTTTAAAGATTATATAAGTATCCCAAAACCTAATCATTATCAAGCCCTACATACTACCGTGATTGGACCCGAAAGTAAAATATTCCAAATGCAACTAAAAACCGCAGGTATGGAAAAGGTGGCTCAATATGGTATAACTGATTTTTGGCATGGTGATGAAGATGTTGGTGCTAAAAAAATGCAAGAAGCCTTAAAAGAAAACTATCAGTTTTATAAAGCAGTTTTAGAGATAAATAAGCTTGCAAGTAGTAACCAAGAATTTGTTGAACTTATAAAAGATGAAGTTTTTGCAGAAAAAATTAATGTTTTTACTAAAGACGGTATTTTAATAGATGATTTAGCTAAAGGTTCAACAGCTCTTGATTTTGCTTATCGAATTCACTCTGATATTGGTGATGCTATGGTTGCTGCCATAGTAAATGGTAAATCAGTAAATTATGATTATGAGCTTAAAGATGGCGATACTATTAGAATTATTACTGATTCTAATGCTGATGGCCCAACTAAAGAGTGGTTAAGTATGGCTAGAACTGCTAGGGCTCATAAAAAAATAAGAGAATTTTTAAACAAACAAAAAAGAAACGGTCAAAAATTAACGAGATCTCCTTGATAAATATCTCTTTTGACCATTTCTTTATCTATTTCATTTAAAACACAAAACTTTTTAATTAACCATTTAGGTTCAATTAATTCTGATACTATTGGATCTCCAGTGATTCTTTCAATTACTATATTTTCATTTAAATATCTTAATTCTTTACATACAATATCGACGTATTCCTCGCGACTTAATACATGAAACTTAGTATTTTCATAGATACTTGCTAATTTTGTATTTTTAGCAATATATAACATATGAATCTTTATTCCATCTATTCCCAAGTTATTTAAATATTTAACTGTATTTAACATATCATCTAAAGACTCATTAGGTAATCCATTAATAATATGAGCAACAGTAAAAATTCCTCTTTCTTTAAGTTTTTTAAAAGTCTCAGTAAAACATTTTACATCATGACCTCGATTAATATATTTAAGAGTTTTTTCATTACTACTTTGCAGTCCTAATTCAATAGTCAAAAAGGTATGCTTATTTAGCACACTTAAGTAATCTAACCACTCATCACTTAAAGCATCTGGTCTAGTAGCAATAGATATTCCCACAACTTTGTTGATAACTAATAGGTTATCAACATAACTTTTAAATTTAGTTATATCTCCATAAGTATTTGTTCCTGATTGAAAATAAGCAATATATAAACTATTTGGCCACTTTTTTTCCAAAATATCTTTCGCTTTATTAAATTGAGCAACTATATCTAAATTTCCATCACTTATATTAGATGCGCTTCTACCGCTACAATATATACATCCCCCACTACAAACGTTAGGACAACTACTCCCAATATCTAAAGGAACTTTAAATACTTTAGAACCAAACTTTTTTCTAAAAAAACAATTTAAAGTATAATATCTTTTATTATCTATTGTATTTTTAAACATATTATCACCCAGTAATACATATTTTATCATAAGTAATTGAATTTTGTTTATATATTTGCTAAAATTAATTTGTGCTGGAATAGCTCAGTTGGTAGAGCAATGCCCTCGTAACGCATAGGTCGCTGGTTCAATCCCGGCTTCCAGCACCAGATTGATAATTCCTCGAACTAGTGATAGTTCGTTTTTTAAGATTTTTAAATTGTGTGGTCGAAAAGTGGTCGAATTAGTTGATAATTTTTTTGTTTTGCATATAATATTGGGTGATAAAAATGAATTTGTAATTAATTAAACAAACACCATATTCACTTAATTACTTTACGTCTCAATAATTTAATGATAAAATATTATTGCGAAATGAGGTAATACAATGACTGAACAAGAAAGTAAATTAGAAGAGTATAAGATGCTAAGAGATGAGATTCAAAATTGTATTGAAAGAGATAATTCCTTAGCAACATTCATGGTTACAGCAGTTTCAACTATTCTTACCTTTGCAATTACTGCTAATCTGCAAGTTCCTTTTTTATTTTTAATTTCTTTTTGTATAATAATACCATTTACAGGTAGAATATCCCATTATAAGACGAATGTTGCTAGGATTAGTGCTTATTTAATAGTATATTTAGAACCAAATATTGATATAAAATATGAAACAAAAAATGCTCAAGTTAAATCTCAAAAAAGTAAATTTTCTCGATTCCTAGTAGCAATGCGTAATTATGTAGGATTTTTACTTGGAGTATTATCATATCTTATTTATTTGGTCGAATATCAAAATAAAATTGGTATTACTAGTATATGGGATATTTTATTAGGTATTTTACCTATAAGTTTATTAGTTATAGTATTCTTTTTGGATAAAAATATTGATAATGTCCCTAAACAAAAAGGCGTATGGATAAAAAATTGGGAACAACTAAAAGAAAAAAATAAACGTTAGAACATTTAAAAAGACGAGTACTCCTCGTCATAAATATTAATTTTTATATTTTATATTGTCCATTAATATTTTCATTAAATTATCTAATGAAAGTGTTATAGAATCATTTTCTAAATCAATAATTCCAGGCTTTAACTGTGATATATAAAACTTCCATCAACATTTTCACATCCGCTATTAATCATAAATTGCTTACTATTATTAATTACTTTGTTTATTCTGTCTTCAAATTGACCATCTTCAATATAACCATCAGAAATTTGTCATTTTCAATTTGAAATCATTCAAAACTGGTATAAATAATTGTTTTGCATGTTTTTTATAATTCATTACTCGTGTCATATCCAAAACTTGTTGTTGATTATTTAAATTATCCATATATCTTACCTCACCATAAGTATAACATATTTTTATGTATTTGTAATAATTAAAAAATTGTTAACTACTAAAATAAAATTCTTTCATCTAAAAACAGTTTATTGTATAATTAATTTATGGTGGTACTATGCAAATACTTTTGTTAATAATAGGTTTTATTATAATTATAAAAGCATCAGATTTTTTAGTAGATGCATCATCAGCTCTAGCATTAAAGTTACAAGTTCCTAAAATGCTTATTGCCTTAACTATTGCAGCTTTTGGTACTTGTGCTCCCGAAATTGCTATATCTTTTCAAAGTGTTAGTAGTGGTAATGGTGAAATAGCATTTGCTAATGTTGTTGGTAGTTGTGTTGTAAATGTTTTGTTAATAATAGGTCTTGCGTCATTCATTAGACCTATAAAAGTAAAACATGCTACCATCAAAAAAGAATTACCAATTTTATTAATAATAACCTCTGTTTTTGCAGTTCTTATGCTTGATAGCATTTTTAATCCTTATACTAGTGATACTTTTTCTCGTTCGGATGGTATAATTTTGTTATTATTATTTGGTTTATTTGTAGTATATTTAATTCAACTTTTATTTAAAAAAAGTGATTATTCTAAAGAAGAAATAGCCAAAATAAAATACTCTCCTTGGGTAGCAATAATAATTATTATTATATCTATAATTTTAATAGTTTATAGTAGTGATTTAATCGTCGAATCTGCTTGCAAAATAGCAACTCGTCTTCACATCAGTGAAAAACTAATCACCATGTTTGTAATCGTTATTGGCACTAGTCTTCCTGAAATGGTCATGACTATTACTAGTGCTAAAAAAGGAGAATTTGATATAGCAATAGGTAATATTATTGGGACAAATGTTTTTAATATTTGTATAGTTTTAGGTTTACCTGTAATTATTTATGGTAATGTTTTATTAACAGGTTTTGGTATTGTTGATATCATCGCCGTATTTTTATCTTCTGCTCTTTTATTTTTATTTGCTAGAAGTGAAAAAACGATTGATAAAAAAGAATCCATAATTATGCTTGTTATTTTTATCATTTATTACATCTTTTTATTAGTAGAAGGCTACTAATTACAAATAACGACAATTTTTTTAGTTATCTTATGTTATAATTAATAAAAAAGAGAGGTATTTATGTTAGCATATGGTGTAAATGTATTAAAAGAATTAGATAGTAAAAAAATTAAGAAAGTTATGACGTCGCGAACGGAAATAATTGAATATTGCAAGAATCACAAAATAAAATATGAAAAAACTGATAATCATGTATTAAATAAATTAACTAAGGAAAATCATCAAGGAGTTATTATTGATATATATGATTATGATTATTATTCTCTAAATGACTTAGAAGGGGATTTTGTTGTAATGCTCGATCACTTAGAAGATCCTCATAACTTTGGAGCAATTATTAGAACCTGTGCTGCGGCAGGAATAAAGTCTATTATAATACCGAAAGATCGTTCAGTGAAAGTAACAGATGTTGTTATTAAAACAAGTGTTGGAACAATTAACTATGTCAAAATAATAATGGTAAGTAATTTAGTAGATGCCATAAATAAGCTAAAAAAACAAGGATATTTTATTTATAGTGCTGATATGCATGGTGAAAATTATCGCCATATTGATTACAGTGGCAAACGGGTTTTAGTAATAGGCAATGAAGGTAAAGGTATAAGTAATATAGTTAAAGAAAATAGTGACTTTTTAGTAAGCATTCCCATAAACAAAAAAGTTGAAAGTTTAAACGCTTCAGTTGCTGCTGGAATATTAATTTATCAAATGAAAAAAGAAAATGAATGATTACGAATTAGTTTATCTTGCCCAAGAACAAAATGAAGAAGCGCAAAACTATCTTTATCAAAAATATGATAAATTAATAAAATTACTTATATCAAAAAAATATAATGCCATAAAAATTTTAAATATTGATATTAAAGATATTCATAATGAATGTTTAAATGGTCTTAATGATGCTATAAATAAATATAATGAAAGTACTACAACTTCATTTGTAACATTTGCTACTGTGGTAATAAGAAAAAGAATAAATTACTATATAAAAAGAAGAAGTTCAATAAAAGAGCAATACTATAATAAATCTTTACCTCTAGATTATTCTTATGAAAAAAATCCTTTCCAAAATAATTTTATCAATAAAAAAGATCCCTTATTATCTATGGTATATGAAGAGAAAAATAAAGAATTAATAAATTGTATAAGTAAAAAACTATCAACACTTGAATACGAAGTATATGCTCTTTTATTAGAAAATTTTAAATATAATGATATTGCTAAAATATTAAATAAAAATCCTAAACAAATAGATAATGCTATTCAAAGAATAAAAAATAAGTTAAAAACGATTCCAAATTTACTTGAAATTAATTAGTGTTTATGATATATTACTAATGAACACGAAAGTGTTTTTTTAAATGGAGGTTTTTAAACATGACAAAAGAAGAAAAGAAAGTGTCTAAAAAAGATTTAAAAGAGAAGAAACAAAACAAGAAAAAGAAAGAACGTAAACAAGCAAAAAAGCCTAGTGAAGGCTATTTTAAACAAGTTCGTAAAGAAATGAAACTTGTCAAATGGCCAAGTGGTAAAGAAGTTTTAAAATATACTATTTCAACAATAATATTTTGTGCATTTTTATGCTTAATATTTATTGGATTAAACTTAATAATGTCATTAATTAGAGGATGGGTTGGATAATGGAAAAACAATGGTACGTAGTAAATACTTATTCTGGTCATGAAAGTAAAGTAAAAGAAAAATTAGAAGCTAGAACTGAATCAATGGGAATGCA
>CALVUU010000087.1 GCA_944363655.1 uncultured Bacilli bacterium | reverse complement strand
AAAACTTGCTTTATTTTAGGCTCTAATTCCTTTATTTTTTTAGATTCATTAATAACCTTATTCATTGTATCAAAAGTATCTTTATCAATTAGAATATGCTTTTTATCAAATGGAACATTTTTTGAAGATCCCATTTTTTTATCTAGTTCCTCAAATTCTTTAGTAAGTCTATCGGATCTGACATTAATTTTTTGTTCTAGTTCTCTATTGATTCTTTTATATTCTTTAATTTTAATGTGTTTTCTATCACTACCTTTAATACCTCTTTCCAAATCATATCCTTTATCGGTTAGTCTTTTATGGTATTTATCTTGTAACTCTGATAGGTGTATCTTATCTCTTATATATTGTTTTTTAGATATAGTATATCTTTCAGTATTAGTTCTTTTATCATACTTTTTAATTAAAGGAACTACTACACAATGTACATGAGGAGTTTTTTCATCCATATGAACTGTTGCATGTAAAACTTGTTCTTTCTTATAACCTAAATCATTATAAACAAATTCCATACAAGTATCTGCCCATTCTTTAATATCATCCTTATTCATATTCTTAAAGAACTCATTAGTTGCTGTAAACATTAATTCATCAGCTATTACATTATTAGATCTATCTAACATTTGTTTAAATGTCTTTTTTCTATCCTCTCTTTCAGTTTTCATCCTTTCATCATGTTCTTTTTTATAATCTTTAGTTAAGTTATAAAAACCCTTAACATATTTTTCAGTTAAGGGTACTAATTCAATATTATTATGTGTTAATTCTAATTTGATATCTGGATTTGATTGATAAGCTTTCTTTTCTCTTTTATTATGTGATCCTATTTGTGCTAAATCATTTATAGTATATATTGGTTCACTTCTAAATATTGCATAATTTAAATTCATAATATCGTTTCTCCTTTCTTTACGCATAAAAAAGCAACCATTTTTGGTTGCTAAAATTTTGAATATTTTGATAATCTTGCAATATCATGAATTAAATATTCAAACGAATTTTGTGTCCAAAATCTCGGATGCATATAACCATGATTGACACTATTTCTATTATCTCCATTATCTAATGATGTAGATAATTTAAAATATTTTTTCATCTCATTTAATAGTTCTATATATTCAAGATTATCTTTATTTTCTTCAATTGCTAAATTTAATAATGCCATCCCCGTTTTTCTTTTTTTAGGGTTCCCTTTTGAATCTACGTAATCTCTTCCATATTCCGATGTTGTTGATCTAATTAGTTCCTCAAGATAACAATATGCAAATGGTGTTAATATAGAATATGAATTGTCATAATCATTATATATTTCTTGCATTAAAGCTATATCTGGTGCCCAATTCCACATATGTGCATAATTTAATATCTCCTTAAAATCACTTCTTATGTTCATCCTTACCACCTTGCTTATTAATATATTCAATTAGGTCATCCAAATCTTCTTTTATACCAATTACACCATCGTTATTAAATTTTGCACAATTATAAATTTGTTTATTCATTCTAATTAAAGCATTTTCTTCGTTCAATTGTAAATAAGTTTGTTGTCCTTGCTCATCAATCATTTTTTTATAATATTCATTTGGAACTAACGCTATTGCAATTTTTGGATGTAATAACATCACCATACACTCAATTCCACCATAAATATATAAATTTGAAACAAGTGATTTAATTGTTACTAAGTTTTTATTTGTTGTATTAACTAAAGGTACAGGAGTATATCCCTTAATAAAATTGGTGTTCATTTTTTCTCCTGTTATTGCTAAATATTCGGCATCATATCCACCATCAAATAATTGAGCTGTTAAGCTATGTTCATTTATTTCTTTTATATACTTTGGATTTCTGATAAGTGCCATAAAAAATAATTTATTAATATTTTTATTTAAGTCTTTTAATGTAATAGTTGTTACCTCTTGATTTATAAATGGAATAAATAATTTTATAATACTAGAAATTATTTTTTCATAGTTTACACTCAAATATTCTTCAAATGCCAATGAATAATATCCAAAACTAGTATTATACTTTCCGGCAGAACTTTTTATAATTTTATTAGATGAAGTATTTAAATAAAACAAATTATCACCTGTTCTATAGTTTTTCAATAATAATTTAGGAAGTTGAACATGTGAATCAACAGCATATATTACAAAAATTTGATTGTTTGTTCCTTCTATATCATATAACGCATTATAATATCCTAAAGCATTTTCTTTTAATATTATTCCTATTTTAGTTAAATTGGATAATAATTTATTAATTGAATTCTTTTTCCACTTAAATCTAATTACTTGTTTGTC
The DNA here is from genome assembly GCA_944363655.1 of uncultured Bacilli bacterium. Next base: position 488 of record CALVUU010000087.1, on the reverse strand, counting down.
TTTAAAAGTTTTTGGTAATTTATGATAATAACCATTATTTATAATTCCAATATCAAATGGTGTATTATTTTCTTTCAAAAACATTGTTAATTTATCCATTTACATCGCCTCATATATATTATACCATCAAAAAAATACTTTCTTTAAAAAGTATTTAGTTTATTTATTATTAATTTTTATAGATTATAATTTGCTACAACTAGTTCTATTTATACTGGGTTTAATCTCACTCGGGTGTCCAGCATCAACAACCACACCAGTTACTCTTCGCTCATTCATAATATTCACCTCTACATTAAAATATGTAAAAAGGCCTATTTTGCTACTAGTTTTGAAGTAACACTATTACAAAGTTAATTTATTAGATTTAATAAAAATAGTTTTCTTATCATAATCAACAGTAACTTCTGCATCATATTGCAAAAAACACCTAGGTGATGCATGACCAAAATTTATATTATACATTATAGGAGTATTACAATCCCTCA
>CALVUU010000086.1 GCA_944363655.1 uncultured Bacilli bacterium | reverse complement strand
TCATTTTTACTAAAATTAACTACATTTTGTAACCGTTTACCCATAATTACAATTTTTCGATGGCTATTAGCGGCAGCTTCAAAAATTTCTGCAATTGTATATAAATGACTTGGTAAAACTGAAAACAAAATACGTTTATCATGATGATTAATAACATATGACCAAAAATCTACCAACCGATGTTTTGGTGAAGTATGACCGCTTTTTTCTGCAAAAGTTGATTCACATAACAAACATAAAACACCTTGTTTACCTACATAAGCAATTTTACCCAAGTCCATATCATATGCCCCTTGCATACTAGGATCAATTATAAAATCTCCTGTATAACAAATTGCTCCATCTTTAGTATTAACAACGTACATTACAGCATCAGGACAACTATGAGCAACTGCAATTGGAAAAATTGAAACAGATCCAAAATTAATCTTTTTATGAGGTTTAATCATAATAATATTTGCTTCATTTACCCCATCTTCCATAAGTTCAAATTTTGTAAATTTTGTTGCATATACCTTAAGTTCAGGTATATCCTTAAGTAAATCCGCAACTGCTCCCATATTTTCTTTATGTCCATGAGTTATAAATAACCCTTTGATTCTTCGACGATTTCTTACCAAATAATTAAAATCTGGCATTATATAATCAATTCCTAGCAAATTACCACTAGCAAACTTTATACCAGCATCAAATACATAGATTTCATCATCCACTTCAATAACATAAGAGTTCTTCCCACTTTCCGAAAGTCCTCCCAAACCAAAAATCTTTATTTTACTCAACATAATCACCTTCTAAAAAATTAAAAAATAAGTTCTTCGGTAACTAAATTATACCAAAAAACCTATTTTAAATCAACTTCTTTCTTCGCTTATAAGTTCACTTATTTCTACTATTTCTAAATCTTTATAAATAATACTATTAATAATTAACTGAATATTTTTAGTATCTGTATTTTTACTAACGTAATATATATCACCACTTTCGATATTATTTTTAATACCTATAACACTACTATTATTTATAATTTTATCTGTTTTAACTAAATACTTACTATTCTTTTTACAAATATCCAAATTATTATCGGTAACATAGCAAACATTAGGATTATTTGTATATTTGTTTAAAAGGGCATCTAAATCATTAAAATTATTAACTTCTCCATTTAATTGTTCTAATTTAGAATTTTGATTAAAATTATCCATAGTAACCACAACACTTGCTGCAATATTATTATTAGCAAAAAATTCGACAATTTTGGAATCATATTCTAATATAAAAGCAACACTTGATTTTAAAGAATTTCCTTTTTTTATTATTTTATCTATATTACTATTTAAAGAAATATCAGGGTAATTTATATCATACATTAAATAATATGAATTAAATATTTCCATGTCTTTCATATTATAATAACTATCCTTTACATCAACTACATACCCATTTAAACCAGGAATAATATAATTTCCTTCAATAAAAGCATTCACACTAGCAATTTCATAATTATCTTTTTCATCTTCAATCTGCTTATATAATTCATTACTTTCTAACATATAACTAGCAATTTTTTCTGTATAAAAAAAACTAAACATTACAATAGCAATAATTCCAATATTTCTAAAAAGTTTCAATTTACTTCACCCATTTAAAATATATGAATAAACTTAAATTTTCTTTAACAAAAAACTAACTGTTTTTACAGTTAGTTATCCAATTCGTTTTTTTACTAAATCAGAACCGCGTTTAGGATCTTCAAATAGGATTTCATAAACTAATTTATCTTTGCGAAGTTCATCTATAAACATAACTTCTTCTTTAGTCATCGTCCTATATTCTGGCAATTCAGCATTTTCTACTCTTATGATGTCATCCGTTCCAAGCAAGTAATCAGAAGTTACTCCTAAAATGTGCATAAATTCAATAATAGATTCCAAAGATGGATTTCTAGTTTCTTTTTCATAACAACAAATTGCTGATTTGCCAACGCCAACTAAATTACCAAGTTCTTCCTGAGTTAAACCTTTTTTCTTTCGTGCATCTCTCAGTCTATTACCTTTTAGCATATATTTAACCTCTTTTCTTTATTTTTAGTATAACTAAGTAATAGTTAATAATGCACAAATTCCACCTAATGTAAACTTTAATTGTTAATATTTTTCTTCTTTACTTTTTCTTTATTACCACTAGATAAAAAAGTTACTCTTTCTGCAACTACTTCAGTAATATATTTGGTTTCTTTTTCTTCAGTTTCATAACTTCTATTTTGAAGACGACCCTTTATCCCCAAAATATCGCCCGTTTTACAAAACTCACTAGTATTTGAAGCAACACCATTCCAAAGAATACAACGAATAAAATCAGTTTCATAAATTCCATCAGAATTTTTAAATGCTCTTTGGACAGCTAAATTAATTGCAGTATACTTCTTACCACTCTCTGTTTCAATAACTGTTGGATTCTCTGTAAGACGACCAACCAAAATCACCTGATTCAACATTCTGTCCTCCTTTCAATGACACTTTACCAATAATATTAAATTAATGCAAATGAGCAATTAAAGAAATTCCCCCCTTTTTTTGCAAAAAATTACTACATATTTTGTTATTTTTTGCAAAAAAGTCTACTAAAAATTAAAATTAGTAAAATTTTCAAAAATTGGCTTTTAAATTTACCTATTGTATTTTTTTACAAAATTTGCTAAACTATTTACAGAATATAGGAGTGTTTACTATGGGAACAATTATAAATTTAAGTGAAAATATTAAAAATAATCTTGAAAAGAAAAAAGAAAAATATCCAAATTTAAAAGACTTTTATTACGATGAAACAACTGATACCTTAACATATAGTGGCTTATCTTTTAGCCCTGCTGGTTATGCCTTAAGCCATACAGATTCAGTATTTTTTCAAATGGGAGCCCAAGACATTTTTGAATATTTAAAAAATGGCTTTTACTTTCAAAGTCCTAATGAAATGTCTAAAATAATAAATATGATAACAACAGAAATAGTTATAACGGAAGAAGAACAAGAAAAATTAAAAACATTTGTTAGACAATATTTTAAAAGACTTGCTATTTATACAAATAATAAAATTTTATTTGATAATGGCATTGAAAATGATATAGATTTAAAAGATTTTGTAAACGACTTACTAGAACGTCAAAAAGTAATTAATGGTGTTAGAACAGGTATTTACCATAGTATTGCTGCTAATATTATTATTGAAGAATATAACGCAATTAATAATGAATTAAATCCAAGTATCCTTGATGAATCTACGCAAAATAATGAACTTAATCGTGGTATGAGTTTAACTCGTGAAAAACTAGGATATAAATTTCCAAGTCAAGAAGAAATAGATTCTCAAATAGAAAAAGAACAACATTTAGGTATGGCTGGATTTACAAGCATAATTTTAATTATTAGTGCTGCTATAACATTTGGTATGTATTTAGCCCTACAACTTTTATAACATTTAAAAACAGGATATCAAAATCCTGTTTTTTGATTATTAATAATTTTCTTTTTTAAGTTCAAAGTAACTTTGTGGATGATTACATATCGGACAAACAGCTGGTGCTTCCTTACCAACTACAACATGTCCACAATTACGGCAAATCCAAATTGCTTCGCCTTCTTTACTGAACACTAATTTATCTTCAACATTCTTAAGAAGTTTACGATATCTTTCTTCATGTTCTTTTTCAATTGCAGCAACACCTTCAAAAAGAAATGCTATTCTTTCAAAACCTTCTTCATGTGCTACTTTAGCAAATTCAGCATACATATCAGTCCATTCATAGTTTTCTCCTTCAGCAGCATCAAGTAAGTTTTCTGCTGTTGTAGGAATATCTCCCCCATGAAGTTCTTTAAACCACATCTTAGCATGTTCTTTTTCATTATTAGCAGTTTCTTCAAAAATTGCTGCTATTTGTTCATAACCTTCTTTTCTTGCCTTTGATGCATAATAAGTATACTTATTTCTTGCTTGAGATTCTCCAGCAAATGCAGCCATTAAATTGGCTTCAGTTCTACTTCCTTTTAATTCCATTTTCTACTCCTCCTTCTGGCATTCTTCACAAATACCTTCTAAAACTATTTTGTAATTCATTACTTTATTATTTTTATAAGTATTAATTTTATCAAAACCTAAATCGTAAATATCAATAATTTTATGACACCTAGTACATATGAAATGCTGATGATAAGATTTTCTATCATATCTAAGTTTATCAGTCCCATCAAATACTACATCTATTAAATTAGCATCTTCCAAAGCTTTTAAATTTCGATAAACAGTTCCTAAACTAATATTAGGAAGTTTTTTTCTAGCCTCATCATAAACACCATAAGCATCTAAATGTTCATAATTATTATTAATAATATCCAATATAATATTTCGTTGTTTTGTACTTTTCAATTAACACCTTCTAACTAGTAATGATTACTACTTAATTATACTAAAGCAAATAAAAAAATGCAATGATTTAAATTGCATTTTACTTATTTTCGACAATTAATTTAATAGCAGTTTTTTGTTCTCCATTTATTACTATATCATTAAACGCCGGAATGACTACTAAGTTATCCCCCGTCGGAGCAACAAATCCCCGACATATAGCAATTGCTTTAATCGCTTGATTAAGTGAACCTGCCCCAACAGTCTGAATTTCAACCATTTTTTTCTCCCGATAAATATTAGCAATTGCTCCCGCAACTTTACTTGGATTAGATTTTGATGAAACCTTTAGAATTTCCATTATAACATCCTCTCTTTCTATCCAATTATATTAAATAAAAAGAAAAAATATCACAAAAAAAGGAAGACTATTTCTTCCCTGTTAAATAAATTGTAAGTGGATCAACAAGCTCTAATATTCCATGAATCAAATAAAAATATCCTAACACTAAAACTTGAATATCATTTTCATAATATAAATTAATAGTTGTTAACAAGCCACTTAGTATAAATAATATAAGAGTTACTATTTCTAAAATCCATACCTTATTCTTACGATCATTGTAATAATCGGCTTTCTTAAGCTTAATCAAAGACATCATAATTATCCAAATAAATAATGATAAAGC
>CALVUU010000085.1 GCA_944363655.1 uncultured Bacilli bacterium | reverse complement strand
TGACAATGTCTTTAATGACAATAGAATCATATATATCTTTAAGATAAGTTTTTTTAGATAAATCATCATTTTGCATAAATCTTTGAGGCATTCCTCCCCAAGTTATATAATCGATGAATTCATCTTCGATTTTATTTTTATCAGTAATGTTTAGCAAAGTACATACTTCACTAAATATAAATGGAGTAATTCTAAAACTAATATATCTTCCAGCGATGTGAGTTGCTAAATCACTAGATAATAAATCACTATTAGATCCTGTTATAAAAATTGAAGTATTTTTGGTTGCTCTAAGGGAATTAACAACCTTTTCCCACTTGTCAACATTTTGAATTTCATCAAAGAAAATATAATATTTTTTTTCGTCGATAATTTTATCTTTTATAAATAGGTGTAATTTTTTAGAATCAGTATATTCTTCATAGTCGAAATCTTCAAAATTAATATAGATAATATGATTATCATCAATACCATTATCTTTTAATTCATCAATAATTTGTGTTAGTAGAACGGATTTACCCGATCTTCTTATGCCAATTAATACTTTTATTAATTCTTGGTCATAAAATGGTCTAATTTCTTTTAAATATCTTTCTCGTAAAATCATAAACATTCCTTCTTTCTTATTATTTAAATTATAACAATATTTATTATAATTGTCAAAAAATTACTCTGCAGCGTAATTTTTTGGCAAAAAGCAAAAAAAATTACGATTAGATATAATTTTGTGATAAAATGAAATATATGAAAAAAGTTTATATTGAAATAACTAATAATTGTAATTTAGATTGTAATTTTTGTATTAAGAATACTCGTAAGAGTATGTTTATGAGTGAAAATAACTTTAAAGTTATTCTAAGTAAGTTGAAAAACACTACTAATTATTTATATTTTCATGTAATGGGAGAACCATTACTTCATCCTTTTATAAATGAATTTATAGATATAGCCACAAATAATAATTATTTTGTAAATATTACTACTAATGGTTATTTGATTAAAAGAATTATTAATAATAAAAATATAAGACAAATAAATATATCATTACATAGTTTTGATATTAAATATAATAAATCATTAAATGATTATATAAATGATATATTGGAAGTAGCAGAATACTTAAAAGAATATACTTATATAAATTATCGTATTTGGGTTAATAGTCCATATAAAAAAGAAATAATTAAATTACTTGAAGATAAATATGATACAACTATTACCAAACATACTAAGTTACATCATAATACTTATATAGATTTTGATAGTGAGTTTATTTGGCCAGACCTCGCTAATAATTATTATAATGAAGTGGGTACTTGTTATGCTTTAAGAGATCATTTAGGAATACTTGTTGATGGGACAGTTATTCCATGTTGTTTAGATAGTAAAGGTATAATAAATTTAGGTAATATATTTGAATACAATATAGAAGATATAAAAAGAAGTGAAAGATATAAGAAAATGTTACAAGGATTTAGAAATAATAAAAAGTGTGAAGAGTTATGTAAACATTGTAGGTTTAAGTAATAGATTTGTTTAGCCAAAAAAATTATAAAAATACTTGAATAAATTTATGTAATTTGGTATATTATATATGTAAGTGTTACCCATAGTGGTGGGTAGCATCTACTTTGGTGTAGACGCTATTTTAGCGTCTTTTTTCCTTTATATCAGCTATTAAACTGAGTATAATAATTATCATTACTAAATAAAATTCATTATCGTTCATGACCTCACTCCCCTTTCACCCTGATCTCCCAAGGTACCCCCTGAGAAAAAGAATTACTCAAAAAGCAAAGTAGACGCTTCCACAATGGGTAACGGTTATTTATTCTAATAGTAAATAAGTGTAATTGCAAGAAAAAGAGTGCGACAAAGTTCGACATGATGGACAATTAAAAAAATAATTGATATTATTATAGTGGTGGTAATTTATGAATGAAAATATGCTTAATCACAATAAGTATTTAAGTAAGTATGCAACACATGATAGTGATGCTATATATTTAAAGAATGTAACTGAGGATTTTAGAACGCCTTTTTTTAGAGATATAGATAGGATTATATATACACTTGCTTTTACAAGATATAGTGATAAAACACAAGTATTTTCTTTTAAGAGTAATGATCATTTGACTAAGAGAATGATTCATGTGCAATATGTTAGCAAGATTGCCCGTACTATTGGTAGGGCTTTGGGGTTAAATGAAGATTTGATTGAAGCAAGTGCTTTGGGACATGATTTAGGTCATACTCCGTTTGGACATGTCGGAGAAGAAATAATTAATAAAATAAGTATTAGTTGTGGGGAGGGATATTTTAATCATAATATACATAGTGTAAGATTACTTATGTATATTGAAAATTATGGATGTGGTAAAGATGTAACGCTTCAAATACTTGATGCCATTATGTGCCATAATGGCGAATTACCTCAAAATAAATATATTCCATGTAAAAAAAATAAGAAAATATTTATGGAAGAATATGATCTGAGCTATCTAGATAGAGAAAGTATAAAAAAATTAAGACCAATGACACTTGAAGGGTGTGTAGTAAGAATTAGTGATTTAATTGCATATTTAGGTAGAGATATTGAAGATGCTATGCGTCTTAATATCGTGAGTTTTAATGATATACCGGATAGTGTAAAAAAGAACTTAGGAAGTAGTAATAGGGAAATAGTTAATACTATTGTTAAAGATGTAATAAAAAATAGTTTAGGTAAAAATTATATTAAATTAAGTGATGAAGTATATAAAGGAATAGTTGATTTAAAAAAATATAATTATGAAAATATATATAGTAAAGCGTATAGTAAGAAGGAACGAAAAAAATTAGAATTAATACTTAATACTTTATTTAAAAAATATATGGAAGATATAAAAAATAATAATGAAGAAAGTAATATAATTAAGTCTTATTTAAAAAATATGAGTGAAGAATATAAAAATAATAATAGCAAAGAAAGAATAGTAATAGATTATATTGCTGGTATGACTGATGATTATTGTGTTAATGAGTATAATAAATATGTAAAAAAGGATAATAATAAGGAAGAGGTGGAAAATGATTTATAAAACGTATAAATGTAATTCTTTTAATGTACATACTATTAAAACTGATAGGTTTAAAACAGCCCATATGGAAATAATGTTTCGTAAAAGTGTAGTTAAAGAAGAATTGTGTGCCTATACATTTTTGATGGATATGTTATCAGAATCATCAGAAAAATATCTATTACGACGAGATTTGATTGTTCGTTTTGAAGAACTTTATAAAACTAGTGCTTATGCAGTAAGTGTTAAAACTGGTAATGTATTAAATTGTAATATGATAGTTGATTTTATTAATCCTGGTTTTATTGAAGATAAAAACTATTTAGAAGATGTAATAAAACTTCCGTTTGAATTATTATTAAAACCTAATGTTATTAATGAAGAATTTGATTTAAAACAATTTAATATTGTTAAAGAAAGACTTATCAGAGATATTAATAGTGTTAAAGATAATGCTTTTAAATATTCTGTTAGAAATGCTTTTAATATAATGAATCCTAATAGCCCAACAAGTTACTCTGTATTAGGTACTTTAGAAGATGTAGAAAATATTACTCCTAGTAGTTTGTATAAAACATATAAATCTTTATTTAAAGAATGTATTTGTGATATTTTTGTTATTGGTAATTTAGATATGGATGAAGTAGTTAGTTTAATAAAAAAATATTTTCATCATCGGTATATTAATAATACTACATTTGATTTATTAGTAAATAATAATATAAGAAAAAAAGAAATAGTGGCAAGAGATAAATCAGAAAATATTCAAGCAAATATGGTTATGGTTTATAATGTAACTGATTTAAGTGATGATGAGAGACATGTAACATTCCAAGTATTTAATTATATTTTTGGTAATGGAGGACTTACAAGTAAATTATATAAAGAAATAAGAGAAAAAAATAGTCTTTGTTATAGTATTAGTAGTCTATATATGAAATATGATAAGTTATTAGTTATTCATGTTTCTTTAGATGATTTGAACGTAAGAAAAGCTAGTACTTTAATTAAAAAATGTATAAAAGATATGATTAATGGTGATTTTAGTGATGAAGAATTAAATGACGCTAAACTTAATTTGGTTATGTCTCTTGATTTAGCTCAAGATAATAATGTTTCTATTCTTAATAATTATGTATTTAAAATTTTAGATAATTTACCTGATTTAGATAAAAGAAAAGAACTTATAAATAAAGTTACTAAAGAAGATGTTATAAAAATTGCTAAAAAGTTAAAACTTAATACAATATATGTTTTAGAGGGAAAGGGGGAAGAAAATTGAAAGAGATAGTTTTAGAAGGGTTAGAAGAAAAAATATATGAATATACTACTAAAGATGGTTTAAAAGTATATATGTGGGTTAATGAAAAAGTTAATAGTTTTTTTGCTAGTTTATCAGTTAAGTATGGATCTATTCATACTAAGTTTAAAGTAGGTAAGAAAGTTTATACAGTTCCTAAGGGACTTGCTCATTTTTTAGAACACATTAAGTTTAATTTAAAAGATGGTACAACTGCTCATGATGAGTTTATAAAACTAGGGGGAGATTCTAATGCTTTTACGACTTTTAAATATACTTCTTATATTGTATTTGCTACGCAAAATAAAATAGAAAATTTAAATTTATTATTAGATTTTGTTTATAATCCTTATTTTACAAAGAAAATGATTAGTAAAGAAAAGGGAATAATTATTGAAGAAGCAAATATGAGTAATGATGATCCATATTCTAAAATATTTTATGATAATTTAAAAAATGTTTTACAAAAATCTAATTATCGAGATTTAATAACTGGAGAAGTAGATGATATAAAAAAAATAAGTTTAGAAGATGTAAAAATCGCTTATGATACTTTTTATCAACCTAAAAATATGTTTTTAACGATAACTGGTAATTTTAATCCTTATGAAGTGGCTAAAACTGTTGAAGACAATTTGGCTAAAAAAGAATTTGGGAAATTTCAAGAATTTGAAATTATTAGTGAAAATGAACCTAAAAAAGTTACTAAAGAATATATGGAAGAATTTGTTAAAATTACTTATCCTAGAATTAAGTATTCTTTAAAAATACCTATAAATAAATTTAAAAATATAGAATTGATTGATTTAAAATTGTTGTGTAATTTAATACTTAATATTAATTTTGGTTCAACAAGTGATTTTAAATCAGATTTAATATTAAAAGGTCTTATTACTAATTTGAGTTATAGTTTAGATATATATGAAAATTATTTAGTAATTACTATAACTGCTAATACTAATTATCAAGATGAAGTTATAAAATTAATTAAAGAAAAATTTGATAATTTAGAAGTTTTAAAAAAAGATATAGTTCGTAAGAGAAATGCTGCTATTGCTACTCTTATTTTGGATTATGAAGATATTGAACAAGTTAATATGAAAATTCAAGATGATATTATTAACGAAGGAGAAATTATTACAGATTTAAAAGCAAGGGTTGCCAGTATTAATCAAGAAAAATTAGAAAATATTATTAAATTTATTAATAATGATAATGTTGCAATTAGTGTATTTAGACCAAAAGAAAACCAAGAAGGTTGATACTTTCTTGGTTTTTATCTGTTGTAAAATTCAACAATAAGTTGTTCATTAATTTCAGGATTAAGTTCACTTCTTTCTGGAGTTCTTAAATATTTTCCAGTTAAGCTTTTCTTATCCATTTCTAAGAATGCTGGAACGCTTCTATTTTCTTCAAGTGAATCAATAATTGCTTGATGATTCTTAGAGTTTTCTTTAACAGAAATGATATCTCCAACTTTAGTAGTATATGATGGAATATCAACCTTTTTGCCATTTACTAAAATATGACCATGATTTACTATTTGTCTAGCACTTCTTCTAGTTCTAGCCATTCCTAGGCGATATACCATATTATCAAGTCTTGATTCAAGTAAAACTAATAAGTTTTCTCCAGCGATACCTTTCATTTTAGAAGCTTTTTCAAAAGTACGACGGAATTGTTTTTCATTTAAACCATATAGAATACGTACTTTTTGTTTTTCTTGCATTTGGATACCATATTCACTTAGTTTCTTACGACGGTCTTGGCCATGTTGTCCTGGTGCATAAGGTCTTTTAGCAAGTTCTTTACCGTTTTCTAATGTTGAAAAACCTAAACGACGAGACTTTTTATAAGCAGGTCCTGTGTATCTTGCCATAATATCTCCTTTCTTTAATATTTGCAAAAGGTTTATTTGTTATATCTTGTTATAGGGAGTTTAAATTAATTTTTCTAGGGCAGTCCTAGATACTTTATTCCAATGGGTTTAAACACGTTATAATTTGATATAACACTGCCATAAAACTTGTGCGAATATATTATATAATAAGTATATGTTTAAAGTCAAATAATTTTGGGTTTGCCTTGAATAAAAGATAAATTAATGATATATTTTTGGTGGGTGTTAATATGAATGTAAATTTAGAAAAATATTTAGAAGAAGTTATAATGCCTAGAAATGATTTAAATGATTTAGGGCATAATAGGGATCATATAAATTATGTAAGAAGAAGGAGTAGAAAGTTTGCAAGTAATATTGAAGATATAAATATGGATATGGTTGATACTATTGCTACATACCATGATATAGGACATAGTATTGATGCGAAAAATCACGAAAAAGTATCAGCAGATATTTTAGCAAGTGATGAGCATTTGAAAGAATTTTTTACTGAAGATGAAATAAAGATAATGGCAGAGGCAGTAGAAGACCACCGAGCAAGTAAAGAAAGTGTTCCTAGAAGTATTTATGGACAAATTGTATCATCTGCTGATAGAAATACTTCAGTTGAGCAATCTTTAAAAAGAACTTATAGTTATAGATTAAAACATATGTCAAATGCTAGTATTGATGAAATTATTGAAGAATCACGAAAACATTTAATTGATAAATTTGGGGTATCGGGTTATGCTACTTGTAAAATGTATTTTAAAGATAATGAATATGAAGAATTTTTAAGTGATATTCAAGAATTATTAAGTAATTATGAAGAATTTAGAAAAATATATATTGAAGTAAATGGTATTAATTTAATAAGAGTTAGAAATAAAGAGCCTAGATAAGGCTCTTTATTCAACGGTAACAGATTTGGCAAGATTTCTTGGTTGATCGATATCACAGTTATTATTTTTAGCAACTTTATAAGCGAGTAATTGTAAAGGAATGATAGTAAGAATACTTGAAAGTATTGGGTGAACTTTAGGAATAATTATTAATTCATCATAAAATTTTTCGATTGGTAATTCATTAGTTACATAAATTACATAAGCTCCTCTTGCTTTAACCTCTTTAATGTTACTAATGGTTTTTTCTATTAAATCACTATCAGTTGCTAGAGCGATAACTAAAGTATTTTTAGTTATTAGAGAAATAGTTCCATGCTTTAATTCTCCTGCTTGGTAAGCAACACTGTTGATGTAAGATATTTCTTTTAGTTTTAGACTACCTTCCATAGCTAGGGCATAATCTATACCACGACCGATGAAAAATACTTGTTTATTTTTATATATTTTATCAGCGATAGCAAAATATTTTGAATAGTTCGCGATAGTTTCTTTAATTAATTTAGGCATATTTTTTAAGTCAACTAGGATGCTAGATAATTCTGCTTCAGTTAGAGTTTTATTTTGATAACTTAAGTAAATTGTTAGAAGACTAAAGATGGCTAGTTGAGCTAGGTAGGCTTTAGTAGTTGCCACAGCAATTTCACAACCTGCTTTAATATAGATAACATGCTCTGCTTCTCTAGCAATACTGCTACCAACGACATTTACAATAGCCATAGTGGTAATACCATCATTTTTAGCTTTGCGGAGAGCCGCAAGGGTATCGGCAGTTTCACCAGATTGGGATACTAATATTACTAAGGTATCTTTATCGTAAAAGCATTTTTTATAACGATATTCACTAGCAACTTCGACATTTACAGGTATATTAGCGTAAGTTTCAATTAAATTTTTGCCTACTAAACCGGTGTGATAAGCCGAACCACAGGCAACTATATCAATTTTGTTAAATTTTTTTAGGAAACCAAAATTCTTTTTTAAAGAATTGATGGTGCCATCGAAATAGAAGTTTATGGTATCACTAAATACTTTATCTTGTTCATTAATTTCTTTTAACATAAAGTGTTCATAGCCATTTTTAGCAGCTGCTTCAAAAGTGTCAGCGAAAGTATTTAGTTTTTTCTTTACTTCTTTCATATTTTTATCATAGATTGTTATGTTATCTTGGGTTAATTTGGCTAATTCTAAATCATCTAAAAGAATATATTTATTAGTATATTTTAAAATAGCAGGAACATCTGATGCAATAAAGTTACCGTCAGGGGATATAGCAACAATTAAAGGACTAGTATTTCTAATTGCATATAGAGTATTAATATCATCGTGGCAGATGATACCCAAAGCATAAGAGCCATGAAGTATTTTAGTTGCTTTATTAAGTGTTTTTAAAATATCTTTTTCTTGTTTGTATAAATCATCTAACAGAGCACAAGCAACTTCAGTATCAGTAGTTGATTTAAAATTATAACCTTTTTTTATTAATTCATTTTTTAACTTGCTATAGTTTTCAATTATACCATTATGAACAATAGTAAATTTACCTACCGAGTGAGGGTGAGCATTTATTTTACTAGCTTCTCCATGGGTTGCCCAACGGGTATGAGCAATCCCTATATTAGTAAGGGTATTAAAATCAAGTAGTTTTTTGAGATTGATAATTTTACCTTTTTCTTTAACAATTTTTATTTTATTATTTAAAACATAAGCAATACCTGCTGAATCATAACCACGGTACTCTAAACTTTCTAGACCATGGATAATTTTAGGTATGCATAAATTACGACCGTTATAGCCGATTATTCCACACATAAATCCTCCATATAAAGTAATTAATATATTTTTTGTTACAATTTTGATTTTGCTTTTTAAAATATATCTAACGATTATACTAAACCGTAACTTTATCCGCCGAATGTTTCGATAAAAGTTATCCTCGTCACCCCTTAGGGTCTGGCGCTAACAAATAAATACTCCTTTCTATTATTTGTTTTCTCAATTATATTATATGTTATCCATTTTTGTCAAAAAATAGTTGTTTCAAGATATAAAAAGTAATATAATTTAAGTGGTGATTATAATGAAAAAAAAAGAAAAAGTAGAAGAAGTAGAAATAATTTCTTCCAAAAATACTAGTAATCCTGATAATTTAAGTAAGACTTTAATTTTAGGATTGGTTGGATTAATATTATTGCTTATTCCTGGTACTTTAAATAAACTTATTGGTATTTTAATTGGTGCTGCTTTACTTATAACTGGTATCTTGGCAATTATTAAATATACTAAGGAAAATATTAACGGAAGTAACTTGAATTTAGTATCAGGTATTTTATATGCGGTATTAGGAGTAATAATTATAATATATCCTTATTCAATAATTAATTTAGTAACAATATGTTTAGGTGTTTATTTAATAATAAATGGTTTATTAAAATTAAAATTATCTTTCGTTTTAAAGAGGGTTACTGATAAATGGATTGGGACATTAGTTATGGGTATTATAACGGTTATTTTAGGTATTTTATTAATATTTAATCCTTTTGCAGGTATTACAATAACTAAAATAGCTGGAGCGTTTTTAGTTATTGTGGCTATATTTGATTTAATAGATACTTATATTATTCAAAAATGATGCTTAGGCATCATTTTTAGATTGCAAAAAAACTTGCATGATATAGTATTTTTGGGTATAATTAATTTAATGATATGGGAAGTGTATTAAATGCGCAAGATAATTGCTAGTTTAGATATTGGAAATCATACGATAAAACTTGTAGTTGGAGAAATGGTTCGGGGAAAACTAAATATTTTAGCATGTGTTGATGTTCCAGCTCGGGGGATTAAAAAAGGCTTTATTGTTAATCCTGAGACTGCTTTGTTGGCTTTAGAAGATGTATTTAAAAAAGGTGAAGAACAAATTGGTTTACCAATAAAAAAAGTTATTGTAAGTGTCCCTAGTAATGGAATAGATTGTTTTTTAAGTGAGGGATATACTTCCATAACCAATGAAGAAAAAATAGTTACTAGTAATGATATAATTAGATCAATGCAAGCGGCGGTTTATAATAAAATTATTGATAATCGAGAATTAGTAACAATTTTACCTACTAAGTTTTTATTAAATGATAGTATAGTTTCTGCATCCCCTTTATCTATGCATGCTGATAAGCTCAATGTTAAAGCAGTTGTAGTTACTGTTCCTAAAAAAAATGTTACCCCAATAGTTAAATGTTTGGAAAAATTAGGGGTAGAAGTTGTCGATGTTACTATTGGAGCACTTGGGGATTATTATGAATTTAAAAATAATAAAAATAGTGGAGAAGTTGGAGCAGTTATAAATATTGGAGCGTCTAAAACAACAGTTTCAATATTTAATAAAGGTATAATTACAAGTAGTGAAGTAATAGATATGGGTGGAGATAATATTGATTATGATTTAGGATATGTTTATAAAATAAATCGCAGGGATGCTTTATTTATTAAAGAAACAATTGCTCTTGCTGATAAAAATCAGGCTCAAGCTAATGAAGCGGTAATTGTTGAAGATAAAAATGGTGATAAAGTAAAAATAAATCAATTTAGTGCTAGTGAAATAGTGATGAGTAGATTAGAAGAAATATTAAATTTAGCAAAAAAACAAATAAATCTCTTAACAAAAAAGCAAATTAGTTATATAATTATTACAGGGGGAGTAACAGAAACGGCGGAATTTAAAAATGTAGTTGATTATATTTTTAAAAATGCTTCTGTTGGTGAAGTTAAGGAGATTGGAGCTAGGCATAATAAATATGCAACGGCGGTTGGGCTTATCAAGTATTATGATAGCAGGCTTCGCCTTCGCAATCGTGATTTTTCAATATTTAGTATAGAAGAACAAGAAAGTTTGAGTGGAATACATAAAAAAGTAAACATTTCGGAGAATTCTATTTTAGGAAAATTGTTTGGTTACTTTTTTGATAATTAAGGAGAATGGATTATGAATGGATTACAGATGGATCAAATTGCAAAAATAAAAGTAGTCGGTGTTGGGGGCGGCGGTTGTAACGCTGTTAA
>CALVUU010000084.1 GCA_944363655.1 uncultured Bacilli bacterium | reverse complement strand
AAGGGGGATATATGATTATAATAAAAAGCAAAGGTTATCTAAAAGACTATGACAAATTAATAAAAAGAAAACATCTTGTAAAAGAAGAAAATAGAATAAAAGATATTGAAAAAATAATAAATGCTTTTAATAACATGCAAGAGTTATTTGCATCTCCTTATAAAAATGTATATAACTTTGAACAGAAGAAGGAAAATTTAAAAGAAATTTTTACAGTTAGAATAAATCATAAATTGCGGCTTGTAATGAAGCCGTTAATAAAATATCCATATAGTTATATTGAAATAGAAGAATTAGAATTTATAAATATAGATGATAAACACTATGGGGAGGGATAGTATGTTAGGATTTGGTTCATTATTAAGAGATTATCTTGATTATTATAAAATTTCTCAAACAGATTTTGCTGAACGTTTAGGTATAAGTAAAAAACATCTAAACAATATAATCAATGGCAAAGTTGGTATTAGTGAAGAATTAATGGTTGCTATCAGTTTAATTACTGATATTGATATTAAGTTAATTGTCTTTGCAGAAAAACAAAGAAGAGTTCATAATTATTTACATGAAAAATTTAATGATGAAAAATCTATTAAAAAATTTTTAAATACATTTTATCTTAAAGATATGTCTAAATTGGGCTGGATTAAACTAAAAGATGTTACCAACACTACCCAAAATGCTGTTGATTTACTAGAATATTTAAATATTAGTAGTTTTGATTTAACTAGTGATTATATAAATGCTAAAGTATTATATAAAAAAAGAGATAACGCCAATCAAAAAAAGATATATTTATGGATTAAACATTGTGACAAATTAATTTTAAATCAAAATGTCAATAATTATATATCTATTAACTTTAATAAATTGCTTCAAGAATTGAAAAATGAACAAAATAAACCATTTGATACTAAAGAACTAATAAAAATACTTAATAAATATGGTATATATTTAGTTATTGAAGATGCTCTTCCTGCTACAAAAATACGTGGATGTATGATGGTAAAAATAACTAATCCAGCTATATATTTAACTAAAACTTTTAAAGAAAAGGCTTCTTTCTATTTTGCTTTATATCATGAACTTGCTCATGTAAAAAAAGACTATAATATGGCTAAAAATAAAGTAGTTGTTGATGATTCTACAAGTGAAAAAGAAATAGATGAAGTGGCATTAAATTGGATGATTGATAAAGATATTTGGAATTTAATAAAAGAAAATCCCCAAAAAACAGAAGAAATTTGTCAAAAAAATAACATTCCTGTTTGTTTTGCCACATCAAGGCTAGCAAAAGAAGGTTATATTTCTTATAAAGCAAAACTTTATATAGATAATCGTGAAAGTATTAATTGACAAACTCTTAAAACTCCGTCATAATATCCTTGTTGGTGATATCCGTGAAACAAGAACAAGTAGAAAGAAGCATCATTAAAACATATCGTAAAGATATATGGCGCAAATTTACTAAAGCAGTAACAATTTATGATTTAATAGAAGATAATGATAAAATTGCTGTATGTATTAGTGGTGGTAAAGATTCATTTTTACTAGCTAAATGCATGCAAGAAATAAAAAAACATGGTAAGATTAAGTTTGATTTAGAATTTATTGTTATGGATCCTGGATATAGCAAAGATAATTTAGATAAGGTTAAAAAGAATGCTGAACTTTTAGGAATTCCTATTAAAGTTTATGAAAGTACAATATTTGAATCTTTAAAATCAATGGATGTAAAATCCCCTTGTTATATGTGTGCAAGAATGCGTCGCGGACATTTATATAAATTTGCATCTGATTTAGGATGTAACAAAATAGCATTAGGACATCACTATAATGATGTAATTGAAACTATTATGTTAGGAATTCTTTATAACGGTGAAATAGTATCAATGTTACCTAAGATAAAAAGTAAAAATTTTCCAGGAATGGAATTAATTAGACCACTATATTTAGTTAGAGAATCAGCTATTGTTAACTGGAAAAACTATAATGAACTTGAATTTATTAATTGTGCTTGTCCATTAAAAAAAGAAGATTCCAAAAGGCAAGAAGTAAAAGAACTTATTAAAAAACTTAGGGAAACTAATAAATTTGTTGAAAATAATATATTTAAAAGTGTTGAAAATATCAATATAAATCAAGTAATGGGTTATATTAAAGATAATGAAAGACATAATTATTATGATGATTATGAATAATGTTTTGTAACAAAATGTTACAATTTTTTTAATTGTCAAAGATCTTATATTGTGATACCATATTTATAATAGCAAGGAGATATATGAAAGACAACTGGTATTTATATAGTGTTAAAGAAGTTTTAGAAAAACTAAATGTTGATAAGTTAGGACTTACCAACAAAAATGTTAAATTAAGTCAAGAAAAATACGGTTTAAACGTCTTACCTAAAAAGAAAAGGGATAGCATTTTTAAAATTATTTTAAGAGAACTTTTAAATCCAATAGTACTGCTATTAATAGTAACGGTTGTTTTTTCACTAATTATTGGTGAAATAGTTGATGCATGTGCTATAATTTTTATTATATTAATAGATTTATTTTTAGGTACATTTCAGGAATGGAAAGCGGAAAAAACTGCGGAAAGTTTACAAGAGTTAATTAAAGATAAAGTACGAGTTATTAGAAATGGTGAAGAAACGGAAGTTAATTCTGAAGAACTAACTATTGGTGATATAATATTGCTTGAATCAGGAGATCGTATTAATGCAGATGCTCGTCTTATTGAAGCTCACAATTTACAAGTTGATGAGTCAATTTTAACCGGAGAAAGTCTTAGTGTAACTAAAGAAATAGAAAAAATTAAGTCTGATGTTACTTTGGCAGATCGTAAAAATATGGTTTATGCTGGTACAAATGTTACAACAGGAAGAGCAACAGCAGTTATAATTGCGGTTGGTGTAAATACAGAAATTGGTAAAATTGCTAGTAATGTTGTATCTAGAAAGGATGAAGCATCACCTCTTACTATAAGAATGAATAAATTCTCCAAACAAATTAGTATTTTAATAATTATTGTAGCAATCATTATTGCCATTATATTATTTGCTAAAAATGTACCTGGAACCAAAATATTCTTATCAGTAATAGCACTATCGGTATCAGCAATGCCGGAAGGGCTTCCCCTTGCTTTAACTATGGCTCTTACGATTGCATCGAACAAGATGGCTAAGAAAAATGTTGTAGTAAAAAAATTAAATTCCGTTGAATCATTAGGAAGTTGTACAGTTATAGCCAGTGATAAAACTGGGACTTTAACAGTTAATAAACAAACAGCTAAGAAAATTGTTACCCCAGAATCTTACGAATATGATATAACAGGAATTGGTTATGATGATGTCGGCGAAGTAAAAGGCATTGACAATGCAGATATAAAAAAGGCCGAAGAAATTGCTTTACTTGGTGCTATCAACAATGAAGGCAAACTTACAAAAGAAAAAGGCAAGTGGCATTATCTTGGGGATTCCATTGATATAGCATTCTTAGCCTTAGGTAAAAAAACTAAAGTGCCTTATGAAAAAGTTGAAATAATTGATAAAATACCTTATGAATCTCAAAACAAATATTCTGCAGTATTCTATAAAAAAGATAACGAAACATATTGTACTATTAAAGGTTCATTAGAAAAAATATTAGAATTTTCTAAGTACATGGATGTTAACAACAAAAAGTCTAAAATAGATATTGCCAAATTGAAGAAACAAAATGAAGAATTAGCCAGTGAAGGTTACCGTGTCATTGCAATTGCTGATGGCAAGGTTAAAAATTTTGTTAAAAAAGATTCGTATGACAATAAAGATATTGCTAATTTGACTTTTAAAGGTCTAGTTGGCTTTATCGATCCAATTAGAAATGAAACTGCTGACTCAATTCAAAAATGTTTAACTGCTGGTATCAAAGTTTTAATGATTACCGGAGACCATCCTCTTACGGCTCTAAAAATTGGTAAAGATTTAGGCTTAGTAACCGATAATAATGAAATTGCTATTGGGGATGATGTCAACAAATTCTTAGAAAAAGGGGAAAAAGAATTTGACAAATTTATCCAAGACAAAAAAGTATTTGCTAGAGTTACCCCAATGGATAAACTAGCCATAATTGATTCATTAAAGCGTCAAGGAGAATTTGTAGCAGTTACTGGTGATGGTGTCAATGATGCTCCAGCCATAAAAAGTGCCAGCATTGGTATTGCTATGGGAAGTGGTACTGATGTTGCCAAAGAAACTGCTAGCATGATTGTTTTAGATGATGATTTCACTTCCATTGTTAAAGGTGTTGAAGAAGGTAGAACTGCTTATAATAATATTCGAAAAGTAAGTTATATGTTATTATCCTGTGGACTAGCTGAAGTATTATTCTTTATACTATCAATAGTATTTAATCTGCCAATGCCTCTTGTGGCTATTCAACTTTTATGGTTAAACATTGTAACAGATGGATTGCAAGATTTTGCTTTATCATTTGAAAAAACAGAGCCTGGCACTATGCATGAAAAACCACGAGCAACAACTGAAACAATATTTAATAAAGAATTATTAACAGAAGTTTTAGTTGCTGGTCTAACAATTGGTTTAATAGTATTTGGTGTTTGGTATTATCTTGTTAATGTAGCTAACATGGAAATACATTTAGCAAGAGGATATATCATGGTACTAATGGTATTCTTGCAAAATATGCATGTTCTTAATTGTCGTAGCGAAAAAACATCAATATTTAAAATGCCATTTAATAATCCATTAATACTTATAACTATTGTTGGAGCAATAATTTTACAAGTAATTGTTATGGAAGTGCCATTCTTAAGTGAATTTTTAAATACTACAACTGTTCCAGTTGTTGATATGTTAAGACTATTTGTCTTCTCATTATTAATTATTCTAGTAATGGAAATATTTAAATTTATCAAAAACAAAAAACGCAGATAAGCAATATAACTTATTTGCGTTTTAATATACAATTAATTTTCTTTTTTTAAAGTATATGCTACATAACCAATACCAATAGCACTTAAGCATAATACAATAGCATATTGCATTATATTATCTCCAGTACTTGGATTTTCTATTACTTCATCAGTAGTAGTATTTTCTCCAAGTATAGCATATTCACTTAAGTGAGTAGTATTAAATACTACATATTCACCATCAATAGTAGTATTAAATGTTTCTACTATTTTACCATCTAGTATATATGCGGCAGTTAAGGCATCATATGTAAGCATTTCATCAGTAAGTTTTATTCTGATAGTAAATGTTCCATCTTCCATTGGAACAACACTGTTATTTTCATCAACTACTGAAATATCATATAAAGCAACTAATGTTTTATTATTATTACTTACTTCTGATTTTAATTCATCACTTGCAGAATCCAATATATTAGTTACATCTAATTTATATGAGTCAGCAAAAGATTCAGTAGTTTCAAAAATTACATCATTAGCTTCAAGCTTATTATTTATAGCTATATCGCTAGTAAATGTAACAGAGCCATCCTCGTTATAAACTACATCCATATCTGTAGTAATGTGTTCTACTATCCATTCTTCGGTTAAATCGTAAGAAACCCAACCAGTACCACTTGCGGCTGATTTATAACTATCAATAGTTAAACTACCGTCACCAGATATTACATAAGTTTGATCTAATATTACATTGATGAAATTGTCTCCATTTACAACAATTGTTGTATTATCCTTAGCGCCACCAAATAGATAAAATCCTTGATCTTGAGCAAATGTTAATACATCATCACTTGTATAAGTAGCAAGTAAATTTGCTTCTTCATTTATTTCTTGGTAAGGAATACCATCATCCATTAAATAAATTGTATCAGCAAAAACTCCAACACCAGGAACAGTATCGATTTCTTCATAATTCCAAGAAAACTCAGAATCGGATGCATCAGTACTAGCATTAACTACAGATGGAACAAGCATAAATGCTACTAACAAACTTAAAATTATTTTCTTCATCATTACCTCCTTTCTATTATAATAATACTTCAAGTTAACTCTAAAATCAATTGTTTAGACAAAAAAACAAAATAATTGCATTCTAAACTCATCCATTAAACCTATTGTTTCTATTTAAGAAATATGATATATTAAATATGTAAGCGTTACCCCTAGTGGATAATGCCTGCAAGTTTTTTTCTTGAGACACTATACCTGCCCAATACAAATTGGGACTACAAGGCTAGTGTCTCTTTCTTATATTAAACGCAATATAATTACGATTAACATAATTATTATTACTAAAAGAGTACTTATATTTTCTTCTTTGTTCATATCTTTAGCCTCCTTTTATCCAAAACCCCCAAAGTTTTGAGTAGTAATAGATTACTCAGATTTAAAAGCAGGCACTACCACTAGTAGGTAACGGTTATTTATTCTAAATTTAAATTTTTATAATTGCAACAAAAATTGTCCGACAAAGTTCGACATTATTAAAAAAGACATGAAAAACATCTTGGATGGTTATTACACTCAAGATGTTTTTGTTATAAACAGAAAAAATCACTTGTTTTTTTCTTTAATAATAATTTCCATACCGTTAATATTTGCTAATTTTATTAATGTATCTAAAGTTATATTAGTTTCTCCGCCTTCAAGTTTAGCACACCATCCTCTTTTTTTGTTAACATCATTAGCAAATTCTCTCTGTGTTTTCTCAGAACAATCTCTCATAAATTTAATTATATCTTTAGTTTCATAATTATTGCATTTTATTTCCATATTTAATCACAAAAAAATAGTATCATGTTTTTTCTATAATAAATTTATATGTACCTTGACAAGGTACATATAAATTGTTAAACTTAACTATATAATGTATCATATCAAGATACACACGAGGTGAACATGAAAAAATTAGTTATAATTAGTGGAATAGTTAATTGTTTAATTTTAATTT
Organism: uncultured Bacilli bacterium; assembly: GCA_944363655.1. Next base: position 5,882 of record CALVUU010000084.1, on the reverse strand, counting down.
TAGTTGTAAGTACCCTTGATAATTCTGATAAAATAATTTATACAAATAATAAAAGTAATAAAGTGGTTAATGCAAATTCACTTACAATGATGTATGAAACTGAAGCAGGTAGTGGGGAATACACAGTTTCAAGTGATACAAGTTGGCCACAGGAGGATTATATTTTTAATTCTGAATTATCAGGGTGCGAAAACGGTGGAACATTATTATGGAATAGTGAAACAAATAGAGTTGTAATGCAAACAAATAGTAGCGATCGTTGCTATGTTTATTTTGATGTGTACGAATTACCAACATTAGCAAATTATATTAAAAGCTTATATACAGAAGATGGTGTTAATGGGTTATACTTTCATGATGGATCAGGAAGTTATACAAATTTTAATTTAGAAGCCGGAGATAATTCATATCGTTATACAGGAGCAAATCCAAATAATTATGTTTGTTTTGGAAGTGATGTTACACCATGCCCAAATGATAATTTATATAGGATAATTGGAATATTTAATATTAATGATAACTATCAAACAAAATTAATTAAAAATACAAGTATTGGAAAATATGCATGGAATACTGAGTATACCACAGAATGGAACACTTCAGATATTAGAGTTATACTAAATAATACGTACTATAATTCTTTATCGGGCAAATATCAAAATTTAATTTATAATACTACTTGGTCGATTGGAGGAATAAGATTGATGAATGGAATGTACAGTAATGCAAAAGAAGCATATAATTATGAAATAGGAGCAAATAAAGTTAATAAAACGGATATTGCGAAAGTTGCATTAATGTATTTAAGCGATTATTACTATTCAGCTAGCCCAACATACTGGAATTATTCAGGGAATAATATAGATGATCAAAGTCAAAGTTATGCATCTGCCAAAAATGAAAATTGGATTTTTTCAAGATTAGATGAATTTACATTATCTTATATTATAGATTTTTCGTCTTTCATTTTTACAATAACAGATTCAGGTGCAATAAATTCAGCATCTTCCCCTTTTATACCACAAAATGATGTTAGACCATCCTTCTACCTAAACTCTGATGTAGCATACGTCTCTGGTAATGGATCAATTTCTAATCCTTATCGTATAAATTAATAGTCATAGTTTAAATTATGGCTATTTTTCTTGCTTCGACAAAGTTCGACAAAATAAGACCCAATCAACTACTTTTCATCAAAATATATTTGTGGTATAATAGAAACACAAGTTACCATGATGCTTATTTAGAAGGAGAGTGATAAAATGCCAGCCATCAAAGAACTTAGTAAGGACTATATAGTTAAAGTCGCCGTCAAAATGGTAAATGATAAAGGATGGGATAGTGTAAATGCTAGAAGTCTCGCCTCAGCTTTAAAAGTCTCTACTAAACCCCTTTATCGTATTTATAAAAATATGGATGAAATAAAGACAGATATTTATAAAGAAATATCCCATCAATATGATGAATTTATCACTAGCCGTGTAGATAATAAAAAGGCATTAATTACTTTATGTATTGCATATGTTGAATTTGCTCAAGAATACAAAAATTTATTTATTAGTTTATTTTTAAGTAATAATTTAAAATGGAAAAGTTTAGAAAATGTTTTAGATGAAAAATGGAATCAATCAACAATTATTAATTTAGTTAATAAACATGGTTATAGTTTTGAAGAAGCTAAAAATCTATTTATGAATATGTGGCTTTATGCAAATGGTCTAGCAACCCTTATTGCAACTAATGAAATAACAATTGATGAAAAAGAAATCTTAGTAAGACTTGTAAAAACTTATAAAGTTTTAACTCGGAGTGAATAATGAATCGTGTAGAAGTAAAAAAAGATAATATATGTTTAAATCGTATTGAAGAAAAATGTATTAATTGTGGAATGTGCCTAAAAACATGTCAAAGTATAAATGGTTTTGAAAACGATTGTATAAATTGTGGACAATGTATTTTGACTTGTCCAAGTGGAGCTTTAACTCCCAAATATGATTATCAAAAAGTTTTAAATTTTATAAATGACACCGATTATACAGTTGTCGTATTTAGTGCCCCAGCAGTACGTGTTGCCATCGGGGATGCTTTTGGATTTTCTCCAGGGTCATTTTTAGAAGAAAAAATGGTCAGTACTTTAAGAAAAGTAGGTTTTGATTTTGTTTTTGATACAACTTTTGGAGCTGATTTAACCATTATGGAAGAAGCAAACGAATTATTAACAAGAGTTCAAAATAAAAAACTACCAATGTTTACAAGTTGTTGTCCATCTTGGGTTTTATACACTAAAAAATATCATCCCGAACTTGTTAAAAATTTAAGTACATGTAAAAGTCCTATTGCTATGCAAGGAGCTATGATTAAATCTTACTTTGCAGAAATGTATCAAATACAACCGGAAAAAATAATTTCTGTTTCTCTAACTCCTTGCATATCTAAAAAATATGAAAGAAGTTTATATCCTGATACCGATTATGTAATTACAACTAGTGAACTTATTCTAATGATTCAAGAATTAGGAATAGATTTTAAAAATCTAGAAAATTCTAAGTTTGATAAATTGTTAGGAAAAGGATCTGGTGGAGGTTTAATTTTTGGTGTATCCGGTGGAGTAATGGAATCTATTTTAAGAACGGCTTACTTCATGGTTAATAAAAGTAAAGCACCTGAAAAATTTTATGAATTTTTAGAAATAAGGGGTGAAAAAGATCTAAAAGAAGCGCTAGTTGATATGAAAAAATTTATTTTAAAAGTAGCCGTTGTTAACAAAGTATCAACAATTGAAAAAAACTATGATAAATTAAAAAACTATGATTTTATTGAAGTAATGTCATGCCCAGGAGGATGCATCGGCGGTGGAGGACAACCTCTAGTAGCCATTAAAGATTTAAAAGAAATTCGAGAAGATAGAATAAGTAGTATGTATAATAATGATAAGAAATTAAAAATTAAAGAAAGTTATATGAATCCTGAAATTCGTGATGCATATGATTGCTATATTAATAAAAGAAATGTTAAATTACATACCAACCATTCTAAAGAGTGATTCCCATGGAAAAAGGAACAAATTATAATATAAAATATTTATTAGATTATATTGGTTTATCCAAAAAACAAGAAATAGAAACTTTTATAAAAGAATCTCAGTTAAATAGTTATATGAAATTTTCTAATGAAAAAGAAATTGATGACACCTTAGGTAGTGTAGTTTTAGAATATCTTAATAAATTAACTCTTGAAGAAGCAAATGACTTACGTAGTTATACAGGATTTCAATTTCGCAATATTAATGCCATATTAAGAAATAATTGGAACTATGAAGTAAATGGTAAATTAACTAAAGAATTAAAAGAAGAATATCTACTTTTGTCCGAAAAAATTCAAAGAGCCTTAAATAAAGTAATAAAGTTACCTCTTGGTATTAAAGTTTATCGGGGAGTAAGTATTCAAGCATTTCATTCTTATGGTATTTTTTCCTTAAAGGATTTAATTTATTTAAAAGATCAATTTTTCTATGAAGAAGGATTTACTAGTACAAGTTTAATTGAAAATCAAAGTTTTTACTATAAAAATCCCTATACTTTAACTGGAAAACCTAATATTTTAATAGAATGTTTAATACCTGAAGATAGTGATGATGGCGTAATCCTTTTAGATGATGCTATAAGTTATTCTACCAATCTAGCTGAATTTTTAATTAGAAATTCCAGTTTATTTAAAGTAATAGATGTAAATATTGATGAAGAAAAAAATATTGCTTTCTTAAAAATGGTGTTAGTTCCTGAAAGAATATGGAATTTCCATGATTATGAAATTGAAAGAAATCAATCAACAATTCAAAAATAATTTTTTTCATTATCAAATATTTACAAATAACGACAAAAAAAGTATAATTGAGACTAAGGAGGGAAAATGAAAAAAGTATTTTTAGGTTTTCTTGTTGCTATAAGTTTATTAGTAATGCCAAATGTTAGCGCAACTGAAGACTTACCAGTAATAACTGACCATGAAAAAGTAACTGTTTATTTATTTCGTAGCAGTACTTGTGGACATTGTCATGATTTTTTAGAATATTTTGCTCAAAACTATTATAAGTATCAAGATTATTTTGAAATAGTAAGTTTTGAAGTAAGCAGTGGCGAAAATTATGAATTGATGTCAACAGTTAAAGAAAGAATGGGAGCTGAACTTGATGGTAGAATTCCTTACATTGTAATTGGTAATAGCTTTGATAAATTAGGTTTTGGAACTGATGGTTCAGAAATAATTAGTGAAGCCCTAGCGGCATATCAAGATGAATCATACGAAGATTTGGTTGGTTCTATAATTGAAGAAGAAGGTTATGAACCGGACGACGAAACTCTTGAAGAGGCTGCTAAAAGTCTTGGTATAAATGTAATTGGCTTAAATGGTGAAGATCCTAACGCAGGTATAAGCGATGGAGCGATTGTAGCAATTATATTTGGTATTCTAATTCTTGGCTTTGGTGGTTTAGTCCTTTATTCAAGAAAAAAATAATTTAGATTGCAAATAAGCAATCTTTTTTTAAAAGCAAAAGAATCCTTTAAAGGATTCTTTTAGTTTTAAACTTAACTTAAGTTATACTTATTTAAAGAATAAATTCTTTTTCCATCAGTATTAATATAATAATTTGCAATTTCTTCAGTAGAATTATCGTTATATTCAATATTTATTTGTTGTTGTACAGTATAACCAACTATTCCTGTACCGGCATTATTTAATACTGGAGTTATAACTTGATTAAAGTGAACTTGTTTAACATTTGAAATATTTAATTTATTTATTTCTTTACGTATTTGTTCAGTGTCATTATTAACTAACTCATATGCTGGTGCAGTTACTTGCTCATTATAATATAGATTTAAATCTAATGCACATCCATTTTGCGTAACGTTAACACCTAAGATATATGTATTAGCATCATACTCAGAATTTCCAAAATTGCAATACGTTGGTGGTTCAGTTTGATTAACATCCCCAATAGTAAGTTGCGCCGTCATTGGTGCGGTGGTATTCCCTGATGAATCGCTAGCCACAATTTGAACCGAATATATACCTTCGTTTGTAAATTGGTTATAATTTAATGTATTTCCATCTTGATCCATACCCATGCTATAAAAACTTACTATACACTCTTCATTACTGTTATCAGAACAACTATCAATAAAATCTGCAGCTGTGTAACTTCCTCCAACTGGGATACTGTGATTTTTTACTAATAAAACTGGAGCTTCTGTATCGACAACAGATAAAGTCGATTCATAACTTTCACCATATACTTCTATACTAATAGGATATTCTCCAACTTTAGTTAAATCTGCCTCAGCATAAGATATATCTATATCATTTTCACTAACATGCTGTAATTCAGCAAAAAATAATGTTTTATCAGGTATCTCGCTATTAATTTCCACAGTAACTAATCCTCTAATTTCAATAACTGGTTCAGGATTAGATGGACTGTTATTAGAAAAAACAACTACCATAATCACTGCAAAAAATATTAAAAATATACATACTCCAACAATAATATAGGCAATCATTGATTTATTAGAAGACCCTTTTACCCTCTGATTAAAAAATTTCCTTGCCAAAGTATTTCCTCCTCATCTTTATAATAATATTATCATATTTTAAAGTTAGTTCCAATACTTAAAATATTAGTATTACTTAAAAATATAATTTTTTTTGAAAAAAAGCCCGTAAAATTCTTGTAAAATTATATGTTTTATGGTAATATCATTAATGCAAGTTTATATTTTTAATATAATTTGTTAAGTGGAGGGGACACTTGCGGACTTGCCCACACCACTTACGCGAAAAATTTTTAGGAGGTGTTTTCGTGGCTAAAGAAGTCGTTAAGA
>CALVUU010000083.1 GCA_944363655.1 uncultured Bacilli bacterium | reverse complement strand
TGAACTCAATCGCGATTTTTTACTTATTTCTTATAAGAAATAAGTAAAAAATATTATACAGTAAATTGTAAAAGTTTCAATATATTTCCACTTCCTTCATTTACTACTCGGTATTATACGTGTTATGTGTATTTTGATGTTGGGGTTGAAACTATATATTTGGCAGAGCATATTAAGAGTTTATATCAAGGTGATGGAGTAAATGATTTGTATTATCATGATGGTGTGGGCATATATTCGGAACAAGAAGCGGGAGATAATTCTTATAGATATAGTGGAGATAATCCAAATAATTACGTATGCTTTGGAATTGATGTAACTGATTGTCCTGATGAATATTTATACCGGATAATTGGAGTATTTGATGGACAAGTTAAGTTAATAAAAAATTCTAGTATTGGTTCTTATTATTATGGTTCATCTGATATGGATATTGTTGATAGATGGAGTGTAGCAACATTAAATAATGATGTACTTAATGGAACTTATTTAAATGGTTTAGGAACTTGGGCAAATTATATTGAAAATGCAATATGGCATACAGGAGGATGCTATTTTGGTACAACTGTAAAGGAAACATATAATAATGAAATAAATCAAACATCAACCACTCAAAGAAAAATAGGTTTAATGTATATGCATGATTATGGATATGCAGGAACTCCAAATTCTTGGTCAACATCATTGGGTCAAGGTTATAATATCTATGCATCTTCTAATTGGTTATATACAGGTACATTTGAATGGACTATTGTTTCAGGAGGTCGTTTCGAAAGCGATATTACAAATGCTTTATATATAAATGATGTTGGCGAAATTTGGTCTAATTATTTATATAGTCAGGCTTCTTATAATGTTAGACCTGTATTTTACCTAAACTCCAATGTAGAATTAAAATCCGGAACAGGTGCCTCAAGTGATCCATACATGTTAATTAACAAGTGAAAAAAATAATTCACTTGTTTTTACATGTTAAAAAAGCACTCACACTTATAAAAACTTACCATAATATACTAATGAAAAGACAAATAAAGGAGGAATGTTTTATGAATCATTGTGGAAATGGCCTTGGAGCTGCTATAATTTTAGTATTGTTTATTCTTTTAATAATTATAGTAGGGGCCTTTATTTAAATAGATTAAAGGAGGTTAAATAGTGAGTTGTCCAAAAAACAATTGCGACCCATGTGGTGGTAATGGATTTACAGCAAATTATGCTTTTATTGTTTTAATATTATTCATACTTCTTGCCATTATCTGGGGCGGATCATTTTATTAAAGAGGGTTACCTCTTTTTTTTCAGTAACATTTATGAGATAATAACACTGCGGAGGTATTATATGTTAAAAGTAGAAAATATAACTAAAAAATATGGTGATAATGTTGCTGTTAATAATTTATCATTTACGGTAGATAATGGTGAAATATTTGGTTTACTTGGAGAAAATGGGGCAGGTAAAACAACAACATTTAGAATTATTATGGGATTACTTGAGGCAAATGCGGGAACAGTTACATTAGATGGTAAAAAAATTGATTATAATGAAACAGATAATATAGGATTTGTTACAGAAGAGCGAAGTTTATTAACTAAGTTAACTGTTCAAGAACAAATTGAATTTTATGGTACATTAAAAGGGTTAGATAAAGATACAATTGATAAAAGACTTGATTATTGGTTAGATAGGTTTGAAATATCTTCTTATAAAATGCGAAAAATTAAAGAATTATCTAAAGGTAATCAACAAAAAATTCAATTTATTTCAGCAATTATTAATGAACCAAAATTATTAATATTAGATGAACCATTTACAGGACTAGATCCTATAAATGTTAAATTAATGAAAGATGCTATATATTATTTGAAAGAAAAGGGTTGTTCAATTATATTTTCTTCTCATCAAATGGAATATATTGAAGATTTTTGTGAAAAGTTAATATTATTAGTTAAAGGTAAATCTATTTTAAATGGTAAACTGGCTGATATCAAAGAAGCATATGCTAAGAAAAATATTTTAGTTAAAGGTACAAATATTGATATTGCTGCTATAAAGAAGATAAAGGGAGTTATAAGTATTGAAGATAGTCGCGGAGAATATTTAATAAAAGTAGAAAATAAAAGTATTGCTCCGAAGGTATTTGAAGTTGTTAAAAATAGTGAAATAACTAAATATGATGTAGTTGAACCTACATTAAATGAAATATTTATTGAAACAGTCGGAGGTATTCATGAATAAGAAATTTTGGTATTTAACTAAACTTAGTTTTAATAAAAAAGTAAAATCTAAATGGTTTATTGCTACGAATATTATTCTTTTAATAGCCATAGTTGTATTATTAAATATTTCTAGTATTATCGAGTTTTTCGGCGGAGACTTTGATAATAAAACTAATGTTTTAGTAGTAGATAATGCTAATGCTTATGATATATTTAAAACTAATTTAGAAAATATTGATACAGATTCATCATTTAATATTTTATTAAGTGATGAATCTTTGGAAAATATAAAAAAAGATTTAAGTGATGAAGAATTAGTTATTGTATTAAATAATAGTACTACTGAATATTTAACTAGTGAAGTAGTTAGTAATAATAAAATAGATTCTCTTACATATCAAATTATTTTGCAAGCTCTAAATTCTACTAAAACAACAGTAGGAATGACTTTGGCTAATATAGATCCTAGTATACTTGCAACAATTTCTTCTAGTATAACTGTTAATAGAACTATTTTAAATGAAGAAGCAACAACTGATGAAAATATGGATATGATTATGAGTAGTGTTTTTCCAACTTTAATTTTACCATTTTTTATGTTAATAATTTTCTTGGTACAAATGGTTGGAGGAGAAATTTGTGAAGAAAAAACTACAAGAAGTATGGAAATAATTATTTCTAATGTATCTCCAAAAGTTCATTTAATGTCTAAAGTTTTAGCTAGTAATTTATTTGTTATACTTCAAGGAGTTTTATTAATCATCTATTGTATTATAGCATATTTAATTAGTACTTCTTTAGGGGCATCATCATTATCTAGTATAATTGATTTTAATTCAATTTTAAATACTTTAAATGCTTCAGGTATGATTAACTCATTAATATTAGTAATACCACTTACTTTAGTGATGATTATTCTTTCCTTTGCTGCCTATGCTTTAGTTGCGGGAATACTTGCATCTATGACAGTAAATATTGAAGATTTTAATCAATTACAAACTCCAATAATGTTACTTTCTGTGGCTGGTTATTATTTAGCTGTTATGGCAGCAATGTTTGATGGTTCAATATTTATAAGGGTTATTTCCTATATTCCATTTTTATCAGTATTTATTTCACCAACATTATTCATACTTGGTCAAATAACTATTTTTGATATGCTTATATCAGTAGTAATTCTTATATTATTTATTTATGTTCTTTTAAAATTTGGATTGAAAGTATATAAAACAGGTATTTTAAATTATTCTAGTGGTAAAGTATGGAGTAAGTTATTTAAAGCAATTAAAGAATAAGTGACTAAAAATTAACATTGAAAATACTTGAAAAAGCAAAATAAATTTGTTATTATTTATATGTAAGTGTTACCCCTAGTGGATAATGCTTGCAAATTGCTTTGCTGACACTATACCTGAACAAGGCTAGTGTCTTTTTTCTATATTAAACGTAGTATAACTACAATTAATAAGAATATTATTACTAAAAGAATATTTTTATTTTCTTCTTCTTTTATATCTTGCCACATTCATTCCAAAACCCCCATAATGAGTAGTTAAGAAAATACTCGGTTGAAAGCAGGTAACAGTTCTTTATTCTAAATGCAAGTATAAATTCAAGAAAAATAGTGCGACAAAAATCGACATTGAAAATACTTGAAAAGCCAAAATAAATTTGGTATTATTTATATGTAAGTGTTACCCCTAGTGGTGGGTAGCATCTACTTATGGTTGACGCTACTTTTAGCGTCTTTTTGCTTGGCCTCTATTACTAAAAAGTACGAGTACCAAAATTATAATTACTTGACACGATTTAATTCGAGTTACGTAGTTTCGCAGAATTAAATCCTGGGTACAAGCCCCGCTGCTTGCGGCGGGATATATAAATTGATATAATAAGAACCGTGATGTGAAATGAGTAAACTACAAG
>CALVUU010000082.1 GCA_944363655.1 uncultured Bacilli bacterium | reverse complement strand
TCCCGTGGGAAGATTCATCAAATACTCCAATTATACGCCATAATTCATTATTAAACCAAATATAATTATTTGGATTCTTTCCTTCGTATCTATATCCATTTTCCTGAACTACTTGACCATCTCCTTGTTCAGTTCCTGATAATCCAGTAATGTAGGTATTTAAATTAGTCTTAGATATAGTAGTAAAATCAATATCACAAGTTATGTTATCACTCTTTATGTCTTCTATTGCTAGAACCCATTCATCATATAACCATTTACCTGTTGCATTTTCGCAAGTTACATCTGCTCGATACATTCCTTTAGATGGGAATGTATTAACACTTGCTCCATCAAGGGTCAAAGCATAAGTTACACCATCTTGAATAAATGTATTTTTATTATTGGCATTATAGGATATGCCTATAATGCCAATAAGTATAATTATTCCAATACTAACTATTAATACTCTTTTTTTCATTTCTAATCCTTTCTTTAATCGTTTCTATCAATTTTACTTTTATATAATAACTTTCATATTTATTATCTTTATATTCTTCTAATATTTTTATATCCAAATTATCTAATAATAATTTATTAACATTTTTAAGTTTTTTTAATCCAAATATATCGACTATTAATTTATCTATGCCAATAAATTTTATTTTATTTTTAACTTTTATTAATATTAGATAATTTGGATATAATTTTTTTAGTATATTTATTCTTTCATTCATTATTATTCCTTATTTGTGATGGTTCTAGGAAAAGCCCATAGACTTTTCCATCCATCATCTTATTTAGAGTAAAACTCTTGGATAATTCATGTCCATAATGCTTATTTTTAACTAGCCTTAACCATTTAAACATTAAACATTTAGGGCTCTACCGGGCAGAATTGCCGTTGTTCGCGTTGTTGTTGTTCAGATTGCCATTATTGTTCAGATTGAACACGTTGTTCGAGTTCGAAGAGTTCGGATTTACATAAGAATTACCCACTCCAATATCTATTAAAAGTATTGTAAGCATCACTAGTTGTAGTATATGGATAACTATGTTTATAGTTTTCGATACTACTAAATAATTTACTAAAATCTATTAATTTATTATTAAACAAATATTTAGTTCTCTTAATGCCTTTTTTAATATTCTTTTTACTATTACTATTTAACTTAACTATTGTTTTACTATTTATAACTTTAAAATTATATCCTAAAAATGGTATACCATTTTTAGATGATGATATATATGTTTTATTTTTATTAACTAATAAGTTATATTCTTTATATAATTTATCAGTAATTATATTTAAACATTTCTTTAGATATTCTTTATCATAATGGATGATTATATAATCATCCATATAATTAACAAATTTTACATGTAAATTATGTAACATATAATGTTGTAACTTCGCTAAATAAAAGATGGCTAAAAATTGGCTTGTCATATTTCCTATAGGTAGTCCTTTCCCTATATCGTATTTTGGTAAAGGACTACCTAACTTTCTTTCAAAACTATTTATTATTTTATTAATATATGGTTTATTGGTACTAGCAAGTATTACACTCACTAAATTATATTCTTCTTCATTTAAGTCATCTTTAATAAGACTAAGCAAAACATAATGATCTATACTATAAAAGAATTTAGAAATATCTAATTTTAAAAAGTAAAATTCATTATATTTTTTAAAACTTTCAATATCTTTCTTAAATAATTTAATTGCATAATCAATTCCCATATTTTTTCTGGTAGCACAATTTCTATTGTTTAAATATTTTTCTAGCTTGGGAATAAGTATAAATCTTGATACATAATGATTTATGATTTTATCATAAATACTTTGTGACATCACCACCCTTAGTTTTGGTTTATATATTAGGAATATATTATAATGGCCTCCATCATATAAATTATTTTCTAATATATATTTTATATGTATTAGATATTCTAACTTTCCTATTTCAAATTTAAATATCTTTTTTCTATTTTTTACATTCTTCATTATTTCAGTCTCATAGACTAGTTTTAAATTTTTTAAACTCACTTGCATTTATTACTTAACCATCCCGTTATCATCTTGTTTATTTCGATTAGCTTTAAAGTTATTTTATAAAGATTTTTTTCATTTATATATTTCATGTCATATAATCTATCAAGTAAAAAATCTAAATAAGCAATATTACTTTTAATATTAGTTATATAATAATTAATATTATTATCCTCTTCATAATTACATTTTAATATTAATTCTAAAATTGAATTTGATACTATTCTTATTTTATCTTTATAAAAGTAATCTTTACGAGGAATATTTTCAATTAAATTATCTAATTCTTTAATAAACAATTTATATTTATTTATAATATTAAATTCATTACTTATTATTTTAAACATTTTCTAAATAATCAATAATACTTGCTATTTTTTCTTCGTCTGCTTTTTTTATTTTTTTTACTATTAAATCCAATCGATTATTTAAATCTGCAGTCTTTTTGGCAATATTTGCAAATTTGGAATATTGATTAAATTTTTTATAATTGTATTCTTTTTCAATTTGTCCTTTTGAGATAACACGATATGAAATTTTATTTTCTTCAAGTCTATTTATAACTTTTGATAATGCAGTATCTGGAAAACCAACCTTGGGACCGGAGGTTACTTGATAACCAATTAACATATTAATGATTAATGCATCAATATCATGGGCACGATAAAATTTACCACTTTCTTTAATTACAATTATATAATCTCTATTTTCATCTTTTAATAATTATTTTACATCAACAATTTTACCCCCCCGAACGTACATTCGTTTGCTTTATGTGCTTTTATTTTTTCAATTTTTATATTTCCTATTTTCATATTTACTCCTTTATTAATAATTTAGTTGATAACTCGTGGCCTCCGTGGCGGGAGACGCCGCCGGCGGAGGGTTAAAGTTCATCACATTCCTATAATGTATGGATCACCTTCTGTTCCGTTTCCATCCAAAACATACACACTAGAATCCAGATATAAGACAGGGCGGGCAGAAAGGCCGAAGTTCGCGCCGTCGCTGCTCAGACGGCCATTACGGCTCAGAAAGAACACGCTGTTCGAGTTCGAAGAGTACGGAGCAATTGTCCATTCATACCCCTGTCCATATAACCAACTTTCTCCGGCACATGTAGATTTACTATATGAACTTAGATTTGTTGTTCTAGCACATGAACTTGCTAGCACACTATAGCCATAATCA
>CALVUU010000081.1 GCA_944363655.1 uncultured Bacilli bacterium | reverse complement strand
CAGCATTATCTAATGCATATCTACATGCTTGTATAACAAATCCTGAAAAGGTACAATCTTTCATCTCTATAAATTTTTCTATTTCTTCAATTAATGGAACAGGAAATCTAATACATTTATTTTCAGTCTCTTTTCTGTCTGAATTCAATCTAAAAGCCATATTTTACCTCCATCAACATGATAATATAAAATGCATTTCAAACATGCATAACATAAATTATGCTAAACGCATTGCAATTTAACAAAAATTATGATATTGTAATAATGGTGATAATAAATGAGTGCAATTAAACTTAAAAATAAAATTTATATTGTTTTAATAGCAATAGTGTTGATTGTAATAGCAATAGTAGCGATTTTATTGATAAATAATAGTACTAATAGAGTTGTAATTACTAATGATAAAGAAGAAAAAGTAATGAATACTAATGCACTAACTATGATGTATGAAACAGAAGCAGGTAGTGGAGAGTATCAAGTAACTAGTGATACAACATGGCCACAGGATGGATACATATTTAATGAAAGATTATCTGGCTGTGAAAATGGTAGTACTCTTACTTGGGATGATGAAAGAAAAGCAGTTATTTTATCAACAAATGTATCTGATAAGTGTTATGTGTATTTTGATAAAGAGCCAGAAATAGTATATTTTGCGGATTATATAATAGATAATGTTTATGTGGAAGATGGAGTAAATGGATTATATTATCATGATGGAGTAGGAATATATACAAACGCTAATCAAGAAGCAGGAGATAACTCATATAGATATGCGGGAGCAAATCTCAATAATTACGTATGTTTTGGAAGTAATGAAGAAACATGCCTAGACGACAATTTATATAGAATTATTGGGATATTCAATAATCAAATAAAGTTAATTAAATTGATAAGTTACAATGAAATTGCATGGGATGATGGGAATAAAACAATTAACAACATATTACCAATTGTAGAAACTACTTGCAATGGTAGCAATATATGGAATGAAAGCACGAAACCAGATATATATACAACTTTAAACGAAACTTACTATAATTCATTAGAAAGTGAATGGCAAAAATTAATATCAGAAACAACATGGCAAGTCGGAGGAATGGCGTGGAGTACAACTAATACAGTCAAACAATACTATGATGTAGAAGTTGGAACCGCCCAAAATGGATATGAAGAAACAATGAAAATAGGATTAATATATGTATCTGATTATGGATATGCAACAAGCCCAGAAAATTGGACAACTGCACTAACAGATTATAATAATGCAATAAATCCTAGTAATAATTGGTTATATTTAGATGCAAATGAATGGACAATATCTTCTTCGCCAATGTATACTGGCGACAATTGTAATGTATTTTATATAAATAATCTTGCTAATATCTGGCATAATTATCCAGAGGCAACAAATGCAGTGCGTCCAGTCTTCTATCTAAACTCCGATGTTACATACATCTCTGGCTCTGGCACACAATCTGACCCTTTTAGAATTGCCTAATCTATGCTATAATACTTCCGACGAAAGGAAGTATTTTTATTATGGAAGATACAATTTGTGCAATATCAACATCGCTTGGTATCGGTGCTATTTCAATAGTTCGGGTTACTGGACTTGATGCTATAAAAATAGTAGACAGTATATTCGATGTTAATTTAACTGGTAAAGAAACTCATACAATTCATTATGGCCATATTAAATATAATAATGAAGTAATTGATGAGGTTTTAGTAATGCTAATGCGTGGACCTAAGACTTATACAACTGAAGATACTGTTGAAATTAATTGCCATGGTGGTAAATCTACGACAGAAAAAGTGTTGGAAATATTGTTATCTTGTGGATGCCGACTTGCTGAGCCTGGTGAATTTACCAAAAGAGCCTTTCTAAATGGTCGTATTAATCTTTTAGAAGCGGAATCCGTTAATGATTTAATTGTTGCAAAAACTGATGCTGCCAGAACTTTAGCTATTAATAATGTTGATGGAATTTTAACCAAAAAAATCAGAAATATCCGTGAAAAAATAGTAAAAATACTTGCAAATATTGAAGTAAATATTGATTATCCAGAATATCAAGATGAAGTACAGGTAACTCACAATTTAATGAATGAATACTTAACAGATATAACTAAAGAATTAAAAAGTTTAGTTGATGGTGCTAGAAATGGTCGTATTATTAAAGAAGGAATAAATATTGCGATAATAGGGCGACCTAATGTAGGGAAAAGTAGTATTTTAAATCATTTACTTGATGAAGAAAAAGCCATAGTAACAGATATTCCTGGAACAACTCGCGATATTGTTGAAGGATCAATTACTTTAAATGGGGTAGCAATAAACTTTATTGATACCGCCGGTATCAGAGAAACTGATGATGTAGTTGAAAAAATTGGGGTAGATCGTAGTAAAAGGTCTGCAGATTCAGCTGATATTGTCTTAATGGTTTTAAATAATAATGAAAAATTGACCGAAGAAGACCTAGAATTAATGGAAAAATACGATTCCAAAAATTTAATTATTTTTGTAAATAAATCAGATTTAGAACAAAAAATAGAAATTCCGGGAAATATTTCCCGGGAAATAATTTTGGGAAATACAGTTGATGTAGATGGATTAGAAAATTTAAAAAATGCTATTAAAAATAAACTAAATTTAGATACAATTGTTAATAAAGACATGAGTTATTTATCAAATATTCGCCAAATAGACTTAGTAAATAAGGCAAATTCAGCAATTGAAAATGCTTACTCTAGTTTAAAAGAAGGTGTTCCTATTGACATGGTTGAGATAGATTTAAGATCTGCTTGGGAATATTTAGGTGAAATAATCGGCGACTCTTATCAAGATGAATTGGTTGATAATATATTTAGTAACTTTTGTTTAGGAAAGTAGGTGATTATATGTATGATGTAATAGTTGTTGGTGGTGGACATGCCGGTATTGAAGCAAGCCACATTGCTGCTAAAATGGGGAAGAAAACTCTTTTAGTTACTGGTAATATTAAAAATATAGGTGATATGCCTTGTAATCCATCAATCGGTGGTACCGCCAAAGGGATAATTGTCCGCGAAGTTGATGCTCTCGGAGGCTTAATGGGTCATATTGCTGATATTAGTCAAATCCAAATAAAAATGCTTAATAATTCCAAAGGTCCAGCTGTAAGGTCTTTGCGTGCACAAGCTGATAAAATAACTTATCCTAAAAATACGCAAGATGCTTTGATACATACACCAAATTTAACAATTAAAGAAGCAATGATTGAAGATTTAATTATCGAAGACGATACCGTAAAAGGTGTAGTTACAGCAAGTGGTGAAAAAATCGAAGGAAAAACAGTTATTTTAACCACGGGAACTTATCTTAAAGGTAATATTTTAATAGGTAGTAAAAATACTCCTGGAGGTCCCCATGGAGAAGCAAGAAGTAATCATCTATCCGATAAATTAAAGGAATATGGTTTAAAAATAATCAGACTTAAAACTGGTACGCCACAAAGAATAAAAAAAGATTCAATTGATTTTTCTGTTATGCAAGAAGAAAAGGGCGACTTAACGCCTTGGACATTTAACTTTGATTATGAACCATCTTACGATGTAGATAAACAACAATCTTGTTATCTTTTATATACTAATGAAACTACCCATAAAATCATTCGGGATAACTTAGAAAAGTCAGCCATGTATGGTGGCTATGCTACTGGTGTAGGCCCAAGATATTGCCCATCAATTGAAGATAAAATAGTTAGATTTGCTGATAAAGAAAGACATCAATTGTTTTTAGAACCGGAATCTTTATATTATGATGATTGGTACTTACAAGGTTTTTCAACAAGTATGCCAGAAGATGTTCAAGAGCAAATGGTTCATAGCCTTAAAGGCTTAGAAAATGCTATCATAACTAAATATGCTTATGCTATTGAATATGATGCCATTGATCCATTACAAATAAATCCATCATTGGAAAACAAAGTTATTAAAAACTTATTCACAGCAGGTCAAATAAATGGCACCTCCGGCTATGAAGAAGCGGCAGGTCAAGGAATTATCGCTGGAATTAATGCATCATTAAAATTAGATAATAAAGAACCTCTTATACTAAAGCGAAGTGATGCCTACATTGGTGTCTTAATCGATGATTTAGTAACTAAAGGAACAATTGAACCATACCGGATGCTTACATCCCGTGCCGAATTTCGCCTTATCCTAAGACATGATAATGCCGATTTAAGATTACGAGACTATGCCTATAAATGTGGTACAATTTCCGAAAAACAATATAAAAATCTACAAAATAAAAAACAAAATATTGCTGATTTAACTAAGTATTTAAAAGAAAATCACATTAAAATAACTGAAGATAATAAACATTTTTTTACTGAAAACAATATTCCAATTCCTAGTAGTAATTTAACATATTATGAACTTTTAAAAAGACCAGAAATAAAGTTATCTTTTTTAGAAAATTTTGTTACTTTAGATTATACAAAAGAAGTAAAAGAACAAGTAGAAATTGCTGTTAAATATGAAGGATATATTAAAAAAGCTTACAAAGAAGTAGAAAAATTGATAAAACTTGAAGAAAAAGAAATACCAGATGATATTGATTATCAAAAAGTTACCAACTTAGCCAGTGAAGCAAGACAAAAACTTGCCAAAGTAAGACCAAAAACAATTGCTCAAGCATCAAGAATCAGCGGTGTAAATCCTGTTGATATATCTGTATTATCAGTTTATTTAAAGAAGGAATATAACAAATGAATTTAGAAGAATTTATTAAAGAAGTAAAAAAATTAGGAATAGATGTAACTGAAGAACAACTAAGAAAGTTAGACATATATTGTAATTTTTTATTAGAATATAATAGTCATACTAACCTAACAGCGATAAAAAATATAGAAGAAATATATCTTAAACATTTCTATGATTCTTTAACTTTAACAAAAATAATCGATTTAACAAAATATAATACATTACTTGATATCGGCACTGGTGCTGGTTTTCCTGGAATGGTTTTAAAAATATTTTTTCCAAATATAAAAATATTTTTAGTTGATTCTAATCATAAAAAGACTAGATTCTTAAAAGAATTAAAAGAAAAACTAAATGTTGATAACTTAGAAGTTATCAACGATAGAATTGAAAATATTACCAAAAATTATATTAATAGTATTGATATAGTTACTGCAAGAGCAGTAACTAATTTACCAGTTTTAGTTGAACTAGCTATACCTTTAATAAAAGTAAATAAATATTTTATAGCTATGAAAGGTAATGCTAAAGAAGAATTAGAACATAGTATGTACGCTATAAATTATCTTGGTTGTAAATTAGAAAATGTCATAGAGTTTGATTTACCTAAAAATAATGGTAAAAGAATGCTAATAAGTATTAAAAAAGAAAAATCAAGTGAATTAAATAAATTACGACTATATGAAAAAATTATTAAAAAACCATTGCAAAAATAAATTATATAAGATAAAATAAAGGAAGAATAAAGGGTTGATTTAAGTGAATAATACTCAAACTGAAGAAAAGATATTACAAGTTCCTATTGAAGATATAATACCCAATCGTTTTCAACCACGATTGTCTTTTGATGATGATTCTCTCAAAGATCTAGCAGCATCAATTAAAGAGCATGGTATTATTCAACCACTGGTTTTAAGAAGAAAGAATGATAAGTATGAAATAATAGCTGGGGAAAGACGTTATAAAGCCGCACGGATGGCGGGTTTAATTTCCGTTCCTGCTATTATTTCTAATCTAAGTGATGCTGCCTCAGCTGAGGTTGCTATCGTTGAAAATGTTCAACGAAAAGATTTAAGTGCTATTGAAGAAGCCAAGTCTTATCAAACTCTTTTAGAAAAGGGGTATATGACTCAAGAAGAACTTGCTAAAAAAATGGGGTTATCTCAATCAGCTATTTCTAATAAATTACGTCTTTTAACTTTAGATGATTCAGTGCAACAAGCCGTAATAAAAGAACAAATTTCAGAAAGACATGCTAGATCTTTATTAAAAATTAAAGATCATGAAATGCAAAAAGTTTTATTAAATAAAATAATTAAGGAACGTCTTACTGTAAAACAACTTGAAGATGAAATAAAAAAAATAGTTGGACCAAATATTGAATTAGCAAGTACCGAAGTAAGTCAAAATGAACAACAAAAAAGTAGTACTGATATGACTATGGCTATATCTGCTATTAATAAGTTGTTAAATGAACAAAATGAAAATACGCAAAATAAACAAGAAAATATATATGATATTGATGATATTCCAGTTATTGAAAGTATTCCCAATATTGAAAATATCGTCAATAATGCAGTTGATATAAAATCTCTTGATTCTTCAAGTAAACCAAATGAAGGAGGAAATAGTGTGAATATAGAAACTTCAAGTAATACTAGTATTGCTGCACCTTTTTCAGAATCTCCTGAAAAAGTTCCTAGTAAATTCTTCAATTTCTTAGAAAATCAAGCAGCGAATCTCGATTTGGAAGAAGAACCAATTGTATTTATACCATCTCAACCTAAAGAATCTGAAAAAACTGTGGATTTATTAAATAAAACAGACAATATTGAGATGCTTGATGATTTTATAATACCAGTAACTCCAACAAATAATAAAGTTATGAATGATGACTATTTAGACCATGTAATTAAAACCGTACGAGGATTAAATTTTGATAGCGATAAAGTAGTTATAGAAGAGATAAATTTACCAACAGAATATCATATAACTATTAAAATTAAAAAAGATAAAATATAAAAATACTGAAAATCACTCAGTATTTTTTTCTTCACTACTTACATATTGTTCATTACTTACTCCTGGTTCTGAACCTTTAACGTAATAATATAATGCTGCTTTATTTGTATCATTAGTTACTTTACCTGTAATGGCATCAAGTGGTATTGCTACAACATTTTTAGGTGTTTCATACCAACTAGTATTTGTATCTTTTAATACATATTCAATTGTAGATGCCCAAGCGTTTTTGGAATTAGTTCGCACTTTAGAATTAATCGTTTTATTATCATCATAACCCATCCAAGTCATAACTAATGCATCTTGATTATATCCAACTATCCAAAAATCCGTGTTAGTTGAACCAGTCTTAATTGCATATTTATTACTAAATTTAGAAGATATGGTTAATGCTGTTGGTGTCGTATAATCAACAAATGCCGCATTACTTGTTGTATTCATCATTTCATTTAATATATAAGTATAATTAGGATTTAAAACTAATTTTTCTTTTTCTTCATGTTCATATAATATATTTCCATTCATATCTTCAATTTTTTCAATAAAATATAAATCTTTTTGATATCCTCCGGAAGCAAATGTTGTATAACCAGTAGCAAAATCAATTAAATTTATTTCACTAGTTCCTAGTGGTAATGAAGCAACTTCATTTAACTGTGCTGTAATACCTGTTCTATGAGCAACTTCAATCATCGCATCTACTCCTAAAAAAAGATTAGTCTTAACGGCATAAACATTGTCCGATAAGGCTAATGCTGCTGCCATGGTAATTTCTTTATCAGCATATAAATCACTAGCATTCGCTGGACTATAAGTTTTTCCATTTGCTAAATTAAATGTTGTTGGTTCACTCGAAAACGTTGAAGACATGGTCATATTATTTTCAAGCGCTGCATAATAAAGGAAAGGTTTCATAGTTGATCCTACTTGCCTTACACTATCAAGGGCTCTGTTATACTCACTAGTTGCATAATTCATTCCTCCAGTTAAGGCTCTAACAGCTCCCGTATTAGGATCAACTATAATGCTTGCAACCTGTATTTCATCATCAACTCTATTATTAAGAATATTTTCTTCCATATTGGCTTGGACATCCATATCCAAAGTTGTATAAATTTTTAAACCTCCAGCATCAATTAATGATTCAGGAATCCCAGGAATTTTGGTAAGTTCATCTAAAACTGCATCTTGATAATACATTAACATTTGTAAGTTATTAGTTTTATTTTGTCCATATATTTGAATACGTTCTTGAAATAAACTATTATATGTATCTTCATCAATATAATTATTATTAAGCATCGCTTTAGCCACAATCTTAGCCCTTTTTATACACGCATCATAATCAGACACTGGGTTATATGCGGCAGGATTTTTAGATATTCCTGCCAGCATTACTGCTTCTTCTAGTGTTAGTTCACTAGGCTTTTTGTTAAAATAATATTCTGATGCGTTAACTATCCCCATATTTCCTTGACCATAATTTATAGTATTTAAATATCCTTCTAATATTTCATCTTTTTCATAATGAACTTCTAATTCAAGAGTTAAAAATGCTTCTTCAATTTTTCTTTCCCAAGTTTGATCAAAATCTAAATACAAATTTTTGATATATTGTTGAGAAATAGTTGATGCCCCTTGTACAATTGTTCCACTTTTAATATTTAAATACATAGCCTTTATAATTCTTAAATAATCAAATCCATGATGTTTATAAAAATTTTTATCTTCAACAGCAATTGTTGCATCAATCAAATATTTACTAATATCTTCAATATTTGCCCATTCATTATTCCTCGATCCTTGATATATAAGTTCATTATTATTATCATATAAATATAAACTTCCACTAGTTTTTAAATCTAGTTTTGGACTCAAATAAGCATAAGTATAAAGTCCAATAATTATAACGATAAAAGATATAAATCCAAGAACCATCAACTTGAATAAAAACCGTACTTTCTTCAATTTATATCACCTGTAATTTATTATGTTAAAAAAAATGTAAAATATAAGTGCAAAATTCTATATATTATGCTATAATTATCAAGAAAAAAAGCGGGGTGAGGCAAATGCGTCGTAGAATAGATTGGCAATTGTCCGATAAATGTAAGGTTTTAGTTGATTTAAAAGATGTTTATTGTAAGTATGAGGAAAGCAAATTCTTAGAATTTATTGAAGAAAATGTAACAAATATTATTGATTTTAAAAATAAATTGTATAAACGTAGTTCTAATGAATATACTATGGAAATAGATTTTATAAATAATATTTGTGCATTTACCTTTCCCACAAAAGAAAATTGTCGTTTTGATTGTAAAAGTAATATTGTTATAAAAAAAGATTTAATAATATTAAAGTATGAAGTTGCTGATGAAGAAAAAATAATAACTATAAATATGAAAGAGGAATGAGATGAAAGAATTAATAATTACAGCTTTACAAAAAAGTATTTCCGATATAGGAATAAATTATGATGGAATTATTGAAATAAATCGTCCTAAACAAAAAGAAAATGGGGATTATGCTAGTAATATTGCTATGAAGCTCTCTAGCATTATCCATGATAATCCTATGAATATCGCTCAAAAATTAGTGAGTAATTTTAAATGTTCGCAAGTAACTAATATTGAAATTAAGACTCCCGGTTTTATAAACTTTTTTGTAGCAAAAGACTACTTATTGGAAAACTTAAAAAAAGTATTAATTGAAAAAGAAAATTATGGACGTAGTAATATTGGTAATGGTAAAAAAATAAATATAGAATTTGTTAGTGCTAACCCAACAGGCATTCTTCATCTAGGTAATGCTCGTGGTGGTGCTTACGGGGATTCTCTTGCGCGTATAATGCGCTTCTGTGGCTTTGATGTAACGGAAGAATATTATATTAATGATGCTGGTAATCAAATAAATAATTTAGGTGAATCAATAAAATCTCGTTATTTTGAACTTTGTCATAAAGACTATCCGATGCCTGAAAACGGCTACTTTGGTAAAGAAATAATTGCTATGGCTGAAGAAATTTATGCCGAACATCAAGATACTTATTTAGATAAAGATATTGAATTTTATAAAGAATTTGGTACCCAAAAAATGTTAGATCGTATCATTGCTGACTTAAAAGAATATGGTATCAATTATGATGTATTTACTAGTGAAAAAGCCATTAGTAAAAAATACGATTTAAAAGATATAATAAACAAATTATCTCAAAATGGCTATACATATGTTAGTGATGGCGCTACTTGGTTTAAATGTAGTAGTATATTTGATGATAAAGACCATGTTTTAATTAAAGAAGATGGAACTCTTACTTATTTAGTTCCTGACATTGCATATCACTATGATAAATATAATCGCGGCTATGATAAAATGATTGATATCTTTGGAACAGACCATCATGGTTATGTTGCTAGACTAAAAAGTAGTGTTAAAGCCCTAGGCAACGATCCTGATAAACTAGAAGTAAAACTATTACAACTAGTTCGTCTTGTGGAAAATGGTGAGGTTGTCAAAATGAGCAAGCGCACTGGTAAATCAGTTACTTTAAAAGAACTAATTGATGAAGTTGGAGTCAATGCAGCTCGTTATTATTTTTCAAGATATAGCCTTGATACCCAAATGGATTTTGACCTAGGCCTAGCCAAAAGTAAATCTAACGAAAATCCAGTATTCTACGTATCTTATGCTTATGCGAGAATATCATCAATTTTAAGAGAAAAAGATACCAACAATATTCCTGAAAAATTTGAAACATTAAATAATGTTGATACATATAATGTGTTAGAAAAAGTATATGCTTTTCCAGA
>CALVUU010000080.1 GCA_944363655.1 uncultured Bacilli bacterium | reverse complement strand
ATCCTGTTTAGCTAATTTTTTAAATTCGTTATCAAATTCTTTTTGATTATTCATACTTATCTATTCTCCTATATTAATAAGTATACCATATAATGACAATTTACCTACAAAATTTTTTTACACCCTTTGCATTTTTTTGCAAATTTATCTATCTCCCAATAATAATGTCTCTATCAAAAAATTATTATCATACTTTTCTAACATTAAATCTCTTTCTATTTGTAAACCAACAGTCATATCTTCTAAAGCATTTACCCAATAATTAAGCATAGACATTTTAAATGCTTTTAATGTATCTAAAAAAGAATTAACAATATCCTTTTCTTCCTCACTTCTTTCATCTTTACTAAGAATATCTTGAGATATTCCAATAAAACAATCAAAAAAAATTACCATTTGATTAATAGATACATTAAATAAATTAGATAAAGCCATTAATTCAGAACTATCAAAACAAACAGTTTTACCACTCAACAAAGTTTCAAACAAAGCCAAAAATTTATAATCAACGTCCTTTTTTAAAACAATTGGATCATCTATACCATTTACATCTATTAAACCAATTTTCCAAAATTTAAGTCTTACATTATATCCAAAACTTTGTAAATATTTATCATAATAAATAATTCTACTTAATAATTTTAATTCATCATCCATTATAAACCCCCATAAATATATTACTCTTCAATCAATAACGATTCCGTATCAGCCATTTCACTGGGTATAGCAATGTCCATATAATCAAGTATTGTTGGAGCAACATTAACTAAAGTACCCGCATCTCTCATCTTTATTTTATTATCAACAATTATAAAAGGAACTTTACTTGTTGTATGAGTAGTACAAGGGCCACCATCAGGATTAATCATAATTTCTGCATTACCATGATCAGCAAGTAATATAACTTTGTAAAAATTATCTTCCGCTTTTTCTAAAATTTTACCTAAACACAAATCTATTGCCATACAAGCTTTAGTTGCAGCATCCATATTACCAGTGTGTCCTACCATATCAGGATTAGCAAAATTAACCAAAATAAAGTCGTAGTCGGCATTCATTGCAGCAACAGTTTTCTTCGTTACCTCAACACAACTCATCTCCGGTTTTAAATCATATGTTGCAACGTCTGGACTAGGAATATGAAATTTATCACATTTATTAATCTTACCATCATATCCTCCATCAAAAAAATATGTTACATGAGGAAATTTTTCACTTTCCGCAATTCTCGCTTGCGTAAAATCAAGTTCACTCAAATAAATCCCCAAAGGATGAGTAACATTTGGTTGCTCAATAAAATTTATTGTTTTTATCCTTTTATCAACGGGTAAAAAGCTAAATACTGTAACTTCCCTTAAATCTTTTACATTAAAATAATCAAACGTATCACAATTAACAATACTATTAAGTATTTGTTTGGCTCTATCTGCACGATAATTCATCCAAATTAATACGTCCCCATTTTTAATCATATCCATTGATAATTTTATTGGTTTAATAAATTCATCAGTAACTCCTGCATCATAACTACTATTAATACTTCGCTCAACATCCAAAGAATTAAGTCCTTTGCCATTTACAACTAGATCATAATAAATTTTGGTTCTATCATAATTCTCATCTCTATCCATTGCATAATATCTACCACATACCGTTGCTATATTACCAATTCCATTATTTTCCGCAATTTTATCTTTAATCATTTTAATATATTTATAAGCCGAATGAATATCAGTATCTCTACCATCTGTAATAATATGAAAATGAATTTTAGTAAAACCATTATCAACTAAAAACTTATACATTCCTAAAAAATCATCAACACCTGCATGGATATTGCCATCACTACAAAGTCCCATTATATGTATATCTTTTTCATTTAATGTTTTTAACTTTTGGATACTTTTACTTTCCATGTCCGGTTTCTCTAAAAATTCATTGACAAGTATTTCAGGTTGTTTAAAAATTCTACCAGCTCCAATTGTCATATGCCCCACTTCACTATTACCAGGTTGCCCTTCATTTAAACCAACCGCTTTACCAGATGCATCAAGTAGAGCATGCGGATAATTCCTCCAAAGCATATTAAAGTTATTCATTTTTGCTCCAGCAACAGCATTTCCTTTAGCCTCATCACGCATGCCAAACCCATCAAAAATAATAGTTAATATCTTTTTCATAAGTCACCTTCATTACGCCAATATAATAACATAAACCCTTTTAAAAAACAAGAAAATGGACTGTTAAAGCCCATCTTACCCCACCAAATCCTTTTGATGTAATTTCAATCTGTCAGCAATGGTAGTTAAAAATTCTGAATTAGTTGGTTTACTTCTTTCAAAATCAATAGAATTACCAAATATTTCTTCCATAATTTTTAAATCTCCTCTAATCCAACTAATTTCAATAGCATGTCTAATTGCTCTTTCAACTCTTGAAGATGTAGTATTAAATCTATTAGCAATCTCCGGATATAAATCCTTAGTAACTAAAGTTACTACTTCCTTACTTGTATATAAAAGCATTATTCCTTCTCTAATATATTTATAACCCCTAACATGTGATGGAATTCCTAAATCGTGTAAAAGAGAACTAACTTCCACCTCAACACTATAGTTATCCGCATATTTAACTTCAGCACTTTCTTCAAATAAATCTACTATTCTTTCTTCTAGTATTTTCAATTCAACTGGTTTAAGCATATAATAACTTGCTTTTAATCTTTGAACCTTTTTAATTGTATAATCATCTTTAAAACTAGATAAAACAATTATTTTCTTTTCAATATTTCTTTTATTTAATTCCTCTAACATTCTAATGCCATCTATCTGTGGCATCAAAATATCCATTAATATCACGTCATAATCATCATGATTATTGATTAAATATTTTAACCCTTCTTTTCCATTATTGAAACATCCTACAACTTTAACTACGTCACTACTCTTAAAGTACTTCCTAACACTACTTAACACCGCTTCGTTGTCATCTATTGCAACAACTTTAATCATTCTGTTCATGTGTTTCCTTTCTGACTGCTAAAATTATTTTATTTACTGCACATGTCCTCATTATAAAATAGAATAATACAAAATGCTACAAAAACTTTTGTCGAACTATGTAAATCGATGTAAAGGCTTGTCACAAAATGTCGAAGACGTTATATTTCGTACATTTTGTACGTTTTTAACCGTTATTTTCGTACATTTTGCACTAAAATAGTTTAAAAACGCCAACTTTTGTGATAAAATTATATTAGGTGATGAAAATATGTACAGAAAAATAGAAGAAGAATTAAAAAAATGGCACCAAAACGAAAGTCTACCACTTATGTTGATTGGAGCTAGACAAACAGGTAAAACATACATATTAAATAAATTTTGTAAACAATATTATTCAAATTTAATTTATATAAACTTAGAAAAATCCCCAGAAATTTCATCGATATTTGATAAGACATTAGATCCTCAAAATATAATTAAAAACATTGAAATAATTATGGAAACTGAATTTAATGTCGAAAACACAATAATTTTTTTCGATGAAATCCAAACATGTGAAAAAGCTATTACATCTTTAAAATACTTTGCTGAAAGCAGCATTCCATATAAAATCGTTTGTGCTGGTTCGCTACTTGGTGTAAAAATAAACAGAGAATTTGTCTCATTTCCTGTTGGTAAAGTAATTATTAAATATCTATACCCATTGGATTTCGAAGAATTCTTAATTAATCTAGGTGAGAAGAAGTTAATCGAAGAAATTAAAAGTCATTACCAAAGTAATGTTCCTTTAATTGATGCCGTACATAACAAAGCCCTAAAATTATATAAAACTTATATGATTCTAGGAGGAATGCCTAGAATCATTGATGATTATATCGATAATAAATCCATAAGTCCCTCATTACTAGAATATCAGGATATGATAATTTCTTCTTATCTAGCTGATATGAATAAATATACTATTAATACCGAAAGTGTAAAAAACAATAAAATATATTTAGCCATTCCTAGAGAACTCGCTAGAGAAAACAACACATTTAAATATAGCATTGTAGATGAACAAGCAAGAAAAATAAGATATGAAAATAGTATAGATTGGCTAGTAGCAAGTAATATGATATTAAAATGTAATTTAACAGAAAAAAATGAATCACCACTTAAAGCATATGAAAATACTGACAAATTTAAATTATACCTAAGCGATGTAGGATTACTCAGAGCATTGTCTAATATATCCCCAAATGAAATACTATTAGAAAAAAATAAAATGTTTAATGGAGTTTTATCCGAAAACTATGTAGCAACAGAATTAATGCCTAAAACGAAAGAATTGTTTTATTATACGTTTGCTAACTTCGAAATTGATTTTCTTATAAATATAGATGGAGATATAATTCCAATCGAAGTTAAGGCAGGTAGAAGAAATACTAGTAAAAGTTTAAACGAATATATCAATAAATATAAACCTTCTTTTGCCATAAGAATAAGTACCAAAAACTTTGGTTTTGAAAACAATATTAAATCAGTTCCGTTATATGCTGTATTTTGTATAAAAACATCAAAACAAAATGAGAAACTTTTTTGACCTATTACATCAAAAAAGCTTCTCATTTATTTTTCTATTTCTAATAATATATTTTCCAAACTATCTATACTAGTTGATGCTCCCCCAACTAAAAAACCATCAACACATTTAATTGCATTAATGCTTGCAATATTATCTTTATTTATACTTCCACCGTATAATACATCTAATCTTGTATCATAATTTTCTTCTATTACATCTTTAATAAACTCTATATTATCTCTTATTTCTTTTTCACTAGGTAATTTGCCAGTTCCTATCGCCCAAACTGGTTCATAAGCAATAATTATATTTTTAACTTCAACATTATTAAGTACTTCACTTATTTGTTTTTCTAAAACCATATAAGTATTTCCCTCTTCTTTATCTTTTAAAGTTTCTCCAATACAATATATTACTTTAATATTGTTTTCCATTGCATTATTGATTTTATTTATAAAATCAATATTTATTTCATGTTTATACGCTCTTCTTTCACTATGTCCCACTATTACATATTCTACCCCCATACTTTTAAGTTGTTCCCCAGTTACTTCTCCTGTAATAGTTTTATCCATAAATGAAGATATATCCTGACTACCTAAACTATATCCATTTCTATCAAAAAACGCTAAAAAGGGTAAAGATGGTACAATTACCAACTTTACCTTTTTACTTTCAATTTCACTTAATCTATTGTTATATCTAACTATATCATCTTTAACTAATTTATTTTTAAAATTACATACAAAATACTTCATAATACTATTCCATCCATTCTAAGGCCTTTAAAGTACCATCTGCAATATATTCTAGTGTTGCCCCTCCACCACTAGACATAAATGAAAACTCATAGCCAAACTTTTTCGCCGCTGAAACAGTATCTCCACCACCAACTATAACCTTTTTATTACTTTCTTTAAGTATTTTAAATAAACCACTTGTACCTTCTGTAAACCTATCATCTTCAAATTTACCACAAGTTCCATTGACAAATATTATTTCACTTTGATTAATATATTTCTTATATAATTCTAAACTCTTACTTCCAATATCATATATTATACCATCATCTATTGTAAAATCTACTGGAAGTATTATTTTACCCTTATATTTATCCATTAAATCTCTTAATTCATTTAATATATCATCATCACTAGTAGCAATACTTGCCCCAACATCAGCACCCTTTGCTTTTAAGAAAGAATTAGCAATACCACCACCAGTAAGTAAGAAGTCACATCTATCAAGTAATGACTTAATTATAGGTAATTTATCATCTACTTTAGCTCCACCCATAAATACTCCGAAAGGATGAGGAGTATCCTTAACTAAAAT
The DNA here is from genome assembly GCA_944363655.1 of uncultured Bacilli bacterium. The sequence goes on along the minus strand of CALVUU010000080.1, from coordinate 2,403 downwards.
ACTTAAGTTATTAAGTTCTTCTTCTACGAGCAATCCAATACAATGAGGAATAAACTTCGCAATACCAGCAGTAGAAGCATGTGCCCTATGCATAGAACCAAATGCATCATTTACATAAACGTCCCCTAAACTTGCCCAAAACTTAGCAAGTTCCATATCATTACCACTTTCTAACTTCTCAGGATAATCCATTATCCTAGTGTTTTCAAGTAGAATAACATCTCCCTTGTTACATGAATCTACAAACTCTTTAACTTTTGCTCCATTACATTTATCTACAAACTTTACTTCTTTTCCAAGCAAATTACTAAGTTCTTGACCCACATACTTTAAAGTATTTTTACTTTTATCTTCTTCACTTTTAACTCTCCCAAAATGACTTAATATAACTATCTTACAGTTGTTATCTAATAAATACTTTAAAGTATCCAAACTCTTAACTATCTTACTATTATCAGTTATTCTAACTCCTTCCATAGGTACATTAAAATCACATCTTATTACAACACTTTTATTACTTACATCAATATCTTTTAATGTTTTCATACTTTCCTTTCTATTTTTATTCATTGTTGATAACTCGGCGGCCTCCGGGCGGAGACTGCCGCCAGCGGAGGCTTAAAGGTCATCACACTGCAAGGCGATATGGATCGCTTGAAGTTCCACTTCCTCCTTGTAATGCTACATTAGATTTCAGATAAAAGACAGGTCTAGCGGCATACCCGCCGTCAGCGCTGCTGCTGCCCAAGGAGCCATAGCTGCTCACAGCAAACACGCCGCTACTGTACGACGAACGCGGAGTAATTGCCAATTCATCTAACCTCATAAACATCCAGTTATTATTTCTATTTGTATCATTATATAAATCTCCCATGTTTGTATTCCAGTTATCTGGACTTGCTGCATATCCATAATCGCTGGGATACATTAATCCTATTTCATCGTTATATGTTGTTGGATTATTTCCATATCCCGCATTATTTCTTTCTCCATCGTAAAATGCTTTTGCTGTATTACTGCTTGATGACATTCCTCCGAGATGCCATGTTGTTGTTGCTATTAAATCTTGCCATGTTGGACCTAAATAATTCCAATAATTTGTATTTAAATTTATTGTATTAAATTCACTTGTTGTCCAGTTATTTGATCCAAATTCACTTACACTCGTATCATAATTCCACCTATATCCTGCTATTGTACTTGTATCCATACTTCCTTTATAACTTGAAGTATCCTGATCATAAGTACCATAATAATCTCTTCCATCTGTTCCTAACATTGCACTTGTTGTATAATCACTCTTTATTAATTTTATTTGATAATTACTATTTTTATCATCATCAAATATGCCAATTATACGATATAAATTTTCTGCTGGACATGTTTCTTCATCACTGCCAAAGCATACATAATTATTCGGATTTGCTCCACTATATCTGTAACTATTATCTTGGGCTCCAGTTGCTAAATCAGCATCGTGATAATATAATCCATTTTCCCCATCTGTTGTATATTGACTAATTATATATTCTGCAAATGTTTGTTTTAATTCTTCTTCTTGTATTATTATATCAGCATCCATTGTTTTGCCGGTATTACCTTGTTGATCAGAATCTAGATTAATAAATGTTGCTGTAAACTCCCAATTTTGGGTAGTTGGGGTAGTACTATCTGCAGTTATACTATAAGCGGAAGCCACTGCAAATGTACCTGTTGCTGTTGTAATATCAAAACCACTTACTGTTTGGGTAGATCCATCACTAGTTGTAGTTTGGACATTTTGAACATATGTAAGTCCATCAATAGATGTAACAGGTTGTCCTGTTGGATCAGTTACTGTAAGTAGTATTTCTGGTTTAGAATCACTTGTAGTATAAACAAATTCATTAGAATTAATTTTAAAATAAACATAATAAGTATAAGTTGCTGTATTACTACTGTTATTAGCAAGTAGTGTTGCACTAGCTGTTGCACTACTTGAAAGATTACCAGCTCCTACCCCAAAATTAAATTGGTTAATATTTAAATTAATTGCATTATTTACATCAAATGTTAAGCTATCAGTGGTATTTGAACCAACATTAACATCTGTTTGTGCTCCATCATCAAGTTGCGCTTGAAAAAATGCATACGTAGCACTAATTACTACAAATAAAGCTATAACTCCAATTATTAAATATTTCTCTAATTTCTTTCTATCAGTCATATTCATCTATCCTTACTATCATAAGTTTAACACGAGTACAATATTTATTCAAGATATTTCTAGACATTAGACATTAACTATGCTAGAATAACTAACCAGTGATAATTATGAAAATAATAGTATTTATAAACAGAACATTTGATAATGATTCAATTGAAGTAACAGATAATTATTTAATTTTTTATTTTAAAAGCGTA
>CALVUU010000079.1 GCA_944363655.1 uncultured Bacilli bacterium | reverse complement strand
TCACGTCAGGAGCTTGGAAGGCTCTTATTCTACCATTAAACTACACCTGCGTTTTTCTTTACGTGATTGATTATATCACATAAAGAATATATATTTCAAGTGTTTTTGCTAATTTTTTTCGTGTTCTGCTTTCCAATTTTCGACTTCTTCTGCATCATCTAGATGTATTTTGGTGTGACCAATTATTTGATAGTCTTCATGTCCTTTACCAAGAATTAATAGAATATCTTCAGGTTCAAGCATTTCAATACCTTTTTTAATAGCAGTACGACGGTCAAGTTCAACTTCATAGTTATTAGTAGTTACACCTTTTAAAATATCTTCCATAATTTTTGTTGGGTCTTCAGTTCTTGGATTATCACTTGTAAGAATAACGTAATCACTTAGTTCAGTAGCAATTCTTCCCATAATTGGTCTTTTAATTGGGTCGCGATCTCCACCACAGCCAACAATTGTAATGACACGATTAGTTTTAAGTTCGTTATAGGCTTCGATTACTTTTTCAACAGCATCTGGTGTATGGGCATAATCAATTACAGCATACCCTTTATTAACTTTATGAGTTTCACATCTTCCTTTTGGAGCATGAAGTTTATTTGTTTCAGTAATGATGCTATCAATATTGTATCCTAGGGAATGAACTATAGCTAAAGCTGTAATATAATTGTAAACATTAAATTTACTTGTCAAATTAGTTGTAACATGATAATCTTTATTATTGTAAACAAAGTCGATATCAGTTTCAGCTGGTGTTATATTTGTTTTTTTAATAAAGTAATCATATTTTGGTTTGAAACCTAGACGGATACCTTTTTGAAATTTATCGATGAATTTTTGACTAGCTTCATCATCACCATTAACAATAAGTTCTCCTTTTGGAGTTAAATAATCTAAGATTTTTAGTTTAGCATTTAGATAATTTTCCATAGTTTTATGATAATCTAGATGGTCTTCAGTTAAATTGGTGAAGGCTACGATATTTAGTTTTAAGCCATATATTCTTTCAAATGATAAGGAATGGGAACTTATTTCCATAACAATCGTTTGACATTTCTTTTTTAATAAATTTAGTAAAATTGTGTATAGTTCTAAAATATTAGGGGTAGTGTTTTCGGTTGTTATTTCTTCATCTTGATATTTAACTCCAATAGTTCCTATATATGCACAATTTTCATTTAATAAATTTAATAATTGATATGTAAGGTATGCAGTAGTAGTTTTACCATTGGTTCCTGTTATACCTATTATTTTTAATTTATTTATATCTTTTGCATATGTTTCTTTTAAAACATGTTTTAAATATTCTTCGGTTGAAGGAACAACTTCTAGTGGAATGCTACATTCTACTTCCTTTTCAGCAATAACTTTGGTTGCACCATTTTCAATGGCTTGTTTTATATAATCGTGACCATCTACAGTGTGTCCTTTTAAGGCAATAAATGTTTGCCCCGGTAAAACTTTACGTGAATCTATTTCATATAACATGTAAAAAACCTCCTTTGATATAAATTTATTATATCATGAGTTATAACTTTACAATAGTTTTTCTTGTTTTATCATGTTATAATTGTAAATATGGAGGTCGTAATGAAGAAGATTATATTAACTGGAGATCGTCCCACAGGAAGATTACATTTAGGACATTATGTCGGTTCATTAAAAAATAGAGTTGCTTTACAAGAAAGTGGAAAATTTGACAAAATTTATATTATGATAGCTGATGCCCAAGCCCTTACTGATAATTTTGATAATCCTAGTAAAGTAAGAGATAACGTTATAGAAGTGGCTCTAGATTATTTAGCAGTAGGAATAGATCCCCAAAAAGTAACAATATTTGTTCAATCAGAAGTTAGTGAATTAACTGAACTTACATTTTATTATATGAATTTAGTTACTTTGAGTCGTTTGCAAAGAAATCCAACAGTTAAAAATGAAATTAATCTTAGAGGTTTTGAAAAAAGTGTTCCAGTTGGTTTTTTGAATTATCCCATTAGCCAAGCAGCAGATATTACAGCCTTTGATGCAACTTGTGTACCAGTAGGAGTTGATCAACTTCCGATGATTGAACAAACTAGAGAAATTGTTCATAGTTTTAATAGTATTTATGGTGATACTTTAGTAATGCCAGCGGCAAAGATACCTGATAGTGAACTTGAACAAAGATTACCTGGTACAGATGGTAAGGCTAAAATGAGTAAATCTTTAGGAAACTGTGTTTATCTTGCCGATGATGAAGATACAATAAAGAAAAAGGTTATGAGTATGTATACAGATCCTAATCATATAAAAATTGATGATCCAGGTCAGGTTGAAGGAAATGTGGTATTTACATATTTAGATGTGTTTGCTAAAGATGAGGATTTTGTAAAATATTTGCCAGAGTATAAAAATTTAGAAGAACTTAAAGTGCATTATCGTCGAGGTGGTGTTGGTGATATTGTTATTAAGAAGTTTTTAAATAATATATTACAAGACTTATTAAAACCAATAAGGGAAAGAAGAAAAAATTTAAGTAAAAATATTGAATATGTTTATCAAGTTTTACATGATGGGACACTTGATGCAAGAATTCATGCCAAAGGAACTGTAAAACGTGTAAAACAAGCAATGAAGATAGATTATTTTGAAAGTGATGATTTTTTAAAAGAAGTAATTGATAAATATCAAGAAAAATGATAATATTTTATTATAGAAAAGGGTGAAGTAAATGGCTAGAATTGGTACACATTTTGCTCCGGATTCGGCGAAATCTATGGCTAATGAAAGAGTAGTATTTCAAGGTAATAATTATAGAATTACTGTTTTAACTGAGCGATTAATTCGACTTGAATATAGTGTAGATGGTCATTTTTCTGATGCTCTTACGACCCTTGTAAAAAATAGAGTTTTTAGTGTTCCCCAATTTAAAATTGAACAAGATCAAAATTATTTGGTAATAACTACTAAATATTTTATGTTACAGTATTTAAAAAATAAACCGTTTTTAGGTCCTAAGTTTGCTCCAGACTCTAATTTAAAAGTTGAACTTTTAAGTACTGATAAAGTGTGGTTTTATGGTCAGGCTGAGGCTCGTAATTTCCGTGGTGGAGCAATAAGTTTAGATGATTATAAAGGAAAAGTTAAATTAGATAAAGGTTTATATTCTACTGATGGTTTTGTATTAATAGATGATTCTGGAAATTTTGAAATAGATAGTAATGGCTTTTTAGTAAAACCTGACGTTAATAAAGTTGATTTATATCTTTTTATGTATAAAAGAGATTTTGGTTTATGTTTACGTGATTATTTTAATTTAACTGGTTATCCTTTTCTTATACCTAAATATGCTCTTGGTATATGGTGGAATAAGGAAAGAATTTATAATTTTGATAATACAAAGAGTTTGATTAAAACTTTTAATAAATATCAAATTCCTTTATCTGTTTTATTATTGAGTGAATTTTGGCATATAAAAGATGCTAGTGATTATAATATGTATCGGACTGGTTTTTCTTTTAATCGAGATTTATTTCCTAATCCTAGTGAATTTGTTAAATATATGCATGATAGAGGTGTTCGAGTAGGTCTTAATATTGATCCTGGTGAAGGAATTAGAAAAGAAGAAGATCGATATTTAAATATTTCTCAAGAATTAAACATTGCTGGTGGTATAACTATACCTTTTAATGTTTTAGATAAAAATTTTATGGCTTCTTATATTCAACATTTAATTGATCCATTATTAGATATTGGTGTTGATGTGTATTGGTTAGATTATAAAAAAGATTTAAGTACTATACAAGCATTACAATATTATTATAATAAGGATTTTGATAGAATAAAAGTGGCAAGACCATTAGTGCTTACTAGAAGTCCTTTAGTAGCTCCGCACAGAGCAGGAATACTTTATTCAGGGGAAACTATTGTTTCTTGGGATACTTTAAAATATTTACCTTTTTATAATTCGATGGCCGCCAACAAAGGGGTTTCTTGGTGGAGTCATGATGTCGGAGGATATAAAGATGGTATTGAGGATAGTGAATTATATTTACGATATGTTCAATTTTCAACTTTTAGTCCAATATTTAGATTTAGTTCTAAAAGAGGAGTATATTATAAAAGAGAACCTTGGGTATGGGATGTAAAAACATTTACCGTAGCTCGGGAGTACTGTTGGCTTCGCCAAAGATTAATCCCTTATTTATATACGGCGGCTTATGAGTATCATAAAACAGGAAAACCACTTATTCAACCAGTTTATTATACTTATCCGGAAATATATGATGAACCTACTTATCGTAATGAGTATTATTTTGGTAAAGAATTATTTGTAGCCCCAATTACTAAGCCAAAGGATATAACTATGAATAGATCTATTGAAAGAGTATTTTTACCTAAAGGAATATGGTATGATTTTAAAACTGGGAAAAAATTTGTAGGTAATAAAAGGTATGTAGTATTTTATAAAGAAGAAGAATATCCTGTATTTGCTAGAGCTGGAGCAATTATACCTTTATCTAATTTAGAGAAAAACATTAATGATTTAAATCCTTCAAAGAGTATGGAAATTAATGTTTTTCCTGGGCAAAGTAATGAATTTAAATTGTATGAAGATGATGGTATTACTAAATTACATGAAGAGGGTTATTATATAGTTACATCAATTGATTACAATTATTTACAAAATAATTATACATTAATCATTCATCCAGTTGATGGAAAAACGGAAATTATTCCAAGGATTAGGGATTATAAAATAAGATTTAGAAATACAAGAACTGCTGATAGTGTTGAAATTTATTTAAATGGTGATAAAGCTAATTTAGTATTTGATTGTTATGAAGATGATAATGATTTTGTTGTAGATATTAAAGGTGTTGATACTACTAAACAATTAACAGTTAATTGTAAGGGAAAAGATATTGAAATTAATGCCGTTAGAATAATTAATGAAGATATTAATTCTATTATTAGTGATTTAAAAATAACAACTAAATTAAAAGAAGAAATTGCGGAAATTATTTTTAGTGATTTGGATATCAAAACTAAAAGAATTAGAATTAAAAAGTTACATGGTTTAGATAGTAGATTTACTAGAATGTTTATAAAACTACTTGAATATATAGCAGAAATTTAATATAATATTTTGTAAGCAGATGAAAAAAGATTAGTAAATTATTTAGTTTTTATAGAGAATTAGTGGTTGGTGGAAACTAATAAAATGAAATAATTGAACTTGCTTTGGGATGTATTGGGGTAATTTCCTTATCAATTATTAAAGAAGTAATTAAGGTGGTACCACGGGTCTTACTCGTCCTTTAGGAGCCATCTTTTTATTTTGGAGGTATTCTATGAATGAATTTATTTTAACTTTAATTTGGGGTCTTGCTTTATTTGTAATAGTATTTTTAATCAATTATTTTTTGATTTTAAAAAGAGGATATAAAAATATTCAAAAAGCTAAGAAGAAAAAGAAAAATAAAAAAATAGAAGATTTTGTAGGTTTTTCAATTTTAATTCCTAAGTTTAAACTTGATATCAATAAGATGAATCTTAATTATGTATTTGTGTTATCATCTTTAATTAATGCTTTTATTATTGCGTTAGTTTTTGTGATAATTTATAGTATACCTTGGGATTTACCGTTTCAAATACTTTTAGGATTTGTTCTCTTGTTTGGTCTTATTTATGCATTATATGAATTATTAGGTAGACATTTAGTTAAGAAAGGTTGGAAGAAAGATGAATAGTAAGAAAGTAGAAGAAAAGTGGCAAAAATATTGGGATGATCATAAAACTTTTGCGGCGGTTACTGGTAGTAGCAAGACGCCTTATTATATTTTAGTCGAATTTCCTTATCCATCGGGGTCAGGCCTTCATGTTGGACATGTTCGTAGTTATACAGCTCAAGATGCTATGGCAAGAATGATGCGGATGCAAGGATATAATGTTTTGTTTCCGATGGGATGGGATGCTTTTGGAGCACCAGCAGAACAATATGCAATAAAAAATCATATTCATCCGAAAGAGGCTGTAAAAGAAAATATTGAGACATTTAAAAGACAAATGAAAACTTTAGGTTTTTCATTTGATTGGGATAGAGAGTTTTCAACAACTGACCCAGAATATTACAAATGGACACAATGGCAATTTCTAGAGTTTTATAAACATGGTATGGCTTATAAAGATACTGTGCCAGTTAATTGGTGTCCAAATTGTAAGTCGGTTTTATCTAATGAAGATGCTGCTGGGGGAGTTTGTGAACGGTGTGGAGCGAAAGTTGTCCAAAAAGAAAAAAGTCAATGGATGCTTCGGATGAGCGATTATGCGGAAGATTTGCTCAAAGGACTTGATGATACCAACTTTGCGGAAAAGGTAAAACTTGGGCAAATTAATTGGATAGGTAAGTCGATTGGAGCAGAAGTAACATTTAAAATAGATGGTCATGAAGAAGAATTTACAGTATTTACTACGAGATGTGATACTTTATTTGGAGCAACTTATTGTGTACTTGCCCCAGAACATAAATTAGTAGATGTTATTACAACAGAAGAACATAAAAAAGAAGTAAAAGATTATAAAGAAGCTTGTTTATTAAAAAATGAAATGGAAAGAACAGAACTTAATAAAGAAAAGACTGGGGTATTTACTGGGGCTTATGCTATTAATCCAGTGAATGGAAAAAAAATACCTATTTATATAAGTGATTATGTTCTTGCTAGTTATGGTACGGGAGCAATTATGGCAGTTCCAGCACATGATGGAAGGGACTATGAGTTTGCTAAAAAGTTTAATATTCCAATTATTCAAGTGCTTGATGGTGTTGGCAGCAATATTGAAAAAGAAGCCTTTGTGGGTGATGGAATACATATTAATTCAGAATTTTTGGATGGTTTAAATAAAGAAGACGCAATAAGTAAAATGTTAGAATTTTTGGAAGAACATAAGTGTGGTAAAAAACAAGTTAATTATAAAATGCGGGACTGGATTTTTTCTAGACAAAGATTTTGGGGCGAACCAATTCCAATGATTTATTGTGAACATTGTGGCTGGCAACCGATGAATGAAGAAGATTTACCTTTGTTACTTCCTGATGTTGCGGAATATGAACCAACGGATAATGGTGAAAGTCCACTTGCTAAAATTGATACTTGGGTAAATACAACTTGTCCAAAATGTGGTGGACCTGCCAAAAGAGAAACGGATACAATGCCAAATTGGGCTGGATCAAGTTGGTATTTCTTAAGGTTTATGGATCCCCATAATACACGCGAGTTTGCGGGAATGGATGCTATGAAATATTGGCGGAGAGTAGATTGGTATAACGGTGGTATGGAACACACGGCAAGACACTTGTTATATGCTAGATTTTGGGTACAATTTTTATATAATATCGGTTTAGTTCCAAGCAAGGAAATGATTTGGACTAGGGTAAGTCACGGAATGGTTTTAGGTAGCGATAACCAAAAGATGAGTAAATCTAAAGGTAATGTAATTAATCCTGATGATATCGTAAATGAATATGGTGCTGATACATTGCGAGTTTATGAAATGTTTATGGGAGATTATCAAAGTGATTGTCCTTGGAGTACAGATTCTTTAAAGGGGTGTAAGAGATTCTTAGATAAAGTAATTCGTTTGAAGGAAAAGGTTGTTGATGGAGATAATTATTCCAAGAGTTTAGAAAAAATAATTCATAAAAGTATTAAGAAAGTACAAAATGATTTAGTTACAATGTCATTTAATACAGCGATATCAACTTTGATGATTTTAACAAACGCTTATGATGAATTAGAAAATATTACTAGAGAAGATTATCATTTGTTACTTACTTTACTTAATCCAATTGCACCGCACATTACAGAAGAATTAAATGAACAACTTGGCTATAAGCCAATATGTGAAAATTCTTGGCCAGTATATGATGAAGCTAAAACTACTGATGATGAAAAAGAAATTGGAGTACAAGTAAATGGTAAACTTCGGGCTTCGATAAAAATAAAAGTAACAGAGGATGAAGAAAGTATAAAGAGTAAAGCTTTAAGTGAAGAAAATGTCAAGAGACATATTGATGGTAAAGAAATTGTCAAAATGATTGTTATACCGGGTAGAATTGTTAATATTGTCGTAAAATAGATTGGAATATTTCCAATCTATTTTACATATGTTTTAATGGGGATGAAAATGAAAGTCAAAGTATTTGATGAATCACATGAAAAAGATTTAGAAAACTCTATTAATGGCTTTCTAAATTCTGGAGATTTTGATATAATAGATATCAAGTACAACGTTGCAATTGCAGTAAGTGGTGAAGATCAAATTTATTGTTTTAGTGCACTTATTATGTATAATTAAAGCATATACATATTATTAGATGTGTCAATATCTTCCGTTATAAAGGTTGTGTTGGTAGATTCTAACTTACTTATGCGATGCTCTAAACGGTTAATTTGTCTTTCAATTTTAGCTAAACGATTTTCAATGTTATCTGTTCCTGTATATTGTTGGGGATAGGGTATATTCCCTTGAATATTATTTGGTCCAGAGTAAAAGGAATTGTAACTTGTTTGGGCTTGGTAGGGGATATTACCTGGCATCATGTTAGGAACGTTAGGATTATATCCGGAATAGGACATTCCTGCTTCTGTAAAAAATGAATTTCGGTTTTTTTTCATATGTTTTCCTCCTACAAGTAGTATATGATAGTTTTAGGAAGTGGTTATAATGCGGATGCGTAATCCCAAAGATAAAGATGAAGTAATTAATTCTTGTGATTTTTTTTATGATGGTTTTAATAATGATTTACCTATACATTTAGAAATTGGTATGGGTAAGGGAAAGTTTATATTAGAAATGGCTTTGAAATATCCTGATATAAACTTTATTGGTGTGGAAAAATATTCTAGTGTTGCTAGTGTTGCAATAAAAAAGATAAGAGAGTATAAACCTAGTAACTTGCGTATTCTTATTATGGATGCTAAGAATTTAAGTGAGGTATTAGAGGGTA
>CALVUU010000078.1 GCA_944363655.1 uncultured Bacilli bacterium | reverse complement strand
ATACCAATTTTATTGATTTTGGATTTGCGAATTTTATTTAGTATATATTTGAATTTTGTCATTTGTCAAATCTATACTTATGAATTCTTTTTAAAATGTCTTGTAACAAAACCATTGAAATTTATATGTTTTTTGAAAGATTTTATAGGGTTGAATTGGTATTTTATAAGGCATTTGGAAGGATATCTAGATGGCTAAATCTATTGAGATGAATATTAAGGAAGATAGTGGTTATGATGTATTATACCCAATCACAACCATAGATAGTGTAATTAACTTACAAAATTAGTTAAGCCAATATTTACCTCTGGCTGGTGGAACTATGAGCGGGAATTTGATTCTTAATACTAGTTCTCCAATGGATGATTTACAAGCCGCATCTAAAGGGTATGTTGATAATTCTGTCAGTAAACTTTTATATAGCGGAAAACTTACTACAACGTGCGGCAAAACAACTACTCACACAATATCAGGTATGTCAGAATGTAAAGTATTACTTTTTCATTTCTATATATTGGCTAATGATAGCGTCGCTCAGCTTAATTTTTCTTCTACATTTGGAGGAATATGGTCGACTGGCTCATTTGCTTCTAGAGGAGAATACAATGCTTCTATCATGCTTATGGGACCTAAAAAGTACGATGTTGTAATGTTCTTAGGAGACGAAAATTATGTAGCTGGAGATTACGGATATAATGGAAGCGGAATTGATTATTCAGATACGTTATATATAAATAGTACAGGAAATAATACTGCTTTGCCGGCAGGAACAAGATTTCAACTATATGTAGAGTTCTTTAAAATTGCTTAAATTAAAATAATTACAATTTAACTTTACCTACTAATTAAAATCCACAAAATCATAATTCTACATAAATTTCCCTATCAAAATCCTCTTATTTTCAAAGCATTTTATCACTCTTAAATTTCAAAAAATCTGGAAAAAATCCTAAAAAGTATGTATCGAAAAATGACGGAAATACGTTACATACTAATCAAAGTCCATAAACTCATAAAGGATAAAATTATGATTCAATTCTACATTGATTTTCATTATGTTTTCAAAGCATTTTTCTTTAGCTAAGAATTAAATCTCACTCTCAAGATTTCAAAAAATCAAGAAAGGCAGATTTAAATGGCAAAAAGAATCGAGATGAATATAAAGGAGAGTGAAGGATATGAGATTTTATATCCAAATACTTTAGATTCAATAGTTTCAGTTGAAAATTTAGTGAAGGAAATTTTATCTTTACCAGAAGATAGTATGCTTGACGATGTATTGCTTAAGATGGTGGTTTCAGAAGGAAAATATGTTTTTTTAATAAAAGTTATGCTTGATGGAACTCCGCTTGCTAATTGTCCAATAAATGGAATAAGTGATTATTATGGAAATCCAGCGTTTACTAATTAGAATGGAGAATTTTTAGGGGTTAACGATTCATCTTAGGTAACACTTTCTATAAATAAATATATAGATTTGATGAATTTTTAGTAGAGTTATAGTGCAGGAGAAGAATTTATAAATTTAATAAATATAACTTTGTCTCAGAAAAGTGATAATGAGATTGTTTTACAATCTGGTAAAACTTTTTAGTTTTCTCCTAAAGTTAAAAAGGTAGATTTTTGCGGATGTGGTGGTGGCGGTTCTGGGGGTGAGTGGTCTGGATATGTGTTGCCTGCCGCCGGTGGTGGTGGCGGATCAACTACTAATCTTTTGAACCATGTGCCAACCAGAGAGGACTATAGTGTTCAAATAGGTTCGGGTGGCGCAGGAGTTCAAAAATCGAGTGGAAAAAGTGGGGGCAGTACTATAGTAAAAAGAGGAAGCACCATTATTTTAACTGCTACAGGTGGACAAGGTGGCGAGTCTATGAAGAGCGATTCCGAAAATCTAAATAAAACATATCAGGGTGGTGCTAGTGACAGCGGAGGTGCTGGAGGCAACTCTCAAAACATCATTAGTGGAGATCAAGCCTACGTAACTGCTTACCCTGGACAGTCTGCTACTGTGTATAAATTTAATGAGCCATCACTTGGTCTCTTTGGCGGCGGTGGCGGTGGCGGAAACTCTAATGGAGCAGGAGGAGCACCGTACGGCAGTGCTGGAAATAAAACAGTAACAGGTATTGGTGGTGGCTCAGGTGGATGTGGAACTAGTTTAAAAACTAGTGGAAAAGGCGGCAACGGAGGTTTGGCTATCAGGTGGTTTTATTCTTAACTTTTATCTCCCGACTAAAATCCACAAAATGCGAAATCAACAGATTTAAATCCTCACAAATCCATTACAAATAAACACTTTTCCTAAATCTAAAATTATCAAAAAAGTCCGAAATAGTTAAAGGTTAAATGACAAAACTCCTTTATCTACTGAATAAAATCTACAAAGCGAAAAGGATAAAATTCGCATTTCATACTGATAAAACAAGGGACTTCATAATATATGGAATTTCTTTGTAAATTTATAATTCTCAAATTCATAAAATCCTATTCTGAAATTATCCAGGAAGGAAGTTCAATGGCTAAAAACATTGAAATGAATTATAAACAAGGAGATAGTGAGTATGAAGTTTTATATCCTAACGTAAAAGTAGAGAGTGTCATAGATATTGAGGAACATTATTATACCAAAAACGAAATTAACGGACAGATAAGTGATATTATTCCTAATCCTTATGGTGTTTTAGCTGTCAAGGCAACTGATGATGGAGGTAATCCTGTAAGTGTATAGTTAACAGTAAATCCAAAAATTAATAATTCTAGTACTATTACTACTGATAGTGGTTCTGGATTATTTGTTGTTTTTGTGAATCCTGGAACTTATAAATTAACTGCACCTGCTGGTAGTGATTTTATAGAATATA
>CALVUU010000077.1 GCA_944363655.1 uncultured Bacilli bacterium | reverse complement strand
GTAAGTATTGGAAGAAGATTACAAGATGCTTTATCGGAACTTGTTAAAATTGACCCTAAAGCAATCGGAGTGGGGCTTTATCAACATGATTTAAAACAAAAGGAACTTGATGAAGAACTAGGATTCGTAGTAAGTAAAGTAGTTAATAAAGTAGGAGTAAACCTAAACAATGCTAGTGAAAGTATCTTAAACTATGTTTCGGGTCTTAGCAAAAGTATTATCAAAAAAATTCTTGATTATCGTAAGAAAAAAGGAACTATTAAATCTCGTGAGGAATTAAGAAATATTGAAGATAATGAGAAAGCGTTTGAACAATCAGCAGGATTCTTGCGAATATTTAATGGTGATAATCCTTTGGATAAAACTAATATCCATCCAGAAGATTATGAATTAGTTAACAAAATTTTACAAGATAATAAAATAGAAGTTGCCAAAGTTGGAACTCTTTATATGAAAGAAAGAATTGATGCTTTAAATAAAAATGAAGTGATGAATAAATATAATATTTCAGAAGAAAAATGGGATTTAATTAAAAACAATTTAGTTAATGGTGTAATAGATCCACGTGATGAGGTAAAGCAAATGACTTTACGTAGTGATATTCTTACGATTGATGACTTGGAACTTGGGATGAGTTTAGAAGGAACCGTGCGTAATGTTACAGCATTCGGAGCGTTTGTTGACATTGGTTTACACGATGATGCTTTAGTTCACATATCTAAATTGAGTAAAGAATATGTCAAACATCCGAGTGAAATATTAAAAGTTGGAGATATTATAAACGTTTATATTTGTGGCATTGAAAAAGAAAAAGGTCGCGTTAGTTTATCGTTAATTGAGGAGTAGTATGAAATTAATTTTAAATATAATTGCAGTTAGTTTAGTTTTCTTATTTATGGCTGGAGTCTTTTTACTTTTAATAAATAAAACTTTTATTTACGAATTTTATACTGAAGAAGGTATGACTGGTGAAGGCATTCCAATAAGTAGATTTATGTATTATCAAGGAGTAAATAGTAATAATACAGCAAATTTTATTACTCCTCTTAGTGTTAATTATTTAAATACTTATAAAGAAGATTATATAAATAGTTTAGAACAATGTTATGGAATATATTATTATGATGAAAAAAATGATATAACTATAACTAATTATAATATTCGTGATAATAATTATTATCGAAATGTATCGATAAGTTTAGTATATGATAATTATTGTAGTACGGATTATGTTTTAAGTGATATGTGGGTTTATGAATATAATAATGTTAGCACTTATACTGAGGGAGATATTAATAGAGATGCAATGGACACATTAATAGATACCATATATTCATCTAAGAGGGTAAATGATCCAGTTATTAAAAAAGATTATGAAAGCACTATTAGTTTACAAGTTACTTGTAGAACAATAGATACTAAATATACATTAACTATTAGTGATTTTAGTGAAAATGAAATATTAATTGTTAAAGACGACGGAATAAATAGACAATTTGCCGTTTATGAAATTAATGAAGTAGTAAATTTTTTAAATGGTTTAGTCTAGTAAATAGTTAATAGTTAGTTTATAATGATGTAAAGGAGGATCTTATTGAAATCGTTTAGTTTAAAAAATATTAGAGGTTTAATATTATATACTATTGTAATTATTTTTGGTTTTATTTATATTAAAGATATACTGGGTATTTTAGGTTATATTATTAAGTTATTTATGCCTTTTATTGTAGGATTAGGGGTAGCATTTGTCTTAAATGTATTAGTGAATGTTGTTGAGAAGAAATGGCTTAAAAATTGGCAAATTAGCACTATTACTAAAAGAGCAGTTAGTTTAATTATTGCTCTTGCAATAATTATTGGTTTTTTTGTCTTTTTGTTATTTTTAATAATTCCTAACTTACAAAATACAATAGCTATATTTGCTGATAATATTCCGGAATATACAAAAAATTTACAAGGTTTATTAAATAGTTGGGGAATTGATGCTAATATAATTAATGAAATATCTGATGTATTTAAATCTTTAGGGGAAAGTGCAAGTGCTTATATTAAAGAAAATAGTAATCAAGTATTAGAAACTACTTTAGGAATTGCAACTAATGTAGTAACAGGATTTATTAATGTAACTATTGGAATTGTTTTTGCTATTTATTTTCTAGCTCAAAAAGAAAAGATTAGCCATCAAGTGGATAATCTTATGCATGCTTATTTGCCTGATAAAGCAATTGTTAAAGTGCAAGATATTGCTAGTTTGTCTAATAAAATATTTTCTAGTTTTGTTGGAGGACAATGTATTGAGGCGATTATAATTGGTTTCTTATGCTTTTTAGGTATGTTTGCTTTAAGACTTCCATATGCATCTACTATATCTGTTTTAGTTGGATTTACGGCATTAATTCCTGTTTTTGGTGCATTTATTGGAACTATAATTGGAGCTTTTTTAATATTTATGGTTAGTCCATTACAAGCATTAATCTTTATTATCTTTATTCTAGTTTTACAACAATTAGAAGGCAATTTAATTTATCCAAAAGTAGTTGGAAAATCCGTTGGACTTCCAGGTATTTGGGTTTTAGTTGCTGTAACTGTTGGGGCTAGTATAAATGGTATTTTAGGTATGCTTTTAAGTGTGCCAATATGTTCTATTATATATAGTATAATGGCTACAAACATTAGATATCGTTTGGAAGAAAAAAAGGAAAAATAAAAAAACACAAAATTAATTTTGTGTTTTTTTGTAGAGCAACATCAAAGGTATAAAAATACCTTTAGTAAAAATATGAAAAATGGATGTTGCTCTACATGTTTTATTATAACAAATATTTATTTTAAGTCAACATGTTTTTGCAAACTTTTTGTAAAAAGTTATAAATTGTGGTAAAATAATACAAGTTTTGAGGGGACAAGGCCTTTGTTATAAGTGATTTTTAGTTTAGAGAATAAAATATAGTAAAATAAGAAAGAAGGTATAATATAATGAATAGAGAAGACTTTCCAATGCTAAAACAAGATATAATATACTTAGATAATGGAGCAACAAGTTTTAAACCTCAAGTAGTTATTGATAAAATGACTGAATATTATGAGAAATATAATGCTAATGCGCATCGCGGAGATTATGATATATCATATAAAGTTGATATGGAATATGAAAGTGCTAGGGATTTAGTTGTAGAATTTATTAATGCTAAGACAAAAGAAGAAGTTGTTTTTACAAGTGGTGCAACAGAGTCTCTTAATATGATAGCAACAGGTTTTTTTGCAAATATAGTAGAACCGGGGGATGAGATATTAATTACAACAACGGAACATGCTTCTAATGTTTTACCTTGGTTTAGATTAGTAAATGATTATGGTTGTACGATAAATTTTATTCCTTTAGATGATAACTTACATGTAACAATCGATAATGTAAAAAAAAGTATTACTCCTAGAACTAAGATTATTGCTCTTGCGCAAATTACTAATGTCGTTGGGGATGTAAGACCAATAAAAGAAATATGTAAAATTGCTCATGAAAATAATATATTTGTTGTTGTCGATGGCGCTCAAAGTGTTGCCCATATGAAAGTTGATGTTCAAGATCTTGATGTCGATTTTTTAGCGTTTTCTGCACATAAAATGTTAGGACCAACAGGAATTGGAGTTTTATATGGTAAACAAGAATTGTTGGAAAATTTAGAACCTATCAATTTAGGTGGAGGAATGAATGAATCATTTGATTCTCCAAGTGAAGTATATTATGTCGATTTGCCTACTAGACTTGAGGCGGGAACTCCGAATATTGCTGGTGTTATTGGTTTAGGTGCAGCAATTGAATATATTAAAAAAATAGGAATGGATAAAATACATGAAAGAGAAATTAAGTTAAGAGAATATTTAATTGAAAAGTTGGTTAAAATTCCACACATAGATATCCTCAATTTAGAAGCGGATAGTGGCATTGTTGCTTTTAATGTCGATGGTGTATTTTCGCAAGATGTGGCATATTATTTAAATAAATATAATATTTGTGTTAGAGCTGGCAATCATTGTGCCAAACTTGTGAAAAATGCTACGGGTGTTACTAATTCTTTGCGAGTAAGTTTATATTTTTATAATACTGAAAGAGAAATAGATGAATTAGTAGAACTTTTAAGCGATAAAGAAAAAATAGTAAGTGAGATGATTTAAGTGGAAAAACGAGAAATAATACTGGATCATTATAGTAATCCAAGAAATAGAAGAAGAATAAATGATAATAATTATATAGTAGAAAATACAAGAAATTCTTCTTGTATAGATAATTTAGATATTTATGTAAAAATAAAAAATGATAAAATAGAAGATATAACGTTTGAGGGAGAAGCATGTGCTATAAGTATTTCATCAGCATCAATTATGACTACTAATTTAAAAGGTAAAAGTGTTTTAGAAGCAATAGAATATATTAAAAACATGGAAGCCATGCTTAATGATTTAGAATATAATTCTAGTATTTTAAAAGAGGCAATAGTTTATGAAGATACCAAAAACACTAGTCGTAAGACTTGTGCATGGCTTCCATATGAAGCACTCAAAAAAATACTATTATAAAAAGCACATAAGTGCTTTTTCTTTAGTATTTTTTTTGATAAAATTAATGCAGGTGTAGAAAATGAAAAAATTATTTGATATTAAATATAATAATAAAAATTTTACAATATTTTTATCTTCTAATAAAAGAAAAGTATTTTTAGAAAAAGATGAAACTGGAAAATATGAATACCCTTTATTTGAAGATTTTAAAGTATTAAATTCTATTTACAATATACATAATCCGTTTATATTTTATGATAAAAACATATTTTTTAAAGAAAAGGTACGTTTAGCAAGTGGTATACTTGCTGTGGTTGTTGCAGCAACTGCTATTAAAGGGTTAGTTAATATTAAATATCAAGTTAGTGATAATGAGGTAAATTTAGTATATGATGATACTAATTTAGGTAATACACAAGTATTTTCTAATACAAAATATTTAGATGAAATATTAGGTTATACGAGTGTTACAAAAGAAGAGATTTATAAGGCTATTGATGATAATACTAATTTAGATAAGTATTATAAAATATTTGCTAAATCTTTAGTTAATAAGTATTTAGAAGAAGTACCTAATGCTGATCTGCGCATATTTTATGAAAATATAAAAACTTTAAAAATAGTTGAAATAGATGATCCTGCAATTTTAGGAGATAAAATTGCAGGTAATTATGATACTTTTAATAATCAAATTAATTTAATTAATGGAGCTTTAATAAATACCATATATCATGAACTTGCTCATGTTACGCAAGAGTTTTATGTAGGTTCTGAGCAAGGAGTAATTTTTAGATATACTGATAATAGTGCTTTAAATGAAGCAATGAATAATAAAATAGTTAGTCTATTTACATTACCTACTAGTTATCAATCTGAGGGATTATTATTAGATTATCTTTTATTATTTGTAGATTATTCTTTAGAAGATTATAACAAATATGGAATAGATGAATTAATAAATAGATTAAAAGAAAAATATCCTGATATAGATTTTGATTATATAAGTGAATTTATAAATACTTTAAGTGATACCCAAAAGACTTTAGGATATGATATAAGTATAACTAATTCAAGAGAATATTTAGATGAATTATTTAAATTATGTTTGAAAAACGTTAATTTAAATAATCCTTATAAATCTTTAACTAATTTTATTAAAATATTAGAAAATAATGATGAATTAATAAATGCATATTTAGATAAATATAATAATTATTTAAAAGATTTAAGTTGCGAAAATATAATTACTAAAGAAGAATTAAATAGTATTAATAAACTTTATAAAGATTATGAATATGTAACTATAAATGATAATCAACCTTATTTATGTGGAGTTATAGATTCTAAATTATCACTTTTAAATTATTATGGTAATACTCCGATAAGTATGGATGATATGATTTATATAAATAATTTAGATACTTATATAAAAATAAACTATTTAAATTATAAGGATATTTATGGTACACAAGAGTTTTGGATTAATATGGTTAATGATAATAAATTAATAAAAGATTATATGTATAAAAAAATACCAATATATAATAATGGCGAGTTTTTAAGTGAAGAATATTTACAAGATTTAGAAGTAGGTATTAGTAAAGATAATGGAAATATAAAATTTGAATTGTTTAAGACTAGTGACATGATAGATTTACAAAATTATGTAGCTAGAATACCTTTATTAGATTATTTAAAATTATATAATTTTAATGATAAATTAGAATTATCTTATGTATTTAATATTGCTTATTTAAAGGGAGTTGAAGAGCGATTAAATTTATTTGATGATGTAGTTATTAATAATAACGATATATTAGTTATGTCTAATTGTAAGTTACATATTACTGATGATGATACATTTTATAGTTTAGACTTATGTCGTGTTTATAAATATGGAATTATGTCTATTCCATTTGTTAATATACAATTAGATATATCTTGGGATGGAGATGATTATTTCTTTACTGATTTATATACAATATTTAATTATTATAATATATTAGATGAAAATAAAGATATATATGCTTTTAGTAGAGAAGAATTAAAAGAATTAGTTACTAAGTATATAAATGAAACTGTATTAAATAAAGAAACACATTTAAGTAGATAGAAAAGCACAAAGTTTTATTTGTGCTTTTCTAATGTTACATTAATGTTAAATTTATCACATATATCTAAAAAATCTTGTAAAAATATTCTATTACGATTATTTTCAATATTATTTATTCCATTTCGACTTCTTCCTACTTTTTTGGCAAATTCATGTTGGGATAAAGTTGTCCATTCTCTAATTATTTTCATAACTTCATTTGCTTTAATTTTCATTTTTAACACCCACGTTAAGGATGGCAAAAGTTATTTATAAAAGTCAATGGCATACAGCTATTGATGAATTCTCTCGTTATCGTTACTTAAAAATTTATGGCGAAAAATCTACTTATACTTCTT
>CALVUU010000076.1 GCA_944363655.1 uncultured Bacilli bacterium | reverse complement strand
AAGTTACAATATAACAATTATAGCTTTCGTTAGTAACCGGATTATATATATCCGTTTCATCATCTGGTTCTACATAACCTTCTTGAATTAAATCTTCAACACTTACCACTGTTATACTTGTATCATTAGCATAATCAGCAGCTCTTGCCTCAATATAAGCAACAACATTTTTTCTTTCTGTTTCTAAAACTGAATCTCGTATATTCAAAAAAATAGGAATACCTAGTAATAATATTATTACTAGCAATCCTAACACAGCAAGTAACTCTACTAATGTAAATCCGTTTTTCTTGACTTTAGTCTTTTTAACTATATACCTCACTTTAGTCACCAACTTTACTATATTAATTATAAATTATCTAAAACTAATATGCAAGAAAAAGACTTCAAAAAACTTGAAGTCTAACAATAAGTTTCTAACTATTACAATCAATACATACATTGGTATTATCAATATAAAGATCTAATTTTTCCTTTAGAGCATCTACTTTTTCATCTGTCCAATACTCATTAACATCTCCACTTTCTAAAGATGTTTCATCATCAAATCCTACAATAGTACCTTGATTCATAAATACTACCGCAGGAACATATATTCTTGGATTACCCTCTTCATCAACTTCCAAATATTCTCTAATATAATCAACTATTCGTAAATAATTTTCAGTATTATCAGTTCTATCTTCTCTTATATTATAGTAATATATTTCTGATACATTTTTTTCTTTAGCAACCTCATTTAAATATACTACATATTGTTGACACCATTTACATTCAGGAAATCCCAAATATACAATTCCAGATCCACTTTCTAAAACATTAATAATTTCTTCATAATCGGCATAAACAAAAACATTATCATTGCCAACAGAAGAATATTCCTGAGCAAATCTTGCAGCATCGCTATCATCATTAACACCATTATCATTATTTCTAACTATTAAAAAGATGACTAATGCAATAAGTGTAACTATTATAACCCCCATAGTAATCATTATTACTTTTGTTTTATTTTCCATCTAACACCACCATAAAAATATTAACATAAATTTTAAAAAAAGAAAATAAAAAGAAACTAAACTTTTCGTTTAGTCACTACAAGTTTTATTTATAACTAAAGGTATTTCATAAGTAACTATTTTATCATCCATATCCTTTGCCCTAATTCTTATATGTAAATTATTACATGTATCTGTATCACAACCACAATTATAATCATCTATATTAAATTCTATTTTTTCTAAAAATGTAGATATATAATCACTTTTATTAGATTCATTTAAAGATCCATACTTTGCTATTTCTTTTTCTTCCCCATTAACAATTTCATATAATATACACTCAACGGTTATTGCTTTAGGTTCTATTTTTTCATCATCACAATAATCAATATTAGAAATATATACAGATTTTTTAGAATCATTATAAGCAATAACCCCACTTATACTAAATGAATCGTTATCACAAGTAAGAGATGAAAATGTAAATGATTCATCATTATTTTTAAATATATTTACTATTATTAAAATAACTATTACTAAAATAAGCAAAATAATACTAATAATTAATACTAATTTATTCTTTTTCTTTTCTCCTTCAATTAATTCAGTAATGCTTACATCAAACTCTTCACTTAATTTTTTTAAAAGTTCTATATCAGGTACTCCTCGTCCATTTTCCCATTTGGATACCGCTTGGGCAGTAACATGTAATCTACTTGCTAACTCCGCTTGAGTTAAATTATATTTTTTACGTAAATCATATATAAATTTGCCAATTTTTTCTTGATTCATATAACCACCATCAATAATGATTATAACAAAAAATTAAAAATTAATCTATAATTGATAAATCTTGAATTTGAGTAGATGTTTTTAATAAAATGCGTACTTTATACGCTAATAAAGCATTAAAAAAAGTCCGTAATTACGGACTTTATTACTTACTTGGTGGAGAATAAGAGATTCGAACTCTTGACCCCCACGGTGCAAGCGTGGTGCTCTAGCCAGCTGAGCTAATTCCCCAAGAACAAGATTATTTTATCATACCATGATAAGATAATCAAGCATTTTTTACTTTTCTTCAATAATTTTAATTAATCCAGCTTCAACTTCTTCCAATGCTCTACCTAATGGTTTTTTATTCTTATAATCACTTTCCTTCATTTGAAAGTGATTATTTTCAAGCATTTGCTTACTTCTAATAGAAGCAACATGGACTAACTTATATTTTGAATCAACTATATTAAGTAACTTATCAATTGATGGATATAACATAAACCCACTTCCTTCTTCATACTATTATAGTATATACTTTTTCTATTATAATGCAAGAAAAAGTCAAAAATTTGACATGTTATTGACATATTTTTCTTAATGCCTCTAAAATTACTACCATTGCCCAAGTATCTTGTTGGCAATATATTCTTAATGCCTCATAATATAAATTATATTCTTCTTTAGTCATACTGTTATATGTAGCATAAGCAACTATTGCCTCAGTCCCATTTTTAACGGTTAAATCTTTATAAGATAAATCACTAAATACCGGCAGGGTTTTTTTTATGGAAAAAGAACCACTTAAATCTTTATTATAGTAATTTGGTAAACTAGCTCTTTCTTTATCAAAACCTAATTCTTCATATAAATCTGATTTTGTATTAACAAGCCACATTAAATCAAAACCTCGCTCATACATTGCCATAAGTTGATCTTTATATTCCGGAAAAATTCCTGCTAGTTCTTTAATTCTCCCTTTTTCAAAAGCCACATTCTGAGCAAATAAAGTTCCTTTTGATGGATCAATATATTTACACAACGATTTAACTAATTCTTCTCTTTCATCATTATCAAATGTTTTTGCCAAAAATATATAATTATCTTTTATTTTATCACATACCCCAGGCTCACGTTCAATATGTAAACTAAATTCAAATGGAGACTGAATATATGGTTTTTCTCCTCGAAACCTCGGCATTGGACAAGGCATAGTTTCAAAATCCAAATGATATATTGGATATTCTAAACAACTTAACCCAGCTTTAATCTTTTCTTTATCAATATATATTCTATCAAATCTTAAGCAATCTCTTTGAATATGGTGTTTCTTATGAACGATCCATTCCTCCGGAACATCTAACATATTAATATAACCCTCATTAATTAATTCAAGTCCTTTTAATTTTTCTCCATCTAATGTTTTAAAACCAGCCCCATTATTTAAATAATTCAAACTAGAATTTTTAGCTGGAATCATCTTACCGCACACAGCACTTAAATAAGGGCACTCTTTAACTTTTTTTCGTTCACACCATTTACCCATTGGACACTTGCTTGCATCTAACGAAAAAATATCTCGCTCTAACTTTTCTTCCATGGCTGCAATAATGCTTTGATATTCTTCAGTTACTTTCGTCAAATCGATAAATACTACTATTTCATTACCCTCAGCATCAGGTTTATAAATAGCTTTTTTATTTTCATAAGTCCCATCAAAAACATAATTATGGTTTAGTACTGCTAGGTAATAGCGAACATTTTTTAAAGCCTCTTCATTATGTGACTGTCTATATTCTCCTTCCAAAATAAACCTTTGGATAGCAAGGTCAAATACATAACCCCCAACATCACTATATCTATCAAATAATTTTTCTCTTTGCTTAGCATAATTTTCTAAAGGCATTTCCGTATCCAAAGGATAACCTTCAATTTCATCTTTCAAATAATAACAATTTTTACTCTTATCAAAATAAAAAATTGAAAATTTTTCCCCTTTTTTATGATTACTTTGTAACTTTACATACTTACTACTAGTAGTTGCTTTAACCTCAATAATATTAACATTATTACCAATTTCATTATAAATATCGACATAACAAATATATTTAATTCCATTTTTATTAAATTCAAAACTCTCTTGATTAAATGTCGAACCAGCATAAATAGACTTACCCCCAAAATACTTATTAGTAAGTCTACCTGCTTCCATTTCCACTTGTTTATAATAAGGCATCATTGCTTGCATTTGTTTATTTACCTTTATCGTTGTATCTACTTCATAAGTCTCATCTTCAAACATCCCCGACAAAAGTTCTTTCAATATATCTCGTTCTTCTTGTTTTTTAT
>CALVUU010000075.1 GCA_944363655.1 uncultured Bacilli bacterium | reverse complement strand
ACTCTCTTGATTAAATGTCGAACCAGCATAAATAGACTTACCCCCAAAATACTTATTAGTAAGTCTACCTGCTTCCATTTCCACTTGTTTATAATAAGGCATCATTGCTTGCATTTGTTTATTTACTTTTATAGTGGTATCTACCTCATAAGTCTCATCTTCAAACATACCTGATAATAATTCTTTTAAAATATCTTGATCTTCTTGTTTTTTATATTCTTCATAACTAATATCAGCATCCAATTTTTCATGCCTTATCTCTTCTAACGCTACATATCTACGACATCTCGTATAATTAATAAAATCTGTTTTAGTTACTGCCATTATTTACACCAATACTTCAGCAGTAATTTCATCATCTTTATTAGTTATTTTTACTCGTAAGTCATTTAATGTTTCTTCACTATTACGAGGATCTGCAACTACTCCTTCTTTAGTACTAATAACAGCATTATTTAAAGCAAGTTCTTCAACAGTCATATAAATATCATTACCATCTTTAAATAACTCTAAATGACCACCAGCATAAATAGTAGCTTGCTTTTCAATAGATGCTATTTTTAAATCATATAAATCTTCTTCATAATCTACATTAAAATTGTAAGAAATAGTATTAGCAACAATAAAATAAACAACTGTAAAAACTGCAATAACTATCAAAAGTTCTGCCATTGTATACCCCAATTTATTCATTCATATTCACCTCTAATTTACTAAATCCTCGATATTCCCACAAAGGAAATTCATCCCTTATTTTAATTACTTCTTCTAACATTTTCCTTTTTAATTTTTCTTCTTTAAATTCAAATAAATTCTCAATAGTTTCTTCTAAATTCTTTCTTGCTTCATCCTCTTCATTTAAAGAATTATATAAATAAGGAATAACTATATTTTTATCAACAAACTCTATATCACTATTTCTAAATACATAGTTATTTCTAAGCATTTTAATAAATCTTTTATAACTTTTTATTCCATGATGATATATACTATTACCCAATTCTTTAAATTCTTTATTAGTAAACATTTTATATTTATCATTTTTTAAATAACTATTAATTCTTTTTTTACTTGTAAGTTTATTACTCATTATTTTTTTACTATCAATTATATATTCTTTTTTATAATAATACTCTAATTTAGGTAATATTTGTTCTTTTTCTTCTAAAGATTCTATAATAATATTAAAATATTTTATACTTATAACTCCATAAGCAACAATTATTCCATCAACTAATTTATAAATTTTATTCCAATTCCTAACTGTTTTAATAACATCTTTATTTTTAATTAAACTTTTAAATAACGCCAAAGTATCCCAAGACATCATTAATTCTTGTTCTTGAAATAAAATATTTTTTTCTAACAAATAATTAATAAAATCTCTATTTTCACGTAAAAATTCATCATTAATAGTTTTAGTAAACTGTTTTAAAATATTAAAATCTTTTAAATCTAAAGACATAATCCAATACTTAAAATAATCACTTTTAATTTCATCAATTTTTTTTATTAAATCATCTTTCTTTAATTTCTTCGTATTTACTTCTTCTATTCCATAAATACTTCCTAATTTGTTATAATCATCTATAATACTTTGCAACTTATCTTTACTTAATTTTTGTAAATAATCTTGATACTCACCAAAAACATTCACTATATTTCACCTCGTCTTGTAATATTATATAATAAAATTACTTTGTTTTCTATGGTAATTAAAAGAAAATCTAAAAAAGAGAATTAATCTCTCTTCATTTCTTCTACTAACTGATTAGCCATTCTTCTAATACAAGCATAATAAACACCATGTTTAAAAGGCATATTATTTTCTTCTATATATCTTATTGCTTCTTCTTTCATTTCATCAGTTATAACTTGTCCTTTTATAACTATATTTTCTTTCTTTACTAAGTTTTCTAATTGTTCTTTACTTAATGTTGGTCCTAAAACAAGAGTTCTTTTAGAAAATGTTACAAATACTTGTCTTTCATGTGGTGTCAATTTAACACTAGAAGATAATGTTTTATAAATATCTCGAGGATTAATATCTGTAAGTTCATAATAATCTAAAAAATCCATCTTACGATATTCTCCACTATCTACTTCAATGCCTTTTTCTAACATTTCTAGCAAACGATTTTTAAGTTCAACCATATCTGTTATTCTTTCCATACTTCCTCCATAGCACAATTGTACTAAATTTCTAATGAAAAGTCTATAAAGGAAATATATTTTTCACCTAACAAAAAATTATTATTTTAAATCTAATTTCCTAGTCATTTTTGAAAAGTATTGTTCACGTTGCAATTCTTCATAGTAAAATTTAATAAAATCCATTGTTGGAGCAGAAATACAATAATGAAATGGCGATCTAGCCGCAACTATAATGTCATGTTCTTTACTATATTTATTACTTACTTGATAAAAATAATTTAATAATTCTTCACAATTTACTGTTCCAAGATATATCGGTTTGAACTCATCAAATCTCCAACTATACTCTGAAAAATATACATCAGCAATTTCCCCACAAAGATTTTCTTTATTATTATCAAAAACAATATAAATATAAATTCTTATCTCATAATTTTTTAAAGCCCGTTCAATTAATTTAGGTAAGTATTCAAAAATTATTTTTTCATAAAC
>CALVUU010000074.1 GCA_944363655.1 uncultured Bacilli bacterium | reverse complement strand
ATTCATCAAAATACTCTAAATCACTTCTATTTGCTTTCATAAACCTATCTTCGTTTAAATTATAGCCTTTAATTATATAATTTTTTAATAGTTTATTAGCCCAGGTTCTAAACTTAATTGCTGTTTTTGAGTTAATTCTAAAACCTAAAGAAATTATCATATCTAGATTGTAATAATCAATTTCTCTTGTGACTTTCCTATTGCCTTCTTTTTGAACTTGTGCAATTTTTGCATAAGTTGAACTTTTATTTAATTCATCATCTTTATATATATCAGATATATGTTTTATAATTCCAGATCGATCAATTTTAAAAAGTCGAGCTAACATTTTTGTATTTAACCATACATCTTCATCCTTAATTAATACCTCAACATTAAAATTTCCTTCTTCATCATTATAAAAAACAATATCTTGATTTGTATTTATTAAATTATCCATTTGTATCATCTCCTTTCTTTTTGGGTTAACATCAATATACTACGTTTTTACCAAATACTAAACTTTAGGTCTTATTCCGCCAGAATTTATGTTGGGAATTCCGACGGAAGTTTTTGCCCTAAGTTCACCTTCTTTTAAAATATTATTTATATTGTTTGTGATTGTACTTCTAGCAAAATCTATGCAATAAATTGTCGCATAACATTATAATCTTATTATCAAAAACGTGTAAAAACCAATCTTTCTGATTTCTATATTTTATAATGATTTAGCGATGTTTTTTCTTAAATCCGTATCGCCCAGTTGATATTTCCTTTTTGAAAACTTTTTTCAGGTGTTGGCATATCCTCAGGTATCATCCCTCCGATATCAGCAATTGCTTTTCTTACCTTTTTACCCACTTTGAAATGGACAGCATTTGCTTCTTTTTCACCTTGAATATTATCCCTTAAAAGTTTTTGCTTTGTTTGATTGATTCTAAACAAGTTTGCTATTAATTCATCTTCATTCATATTATCTAGAATATCTTCTCTATAACGCAATTTTTTTCTCTTAAAAATATCATCAGCTGTTTCACCATTATATAATCCCTTATATCCGGCATTGTGGAATTCAGCCATATTTTTTACTCCCGCCGATGAAGCAACTCTCTGTAAAATATAATTGCCACGTCTGGTTAATTTTCTTTGGTAAAATCTTTTCTCATCATCAGATAATGAATCATATTCTTGTTCAGATATTTCTTGTTTTCTCGTTTGAACAGCAAAATAAGTTTGACCTAAAGCAACAACTTCTTTACTTGGATCAGCATTTTGTACTATCAGATAACATATATATCTTGATAATTTATAATCTTGGATAGTCGCTACAGCGTTATTATTTCTTTTTGCCAACTTGTTGACCCCAACAAGTTGTTCATCTATATTAACCCCAGAATTTGTACAAGCCTCTCTTGCTTTATTTAAAACCTTTAAAAAATTTCTCCAATCTTTATATTCTAAAACTTTTGAAAACTCCCTAGCATACCAATATTCATTTCCATATTCATCAATATGTTTTATGTTTTCAAAAATATTACTAGTATATTTATTTACAATTAAATCTTTTTGTTCATTCATGAAAATCATCTCCCCTCATAACAAATTCTAAGTAGTCCTCTGCAGTATATTTATCTAATGGTTTTAAATAAATTTTTCTGATAATTTTATTTAACTCTTCTTCTTTTATATTTAAATTCTTTAATGTATTTTTATATTTATTAAATTGATAATCCAATGCTTCGTTAAGACTTTTAAATCTAAATACCCCCTGATTATTAAAATCTGCCCATTCAAAATAATACCAAAAATTCTCCTCTTTATAAACTAAAAAAGTATGCATAGGATAATTATTTGGATAATCTAATTTAACCATTTCAAAAATAGTTATAAATTCATATTTATAAGTTTGAAACCAAAATCTTTCAAATTCAACAGCATCAAAACAGCAACCAACTTTACTTTCGAGCATATCACATTCAGTTTGTAAAACATATTTATCAAACCAATCACTATTGAATTTGCTGTGTTTTATGTTATCCTTGTCAACATAGCCATAATGAAAGTTAATATTCATAAAAGTCAGTAATTCTACTGGTGTAGTTATAAGATCATAAAATTTTAGCATTTACCCTCCTGATTATGTATCGAAATCTTGTTTAATTATAGCAAAAAAATACGAAATTAACTACACTTTACAGTTAATTTCGTAAAATTAGACATTATTCGCTATAAAATCTATTACATCATTCTCTTGTTCTTGGACTAAATCACGATCTTCTTTGGTCATTTCTGAAAAATATTTATCGAGTTTTATATTTTTAGAAATAGAATTTAAAGGATATCCAGGATTTATTATTTTTGATGGTGTATCTACTAACCAAAAATTACTTTTACTCCAAGTATAAGTAACTTCACCATGGGTACTAATAATAGCCATACCATATACATAGCGAGCAATTAGCTTACCATTAACTCCATATTCTTTTACTAAATTACTATAATAATCAATCATTTCTTCATCAGTTAGACTCTTGCCATTAACTCGACGAACAAATAAACCAGGCTGAATATTTTCAGGAATTCCTTCTAAGTAAAGGAAATCATCCATAGCCATTACGGGCATATTAGTCATTTTTTGACAAGCCCTTGCTTTAATTAAAGCATTTTCAATCGCCGAAGTCCCATTTTCTTCGATATCAAGAGTTAAATTTAAATCTTTTAAAGATAAAAGTTCTATTCCTTTGTTTAATAATTTGTCTTTAAATCTTTTTACTTTAGCAACATTTCCTGTTGCAAATAATACTTGCTTCATCATATCCCCTTAATCAATTAGACCAAAACCACTAAAAGGCCAAAGTCTAAATACTGCTTCTCCCATTAAATCTTCTTCTTTAACAGGGCCAAAATATCTTGAATCTTTACTAATAAGCCTATTATCTCCTAGAATAAAGTATTCATCATCCTCTAAAGTAACTTTATCATAATCACTAGTTTCTCCATAAGCATAATCATCAGGCATCTCTACATCATCGATATAAATTTTACCATTTCTAATTTCTACTGTTTCCCCAGGAAGACCAATTATTCTTTTAATAATTATCTCATCATCTTCATATTCATTTAAAACAACTATATCAAATCTATCATATTTAGCCATTTTATATAAAAGTAGAATATCACCATCTTTAAGAGTTTGATGCATACTTGTACCATCTACTCTAACTGGAGTAATTATATACATTCTTATAAATATAATAAATATAATAATTGCTATATAAGGAAATAAACTTTTAATAATTTTCATTTTACATCACCATTTATCTTTCTTATTAATTATATAATATTATAATTATTTTTTAAAGAAAAAATAAGGAAAGAAATTAATTTCTTTCCTTAACTTTGTATTCTTTACGCATTCCTTTGATAAAGTTAAGTTTTGCTCTTCTAACTTTACCTTTTTTAACAACTGTTATTGAATCAATTGTTGGGGCATTAACTGGGAATATA
>CALVUU010000073.1 GCA_944363655.1 uncultured Bacilli bacterium | reverse complement strand
AATCGAACTCCCATCTTATCCTTGGCAAGGATACATATTAACCATTATACTACACCTGCATCAATAAATTGCTTGGTACACGAATTGGTACATAAATATAACATTTTCAGGAATATTAGTAGATTGGTCTTTATCAATCCCTTTATTTATCGAGAATTAATAAAATATGGTACAACCCCACCTTAATACCTTGGCAAGGATACATATTAACCATTATACTACACCTGCGTAAATAAATTGTATCAAATATCCACTTTTTTTGCAAGAAGAATTGCTAAAAAATGTAATTATTGTTATAATTGTTTAAGTAAGAAGGGAAAATATGAAGAAAAAAGTATTAAATTGCCTTAGAACGATACGTAAAAGTATCGTTGAATATATAATTACTAATCGTCTATTTATATCTTATGTAATACTTTCTTTAATTGGTACAATGCTAGTAAGAAAATTTACTCTAGGCACATTTTTTAGCTTCAAACCATTTATTACTGATTTAGGTATTATCCTTATCATCGGAGGTTTGGGTTATTTTGTTAAACCCAAAAATCAATTTAAGTATTATTTTATTTGGTTAATAATATTTACATTAATGAACGTTATTAATTCGATATATTATACTTTCTATACTAATTTTGCTTCTTTCGGAGAACTAGGTGCAGTAGGACAAGCAGAAACTGTTACTGGTTCAATATTTGAAAAATTAAGATTTGTTGATGTAATGTATATATTTTTTCCCATAATATTTTATTTAATACATCAGAAACTGTTATCATCATCATATTATTATTTTATTGATAAAATTGAAAAGGGTAAAAAAATGCTTGTAACAACCATTTTAGTTGGAGCATTATGCCTTGCTTATAGTTTTGGTGTTGCAGAAAGTAAAGATTACAGTAGACTTGCTAAACAATGGGATAGAACATATTTAGTTGAACGTTTTGGTATTTTGTTATATCAATTTAATGACTTGATGCAATTTTTAACGTTACAAACGGGTAGTTTGTTTGGATATGATGATGCATTATTAGTATTTAATGAATATTTTGATGACAAAGAGCCAACTGAAAAAAATGAATATACAGGAATTTTAAAAGGAAAAAATATAATTTTTGTTCATATGGAGGGTATGCAAACTTTCTTAATGGATTTAGAATTTAATGGTAGAGAAGTTACACCAAATTTAAATAAACTTGCTAATGATGGTATGTTTTTTAGTAACTTTTATCCGCAAGTAAGTATAGGAACTAGTTCAGATACTGAATTTACTTTACTTACAGGACTTATGCCAGCGGCAAGTGGAGCTGTATTTACTAGTTATTATGATCGTGAATATTTTACTATTCCAAAATATTTAAGTAACTTAGGATATTATACATTTAGTATGCACGGCAATTTACCTGGTATGTGGAACCGTAATCATGCTCACCCATCACTAGGATATGAAGGTATGTATTTTGAAGAAAGTTATACTTATACCGAAGAAGACGTAATCAATCTAGGAATAAACGATCGTTTGTTTTTTAAACAAGCGGTTCCTATAATAGAAAACATTGAAAATACATATGAAAATTATATGGGAACTATTATAACTTTATCAAACCACTCACCATTTTCTATTGGTAGCAAATATAGTGATTTGGATTTAGCAAGTCATTATTATACAGTAGATCCACAAACAGGGGAAAAAACTGAACATGTTGAAGATTATTTATCTAACTCTTCAGTTGGAGAATACATTAAGAGTGCTAACTATGCCGATTTAGCTCTAGGAGATTTCTTAAATTATATAAATACATCAGATGCCTTTGATGATACAATATTTGTTTTTTATGGTGATCATGATGCCAAACTTTCTCGCAGTGAAATTAATTATCTTTATAATTTAAATCCTGAAACTGGAGAAGTTTATAAAGAAGGAGATTCAAATTATGTTGAATATGACTACTATGCTCATGAACTTAATAAAAATACCCCATTAATTATTTGGACAAAAGATACAGATTTAAAAAATGTATTCCACGGAGAAATAACTTATACAACTGGTATGTATAATGTGGCAGCAACCATACTAAATATGTATGGACTGTATAATAAATATACTATGGGATCTGATATTTTCAGTGTTAAAGAAGATAACATTGTTGTATATCCTAATGGTAATGTTTTAACCAATAAAGTATATTATAATAATTCAACTGGAGAATATAAAGTATTGAATAATGCAACATTGGAAGAAGACTACATTGATAATATAAGTGCTAAAGCAGAAGAAATATTAGATATATCTAATTCCATTATTGTTTATGATTTACTTGATTCAGTTGATATGAATGAGGAATGATATGAAGAAAAAATACAAGATATTTTTAATTATAATTATAATATTAATAATTTTAATAGTTGCAGCAATTATTGCATTTAAACTATTAAAAAATAATAAACCTGCTGAACCAGTAAAAGTAGTAGATAGCATAGATAATTTTAATTATACATTGGATGATCGGGATACCGAACTTATGAAAAATACTTATAATGAATTAAAGGAAGTTTTATCAGCAGAAAAAATAAACTATGAAAAGTATGCAAATCTTTTATCAAAACTTTTTGTAATTGATTTATTTACTATGAATAACAAAGTTAATCGTTATGATGTTGGTAGTATTGAATATATCTATCCTGATAGTATTGATAATTTTAAAACCAATGTTGAAGATACAATATATAAATCCATGGAAAATAATTCTGATGGTAAAAGAAAACAAGATTTACCAGAAGTAAGTAGCATTGATAATGAAAGTGTTGAAACAAAAACATTTACTATTGATGAAAAAGAATATGATAGTTTTGTTGTAAACTTAAATTGGTCATATAAAAATGATTTAGGATATGATAATAAAGCAACAATTACTTTAATTGAACTTAATGAAAAACTATATGTAGTAGAATATGTAACGGGAGAATAAAGGGATGAATAAATTTATTAGAAAACTCAAAAAATCGAGCAAAGTATTACGTTATATTTATTATATTATAAGCATTATTTATATAATTACCTTATTCTTTTTTATTAAAAGTTTATTGAGTTTAACAGGCATAGAAACAATTCTAAGAATTATTTTTATTATATTCTTTATACTTTATATAGTTTTATATTGTTTTTGGAATCTTTTAAATTTACTTCGTCGTAAGTATAAAACATTAATTATTACTTCAATTATATCTTTATTATTTATTGTAATTTTTTGTATTGGTTCTTATTATATAAATATGGTTTATAGTAATATTGACAGTATTACCGAAAATGAAAAATTAATGTATAAAACATATTTAATTTCTTTAAAAAATACAAAATTTACTAATGATTCAAGAATAGGTTTGCTTGATAACGAAGAAGAAATAGAATGGAATGTTTTAGCTAAAAAATTATATAGTAAAGAAAAACTTGCTAATAGTATTGTAGATTATAATGATTACAACGAAATGATTCGAGATTTATATAAGGAAGAAATTGATGCTATATTTGTTCCAGGTAATTACATTACTTTATTTAATGGAGAAGAACAATATCAAAATATTTCTAGTGAAACTAAAGTTTTATATGAATATAGTGAAGAAATGGCTAATCAAGATCTTATTTTATCAAGTAATAAAACATTTGATGAACCGTTAACATTTTTACTTATGGGAGTGGATTCTGAGACTGCTGGTTTAAATGCTAATGCAGCTTTTAATGGTGATACATTAATGCTTATTACATTTAATCCTAAGACTTTAACAGCAACAATGGTAAGTATTCCAAGAGATACTTATGTTCCAATTGCTTGTAATAATGATCGTTATGCTAAGATTAATTCCTCAGCGGCATATGGTACAAGTTGTGTTATCGATACAGTAAGTAGTTTCTTAGATATCGATATTGATTATTATGTTAAAATTAATTTTAAAGGAGTAGTTGAATTAGTTGATGCTATCGGCGGAATAGAAGTTGATGTCGAAGCTCCAACCTATAATTCTAGTAAGTATGATGGTTTGATGTGTGAACAAAATTCCGATCGTCTTTTTGGAGACCATTTAGTTTGTATAGAACCGGGACTTCAAACATTAGATGGGGAACAAGCCTTAGCATATGCTAGAAATAGACACATGTATATTGGTGGAGATTTAGATAGAGTAAGACATCAACAACAAGTAGTTGAAGCCATTGCTTCTAAAGCCTTGCAATTTAGTAGTATTGCTGATTTACAAAATATACTTAATGCTATAAGTAGTAATATAGCAACTAATATGGATACTAATACAATTCTTTCAGGATATAATGTTGTTAAAAACATGGTATCTAATGTAATTAGTGGTGAAGATCTACTTAATATAAATAAAGCTTACTTAGAAACTTATAGTTTACCAGTTTATGTACCTAGTATGGGTTATACTACTTCAGCTCAAGGATACTATATTGATTCTCTTGAAGATATTAAGCATGCCTTAAAAGTAACATTAGGTCTAGAAGATGAAGAAGTAATTAAAACATTTAGTTTCTCTGTTAATGAACCTTATGAAATAACTAGTCCAGGTAGTGGACTTCGCAAGGAACAATCTAGCAGAACTTTACCAAACTTTATTGGAAGTACGGTAAGTGTGGCTGAAGAATTTTGCAATGAACATGGAATAGACTTTAATATTGAATACGTCGATCCTGATAGTGAACATTATAATTCTAATGTTGCTGTTGGTTTAATCGGAGATCAAAGCGAATTTATTGGGGTATTATTATCAACTGTTGATGAATTAACAGTTTACGTAGTAAACAGTAAAGAAGCAATTAGTGATGAACCTGATGAAGAAATTAATGACAAAGATACATCAGATAACGACGAAAAAGAGGAAGAAAAATCTAATAATGAAGAAAATGAAGAAGAAATAACCGATATTATTTTAGGTAATTAAAAATCAACGATTTAACGTTTCGTTGATTTTTTAGTGTTTTTCTTCTTACGATTATTTTTCTTTCTTTTAGTAGGACTCACATAACCATTTCTTCTATTTGAAGAATTATTTTTACTTTTAGGTTTACCAATCGCTGTTGTTTTCTTTTTAGGTGCAGTTTTATATGTAGTATTCTTTTTCTTAGAAGTAGATGTTTTCTTTTTAATTTGTATTTTTTCTTTATTTTCTTTTGGTGATTTAATAACTTCTTTTTTTGTACTAACTAAAAGTTTAGCCTCTAATTTTGCTTTTTCTAATTTATCCAAAATAATCCAAAGGATTCCCATAACTAAAGCAATTAAATATATAGAAATTAATAAAATAAAAATTATATCAATTCTATCAAACGTTTTTCCCATCTACAACCACCACATTTAAATTTATTATAGTATATTTTACGAGAAAATAACAGATATTTTACATACTTTTACTAGAATTTTTGTATATAATTTGTCGAATTAGGTTGAAAATGTTATAATACTTATGAATAAGATGATAAGGAGGCGTTATAAATGCAAAAATTACTAACAATTATTACATTTTTTATTGGCATATTTTTCTTAATTAATAACGTTTCTGCAGCATCTTATACAGCAAGAGCTTACATAAATTCTTCAGGTAATGTTCGTAAAGGTCCTGGAACACAATATGGTATTGTTGAAGGAAGAGAAAAAGAAGGAACTTATTATTTGTTAGTTGAAGACAAGTTACATGCCGATACTAACAATCATAAAGATTGTATTGGTGATTGGTATCAAGTATATTATAATGGTACATCTACTGGTTATATTTGTGAAGATCATGTCGATGTTGTTTATAGCCATACAACTGATGATATAGCTCCATCTACAACTTGTGAACAAAAAATGAGTGATGCTGGATTTCCTTCAAGTTACTGGGGAGGACTATGCGCTATGCAAGAAAGACATCCTAATTGGCAGTTTTTCCCTTTAAAAATTAATTATGATTGGCAATTTATTGTTGATAAAGAAAGTTCTTGTGGTGTAAATCTTATTTATGGTAGTGATGAAAATAAAGGATTTATTGATCCAACTTGTACTGCTTATGAAAGTGGTTACGTTGGTATTACGCAAACCGGAGTAGCCTACTATATGGATCCCCGTAATTTTTTATCTGATCGTCATGTATTTCAATTTGAAGCCTTAAACTATGATCAAAATTTTTCTTCTATATATGGTAATGCTGTTACTAATATTATTTCTAGCGCAGAATTTTATAAGTACCACTTAAATAAAAATACCAATTTAACAGATATAATTGTTACTAGTGGAGAAACTAATAATGTAAGTCCAATATTCACATCAGCAAGAATTTGACAAGAACTTGGAAGCGGTGCTACTTTATATAATTTATATAGTGGAGAATATACGGGATATGAAAATATTTATTATGGTTATTACAATTTCTTTAATTTTGGAGTAAGCGATTCTTGTGTTCAAAATTATGGTACAACATATTGTGGTCTTGAATATGCTAGAAAAAAAGCATGGAATAGTGTTCATGCTGCAATAAATGGTGGTATTAGTCAGATTGCCAATAGTTATATAGCCAATAATCAAAATACTGGTTATTTACAAAAGTTTAATGTTAATCAAAGTGATACTTCATCAATTGCAACACATCAATATATGACTAATATTGCATCCCCTTCGAGTGAATCAGCAACATCCTATAAAGCATATAAAAAAATAGGTATTCTAGATTCAGCATTCATCTTTTATATACCTGTATATAATAATATGAATGTAACTATTACTAATACTCCTGGTGG
>CALVUU010000072.1 GCA_944363655.1 uncultured Bacilli bacterium | reverse complement strand
TTTTTAAGCCAATTTCTTTAGCTTTAGCATTCATGGCTGTAATAAAATCATCATAACCTAAAGTATTATTAACTATAGCATTAACAGCATCAGCACCACTAGGAAGTAAAATTCCATAGAGTAAATCACGATATGTTACTTTATCACCAATGCTAAATCCCGCTTTAGAATAGCCATCAGTTCCAATAAAATCTTTAGAAGTTATAGTTATAGTAGCATCATAATCTTCGATATTTTCAATGGCTATTAAAGCCGTCATTAACTTAGTTAAACTAGCAATGCTCGTTAATTCATTGCTATTTTGTTCATAAAGTATTTCATTATCATTTAAATTATAAAGAATTACATTTTCACCAGTGATATTAAATTCAGCAGCACAAACATAAATTGGAGCAAAAAAGAAAAGAAGAAGAATTATAATCTTAGAAAAAACTTTAGACATTATTTTAATTCGTAAATAGTTCCTTCCCTAGTATCCTTTAAAATAATTCCTTCATTTAATAATTCTTCCCTTATAGCATCAGCAGTTTGATAATCTTTGTTCTTCTTAGCTTCATTTCTTTCTTTAATTTTATTTAAAATATATTCTTCGTTTTCTACTTTTGGTTGATCTTTTTTAAGTAAATCGAGACTCAATACTTCATCCCAATTACTTATTAAATGATATTTGGTATCATCATTTACTTCACTTTTAAGTAAATCATATAAAACAGTAATAGCATTAGCAGTATTTAAATCATCTTCTAAACAACTTTTAAATTTGTTATCCCATTCAGTGTAGGCTTTTTCATCAATATTATTGCCATATTTTAAGGCTCCGGTGCGACTTAAAAGTTTTTTATAGGCATTTTGGGCACCATCTAGGGATGAGTAAGAAAACACTAGTTGGCGACGATAGTGACTAAGTAAGCACATATATCTAAAAGATAGAGGATTATAATCTTTTTCTTTTAAGAGGCTAACTGTCAATATTGCTCCATGGCTTTTACTCATTTTACCCGTTTCATCGTTTAAATGTTCATTATGAAACCAATATTTACACCATTTGTGTCCTAAGTATGATTCACTTTGAGCAATTTCATTAGTGTGATGGGGAAAAATATTATCTACTCCACCACCATGAATATCTAAGTATTCACCTAGGTATTTGATACTTATTCCACTACATTCAATATGCCAACCAGGATACCCCAATCCCCATGGACTATCCCATTTTAATTCTTGCGAATCAAATTTAGATTTTGTAAACCATAAAACAAAGTCATTTTGATTCTTCTTGCTTTTATCTTCTTCAACACCATCACGTACTCCGACGACCATTTCATCTACTTTATGGTTAGTTAACTTATAATAATCATCTAACTTAGTAGTATCAAAATAAATATTTCCTCCGGATTTATAAGCATAACCCGTATCTAATAATTTTGTAATTATTTTAATATATTCATCTATATTGGCAGTTGCAGGACTTATTATATCAGGCATTCTATTGTTAAGAAGTTCAAAATCACGAAAAAAGGCATCGGTATAAAACTTAGCAATATCCATTACGGTTTTATTTTCCTTCTTGGCGCTTTTAACCATTTTATCATCACCAGAATCAGAATCACTAGTTAAATGTCCAACATCTGTGATATTCATACATCTTTTGACGTTATAACCTAAATATCTTAATGTTTTATCTAAAATATCATGTCCAATGTAATTGCGCATGTTGCCAATGTGGGCATAGTGATAAACTGTTGGCCCACAAGTATAAAATGTTACTTCATCTTTATTCCAAGGAATAAAGTCTTCTATTTTTCTTGTTAATGTATTATATATTTTCATAATGTACCTAACTCTCTACTGTATTTGGAGTAACTGTTAAAGTTGCTCCATTTTCATCTACTCTAATTAAATTAAGAGTATATTCTAAACTAATTTTATCTAGTTTAACTGAAGTAGGTTCTAATGTCCCTAATTCAACATATGCAAATTTAGCCTCATTTAAGACTAATAATTTAACTAAATATTGTCCTTCTCTTTCACAAGTATCTTCAAGACATCTATTATCTTTAATATCAAGTATTTTAACTATTAATTCATCTTCTAAAACAGCATAGTCCATTTCATCTAAAGTAAAATATTTATCATAAAAAGTATTAGTTCTTTCACAATCAATAAATACTTTATATATTCCAAATATTAATAAACCTACTATTAATAACCCCGTAATTATTCTTATGGCTTTTTTCATTTTAATCTTTCTATTACTTTATCCTTACCAATTAAATAAATGGTATCAGCAAGTTCTGGACCATGCATTAAACCACTGGCTTTAATACGAATTGGCATGTAAAGTAATTTTCCTTTCACATTTAAAATGTTTTTAACATTATTTATAGCATTATTAATAGCATCAACATTCCAATCTATATTTTCAATTTCTTTGCAAAAACATTCAGTTACTTCTAAAGTTTTGGAATCACTTGCCATAAATTCTTTGGCTTCTTCATCAATTATGATATTATTAATAAAGAAATTTTCCGTTAAATTATCTATTTCTTTACCATAATTTAAATGATCTTTATAAATAAGTAATAATTTATCTACCCATTCTTCACTTTTACCACTTATATCCCTGGTAAAATAATTTTTTATCCAATTTAAGTATTCTTTATTAGACATATTTTTAATGTATTGATGATTAAA
This sequence comes from uncultured Bacilli bacterium, assembly GCA_944363655.1. The sequence goes on along the minus strand of CALVUU010000072.1, from coordinate 26,688 downwards.
CCATTGTAATTTTTTTACATCATATTGACTAGATGATTTACTAATTCTCGTTTCATCAAAATTACTAATTAATTCATCCATTGTAAATACTTCTTGATTACTTGCTGGACTCCAGCCAAGAAGAGTTAAATAATTGACAATGGCCGCAGGAATATATCCTTCATTGTAAAGATCCATGAATGAAGCATCCCCGTTACGTTTAGATAATTTATTACCATCTTCACCAAGAACCATAGCAACATGAATATATGTTGGTTTTTCCCAACCAAACGCTTCATACAACAAATTATACTTGGCGGTTTGATCTAAATATTCTTTACCACGTATTACATGAGTTATTTCCATTAGATGATCATCAATTACATTAGCAAAGTTATATGTTGGAAAACCATCACTTTTAAGTAAGATTTGATCATCTAGAATGCTATTATCAATTTTTATTTTACCATAGATTAAATCTTCAACAATAGTTACACCCGTTTTAGGCATCTTTTGTCTAATTACATAAGGTATACCTTTATCTAAATTTTCTTTTATTTTTTCTTTGCTTAACCTAGAACATCTACCATCATATAAAAATGGTTTATGGCGTTGATTTGCTCTTTCTCTCATAACATTTAATTCTTCTTCACTACAAAAACAATAATATGCTTTACCTTTTTCTACTAATTCTTCAGCATATTTTTTGTATATTTCTTTTCTTTTGCTTTGAATGTATGGACCATATCCTAAATCATTATTAGGTCCTTCATCTATAATAAAGCCACACAATTCTAATGTTTTATAAATAAAATCTATTGCACCTTCAACTTCACGTTGTTGATCCGTATCTTCAATACGAAGAATAAATGAGCCATTATATTTGCGTGCTAGCAAATATTCAAATATTGCTGTTCTTAAATTTCCAATATGCATATACCCAGTTGGACTAGGTGCAAAACGCGTTCTAACTTTCATAACCTCAACTCCACCCTTATTTTACCACACAAAACAATAAAAAACCACACCTAAAAAAGATATGGTTTTTGCTAAAGTTAATTATTAAGTTTCAAAAAAATATTTTTATTTAATTAATGCGAAATGGCGAACTTTGAGTCCCATTTCCCCCGCTCAAGGTTACATTAGAGTTCAAATAAAAGGTCGGGCGCACGCCGAGGCTGAAGTCCACGTAGGCGTCGAACACAATACCTGTGTCGCCCACGAGGAACACATTATTCGTATTGCCCGAACAACGGGAAATTGTCCAGTTATAATAGCCCATCCACATCCAATTATTATCTCGTACTGTTGTACTATTATAACTACCTAGATTAGTATTCCAATTACTTGGGCTTGTTGCATATCCATAATCTGACACATACATTAATCCTATTTTTGCACTGTATGTTGTGCTCTCTGCTGGACTTACTATTTCATTTTGATATGTTTGTTTTACTGGAACATTATATATGTTTCGATACGTATTCCCTCCAACTTTCCAGCTTGTTGTTGCTATTTTACTACTCCATTTACTTCCTATATTATTTAAGTAATTTGTGTTTAAATTCACTGTATTTAATTGACTTTCGCTCCATGTATTTGTACTTGTATTATTATTCCAGTAATAATCATACAATGTACTTTGACTTCCCTTATACGTACTATAACTACTTGGACTTGATGTTCCTTCATAATCTCCGTTTGTTCCTAACAAGTTGCTTCCTGCATAATCATATTTTATCAATTTTACTTGATTTCCAAATACTCCAATTATTCTGTATAGATTATGTACTAGGGTTAAGCAATAATAGAAAGTGTAATATTAATAATGATTTTAGTTACAAAACTTTAGGAGAAAATATAAAAACATTGCGAATAAAAAATAATTATTCGCAATGTTATTTAGCAAATAAAATGAAAGTAACCCAAGCGTGTATTGTAAGATGGGAAAAAGGAATAACTAAAATATCTATTCCTAATTTATATGAACTTTCTAAAATATTTAATGTAAGTTTAAATGATATATGTTATTCACTATGAAAATACTGAAGATTATGGATAAGTACTTCAGTATTTTTCTTTAAATCACTTTTTTTCATTTGATACTTTTTAGCATAATAATCGAGATTATGTAACGTATTATTTAAAAGTAATAATGTTTCATCATAATTAGTATTTTTTAAAAATTCAGTTGTAAACGATATACCATCTAAAAAGCCCTTACGATAATATTTAATAGATTCTTTTTCATAAAATTTTCTTTTAAACATAAATATCACTATTAATTATTTATGTTTATACAAAATAACTAGAACTATATAATTCTGGAAAGTTATTTAAAATGATTCTTTTTAAATAACTTATCTTATTATATAAATGAGGATATTCAGTAAAATTTTCACCTTTACAAAGATATTCAAACATTCTTGCCCGATCTTCTATGGCATTACTTCTAGCATAATTATCTACAAAATAAATATTATTATAATATTTATTATTATTTAAAGTATCATTAAATTCTTTGTTAGTATAATATATATTAGAATATGTGAAATTATTAGGATTTAATTTATTCCAATTACTAAATGTAATTTTTTGACTACGCAGATAGTCTTCAATAACATGCATCGTTTCATGAAAGACAATAGTTGTTATATCTTCACCACTATTAACACTTATAATAATGTTATATTTATTATTCTTATTAACATATAAACCTACTACCCTGGCACTATCTAAAGTACCGTTATTAGCTGTTATATCTTCCGCAAAATAAATTTCTATACCATCCATACCATAATCATCAAATCTTGAGAAAAATTCTTTATTGAAAACAGAAAAATATTTTTCTAAAGTATTTAATGTATTAATAATATCATTATAATTATTTAATCCTTTAATATTATAATTATTGCTTAAATTGCTTGGATTATCAACTAAGTTAATTGAAACGTTATAATTATCTTGATAGTAATTAATTTTACTAGTAATTAAATCGTTTTCATAAGTGTTAAAATAAGTAATATTTGCTTCAATATCATAAATATTATAAATATATAAAGTTGATGAACCATATAAATAAAGATAATTATCTTCAACAATAAGTTTTTGAATATTTTCATCTACTTTATCAATATTTATATTTGTAAAGTTTTTGGAATTATACAAATTATAGACATTTATTTTACCTTTATTTAACACATACAAATAACAATCATTAGAACCTATGGTAAATGAATATGTAAGTAGATTGTTGATAGGACTATTAAATTCTTTATATTCATCAGTTATGGCATTATATATTTTTATTTTACTATTATTATAAGTATATATACCATTTTCGTATTTTTGAAATGCAGAAATATTAGTTTCTAATAATTCACTTTCTTTATATAAAGAAATCATTTCAGTTATATTATTATATCTAACTAATAAACAAGTATCTGTACAATATGCTTCTTTAACATAAGGAGTATCTAGGGAAATGTATGCATTATCAGTTTCTTTATAATAACCATTAATATATTCATAACTATTAGTATTATCTATGATTTTAAAATTTAAATTTTCACTATTAGTATTTATTGCATAATTATAATTACTATTTATATTTTGGGTTATTATTTTTTTAAATCTAGTATTATAAACACTAATAGAATCGTTATTTTCACAATATATATACGGATAATTATTTTCATTTTGTAATTTACAAGCGCTAGAAATATTATAAGAATAATTATTTTCTTTATTAGTTATATTATCTATTTCTTTTAATAAATAACTATTATCATTATTGTATAATAAATATATTTTATTATTGACTATTACGCTATTAATATAAGAAAAATTTGGTATATCGATATTATACGTTGCTAATGCGTATGTTTTAGTATTTTCCTCAGCATTAACATTTTTATCATATAATTTAAAGCAAAAAACTACCAAAAATATTACAATTACACTACTAACTATATCTAATAAAATACTTTTTTTCATAACCCCTGCACCTTGGGGATTATTTTATCATAAATTTTGGGAAATGACAAATAGTAAAGGATCTAATAATAATATTTGTTAATTTTCAAAGTAATGGACATTTTTAAAAATTAGTTTCCATTACTTTGAGAATTAACATTGTGATGACGCTATGAAAAAAGCCTTTTTTATGTTAAAATATTCCACGTGATACAACTCCTTAGACAAAATTATTGTATCACAAATTGCCCTGATTTCGTTATGATTTCAGGGCTTTATTGTTATTTTTAAAAAAGAAGTTGTCAAGGAAACTAATTAGTCCGTTTCAAGGCAGCCCCTTTTACTTATTTTATATTATTTATCACTCTAGCGCCATCGGCTGCTGCAGTTATTAGTTGATAAATATCTTTTTTTATTATATCACCGATAGCATATACTCCTTTTATAGGAGTTTTAAAATTTTTATTAACTTTGATATATCCATCCTCATCTAATATTTTAGAATCAACTATATTAGTTGCAGGAACAAAGCCGATATACAAAAATAAGCCGGAGATTGGAATAGTTCTTGAGTTATCTAGGGTAATAGATTCTAACTTAGAATCTTTTTCATTTAATGTTTGGATATTACTATTATAAATTATTTCTATATTGGGTAATTTTTTTACTTTATCAACTAGCATAGCATCACCACGGAAACCATCACGACGGTTGATAAGATAGATTTTATTAACAATTTTGGATAAATATATGGTTTCTTGTAAGGCACTGTTGCCAGTTCCCACAACAGCTATATCTTTATTTTTATAAAAAAAGCCATCACACATGGCACATGTAGATATTCCATGACCTAAAAGTTTTTTTTCATTTTCCAATCCTAAAAACTTCGGAGTTCTTCCCATAGCCAATATAATATTAGAGGCTTTATAATCACTCTTTGTTGTTTTAACTACTTTAACTTTTCCTGATAAATTCAAATCAGTTACTTCTTCTAACTTATAAGATATATTTAAACTTTTAATTTGATTAAGAAGATTAATAGCAAAGTCTGGTCCACTAATATTAGGTAATCCAGGATAATTGCTTATCTCATCAATGTTATTTAATAAACCACCAGGCATACCTTTATCTAGTAAAAGGACATTTTTATTTTCTCTTTTAGCATATATGGCAGCGGTTATACCACTAATTCCCATACCAATAATTATTATATCATACATATATTTCCTCCCTTAAAAGTGTATAGTTTCAGTTATATCTTGATCATATAAGTCTTCATAACGACCTTTTCGTCCTGTAATCATAATAATTAGTAAGCCAATTACTATCATAATAACAGAAACTATTTGAGCTACTTTGAAACCACCAAGCATTAAGGAATCTGTTCGCATCATTTCAATAAAGAAACGACCTAAACCATACCACATTAAGTAAACTGCTGTTGGTTGACCAACTTTAGTAATTTTAAGACGACGAATAATTAAAATAATAATAACTCCAATTAAACACCATAGTGATTCATAAAGGAACGTTGGTTCATAATAAATACCATCGATATTCATGCCTTCAATAATAAAATTGGGAATATGTAAACTTTGTAAATGTTCTAGTGTTGTAGCAGCTCCATGAGCTTCTCCATTAAAGAAATTTCCCCACCGACCTATGGCTTGAGCAAGAAGTAAGGCTGGAGCAATAAAATCAAGCATTCTAATTGTTCTAAAGTTATATTTTTTACAATACAAAATACAAGTAATAAGACCAAAAATTATACCACCATGGATAGCTAATCCACCTTCCCATATTTTAAATATATCCCAAAAATTAGTATATAAATCGATATTAAATAAAACATAGTATAGTCTTGCCCCGATGATACCTACAATAATTGTCCAAAAACATAAATTAAAGACAAAATCAGTGGAATATTTATATCTTTTTGCTTCTCTTAAAATCATGATGATAGCAATTATTGCTCCAAGAACTATTAAAATTGAATACCATTCAATTTTAATATCCCCTATTGTAATTATGTATCGGTCCACTATATCACCTTCCATTATAGTTTATTATACCAATAAAATATTAATAAATCTATTAATTTTCTTTTAAAATTTTCTTTAAAAATTCTCCAGTATAAGATTTTTCACATTTAGCTACTTCTTCCGGTGTACCAGTTACTACTATTTTACCACCGTTTTTACCACCATCAGGACCTAAATCGATAATGTAATCTGCTACTTTAATAACATCTAAGTTATGTTCAATAACAATGACTGTATCTCCATTATCAACGATACGGTTTAAAATAATTAACAACTTTTTAATGTCATCTGAGTGTAAACCTGTCGTCGGTTCATCTAAAATAAATAAAGATTTTCCAGTAGCTTTTTTTTGTAGTTCTTTGGCTAACTTAACGCGTCCTGCTTCGCCACCGGATAGAGTTGGGGCTGGTTGACCTAATTTAATATAAGAAAGACCTACATCCATCATAACTTTAAGTTTGTTATAAATTTTGGGAATATTGGCAAAAAATTCAATTGCTTCACTAACTCGCATGTCTAAAACTTCACTAATATTCTTACCTTTATATTTTATTTCCAAAGTTTCTTTATTATACCGACTACCTTTACATACATCACATGGTACATATATATCTGCTAGAAAATGCATTTCAATTTTCTTGACACCATCTCCCCAACAGTTTTCACATCTTCCACCCTTAACATTGAATGAAAATCTACTTTTATCATAACCGCGCATTTTGGCTTCTTTGGTCGTAGCAAAAAGATCGCGAATATCATCAAATACTCCAACATAAGTTGCTGGATTACTTCTTGGAGTTCTACCAATGGCATCTTGAGTAATTTGCACTACTTTGTCGATATTTTCTAAACCTAAAATATCTTTATGTTTTCCTGGTACTACTTTACTACGATATAATTTATTAGCAATTGTTTTATATAATACTTCATTAATTAAAGATGACTTACCGGAACCTGATACACCAGTAACTACTACTAATTTATTTAAAGGAATATCAACATTTACATTATGAAGATTGTTTTCTTTAGCTCCTTTAATAGATATTTTTAAACCATTCCCTTTACGACGTTTTTTAGGTATTTCAATTTTTTCGATACCACTTAAATATTTACCAGTTAAACTATTAGGATTACGCATTACTTCTTCCGGTGTACCTGCTGCCATAACACACCCGCCATATTCACCAGCACCAGGTCCAATATCGATTAGATAATCAGAAGCAAGCATTGTATCGGTATCGTGTTCAACTACGATTAAAGAGTTTCCTAAATCCCGCATTTCTTTTAAAGAATTAATAAGCTTTTCATTATCTTTTTGATGAAGACCAATAGATGGTTCATCAAGGACATATAAAACTCCGGAAAGACGAGATCCAATTTGGGTTGCTAGTCTTATACGTTGCGCTTCACCACCCGATAAAGTTCCTGCGCTACGAGTTAAAGTAAGGTAAGAAAGACCTACATTATTTAAAAATTCCAAACGGGAAATTATTTCTTTTAATATAAGCTCACTTATTTCTTTTTGTTCGTTAGTAAGTTTTAGTTTTTTAACAAAGTCAAGTAAATCACCAATCGACATATCTGTCATATCAAAGATATTTTTATCATTTATATATATTGACAAAACAGATTTTTGTAATCTTTTTCCTTTACAGATAGGGCACTCTGTTTCTACCATAAAACCATCTAGCCATTCTCTTATCCAACCACTTTTAGTTTCCAAATATCTTCTTTCTAAAGCGGGAATTACCCCTTCATAAATACTTTTAGCATTACGGGTATTTCCATTTTTAGATACATAATTAAATTCCATTAATTCATTAGTACCATATAATACATAATCAAGTTTTTCCCTAGGTATATCTTTAAGAGGAGCATACATGTCTATATCATAATATTTACATACAGTTTCTATTTGCGTAAAATAAGTGGTAGAATCCATACTAACTGCTGTAATTGCCCCATCCATGATTGATTTATTCCAATCAGGAATTAATAAATCTTCACTAATCTTAAGTTTTGTTCCTAAACCTTTACATTCTTCACAAGCACCATATGGAGCATTAAAAGAAAATAGTCTTGGTTCAAGTTCAGGAATTGAATAATTACATTTAATACAAGCATATTTTTCACTCATGAATATTTCTTCATCATCAACAAGTATTATTACTTTACCATCAGCTTTTTTAGTTGATTCTTCAATAGCCTCAAAAATCCGTCCCCGTTCTATATCATCAACTGTTACTTTATCCATAACTATATCTATATTATCTTTTTTATTTTTTTCAAGCGTTATTTCATCACTTAAACTCATAATCTTGCCATTAACACGAACTTTAGAATACCCCTCTTTGCGTAATTCATCAAATAAATCTTTATGAGTTCCTTTTTCACCGTGAACTATTGGAGATAAAATTGTTACCGTAGTCCCCGTATATTCCATTACTTTATTAGTCATTTCTTCAATACTTTGACTAGTTATAGGAATATGGTGATTTGGGCAATAAGGTGTTCCAATACGCGCAAATAAAAGACGAAGATAATCATATATTTCGGTAATTGTTCCAACAGTTGAACGAGGATTTTTATTCGTCGATTTTTGATCAATGGAAATTGATGGGCTTAATCCTTCGATAGAATCAACATCAGGCTTTTCATTAACCCCAATAAATTGGCGGGCATAAGCAGATAGAGATTCCACGTATCTTCTTTGTCCTTCAGCATAAATCGTATCAAATGCTAAACTACTTTTACCACTACCCGATACTCCAGTCATTACGACTAATTCATTTTTAGGTATTTCGATATCAATATTTTTTAAATTGTTTTCTCTAGCCCCTTTAATTACTATTTTATCAACATTAGACATAAAATCACTTCTTTCGCATTACATATTCTACCATATTTTATCATTTAAATACATCTTAAAAATAAAATATCTGCACGATAATTTTATCACGAACGATAGTTTGAAATCAATGCTAAATTTTTCCTTTTTATAATATAATATATATTTTCCTTAACAAATTAACACTTTTGCCCGTAAAATAAGGCGTTTTTTAAAACTTAAATTTGACAAATTTCATCAAATATGATAAAATATGAACGACTTAAAAGAAGTGGTTTTCTTAGTTAAAGGGGGTACGATTATGTACGAAGAAGGAAACAGAAAATTAAGTTTAAATTGGGGATCGCTAGCAGTAAAGTTAGTTATCTTAGCGGTTATAGTTTTTATAGTATGCTTAATAGTTACAAGATTTACTAATAAAAATAATAGTTCAAACAATACTTTAGCGATGGGTAATTCTGAGTATATTACTAACATTACCTCTATGAAAGATGCAGCATTTGAATACTTTACACCTTCAAAACTGCCTGAAAAAGTTGGGGGTACTGAAAAATTAACATTATCACAAATGTTAAATCAAAAATTACTAATTGACTTTACAGAAGATGGTGATGTTTGTGATATCAATTCAAGTTACGTTCAAACAACCAAAACTGCTGATGGAAATTACGCATTAAAAGTTAGTCTTGATTGTGGCGAAAAATCTGATTTTATTGTAACTACTATTGAAGATATTGTTTGTCCAACTGGAGATTGTGATAATCAATCTACAAATACTGATGTAGTAATCGATGATACTCCTGTTGATAATAACAATAATTCAAATAATAATGTAGACAATGATAACAATAATAATTCTAGTAATAACAACAATAGTTCAGGAGGATCATCAACTACGACTGGAAGTTCTACAGATAATAAAGTAACTACGACAGTAAATATTCAAATATCATGTTCATCAATTGGATGTTGTTATAATAATAATTGTATTATAAATAATAATAATAATAATAACAATAACAATAACAACAATAATAATAATAATAATGACAACAATAATGATAACGATAATACACCTGATGATGGTAATACCGATAATGAACCGGATATTAAACCTGATCCTAATCCTGATCCAGATGGAGATAAAGATCCTGTTAAGGAACCAGTAAGATATTACCAATATGTAAAATGGTCTGATTGGGAAGAAGGAAAGTCAAGTAATCCTGATGCAGAAAATAAAAGAGTAACTACTACTACTTATAATTATTGTTTACCTACTACAAAAACCTATTATTCAACAAGTTATGTTGGTAACTCAACTAATCAAAATTCATCATACAGTTATGAAATTCAATTTTTAGATATTGACCCTGATGATATTGAAGGTACAGTAAAAATAATTGATTCAAGTAAATCATATTTCTCAAGTGGTTTAACCGATTATAGGACTTATATTAATAATAAAAATAAATTATATATGACTGGTAATACTGGACGTTATGATGTAATTCCAGCTAATCCTACTTTATTTAGAAATGCATCATTAGATCGTAGTAATTTTACTTTTAATATTACTAGTATGTATTTATCTAGTAACGTTTATCGAGCAACTGTTACAATTAATTATAAAAACCATAATGGAGTTACTCCATATTATGAAAGCAAAATAGGTTATAACATCTACTTTGTTCCATTAAAATTTGATATTGAATATATTAATAAAAATGATTGTATAAGAGATACTGAAGATAATGAATACAAATATGATGGTTATAAGATGCGTGATCCGGAAAATGAAACAACATATATGCATAGAATTCCAAAATATAAATGGAGTACTGAAAAAAACTTAAAAGGTTATGAATATACTGGTTTTTATAAAGACGTAGTAATTTAAAAAGATGTTTAGGAATTAAACCAAACATCTTTTTTGGTTTTATAAAAAGGAAACTTTTTAGTTTCCTTTTATTATTCTGCATCTCCAAATACAGAATTATATGCATCGTTACAAGTTTGTCCACCTGGACTTGATATACATGCTGCACATACTTCATTTTTATCATCTACAGATGTATCAACTATACGTATTACAAATGATACTATTGTTGGAACGAAGAATATACAAACGGCAGCAACAATTCTTACTAGTAATGATTTTGCTGATTTAGAAATTGCTTTATCATCACTTGATATTACTGCCTTTCCTAAATCTATCATTCCTAGAATAATAAGTATTATCGGTATAACTATTTTAAAAACTAGTAAAAAATATCCAACTGTACGCCATATATTTGATGTTTCTGTACAAAAATTACTAACAACATTGTCCATTATAACACTCCTCTCTTCATAGTTTTATTTTACTCTAAATAAGCCTTAAAGTCAACATTTTAGGTAAAAAATATGTCAACTACTGTAACTATTCAGACTATGACACACAAAAGCAAAGAGTAATTATTTAGAATTGCTCTTTTTAGTTTGCAAAAAACACTTCATTATTAAATATAGCTTTAATAGAATCAAAAGGATTAATCTTTCTTTTAATAGAGGTTTTTATAATACTAATTGCATCACAGTATGATTTAGCACTATCTATATTTTTAAATCCTCCAGATATTTTAGTTTTAATTTTAATAATCCTAAAATCTCTTTCACTTGGATTATTATCAAAAGGAACACTAAAATCATATATAAAAGCCAAGTGATTATTTTTATATTTATCGCATCTTCTAATAAGCTTAAGGGCTTTTTCTTTATAATATGTAGATTTAATACTTTTATTTTCTTTCTTGGCTAATAATATAATTTCATCATATTTTGTACTAATTTCATTAGTTTTATTACTAGAAAATGATTTACTACCTTTTTTTATTAAAACTTTTCTATCTTGATACGCTTTAACTAGTAGTTCCTTTAGTTGTTTTGCCCAAGTAAATTCGGAAACATTTTGAATTATTTCTTCTAAATATCTTCCTAAATGAACATTACATTCATAATTATTAGAACCATATTTATACATTGCAGTATCATGATCATGTATAATACCTCCAGTATATCTTGTTAAAATATTGTGTTCCTTTATCTGTTTATGTCCTTTATTCTTATGAGGCATAGACTACAGTTTAACTATTACTATAATTTCTTATATAGCATTTATTATCATTTGTAGTATCATCTGTATACATTAAAGATTTATTTAATAAATCATTTTCTAAATTGTCTAAAGTTGGTTTTGACTTTAGGCTAAATTCATTTAAAAAGTTAACTAATGTACCATTGGATATATCTATTACTCCTTTAGAAAGAACATTAAATAAATCACTTAATCTATCTAATGCCACTACATTATATGTCCCAAGTTCAATTGTTAAAGCTTTTACACTATTATCATAAGTTACATCTGTATAAAATTCTTTTGGTATTTTCTCATCTGTTTTTGGATTATGTCTAAAGATATGTTTTTCTACATAAACATTTACTTCTAAACCTATTCTATATTTAGTAATATCTTTACCATTTTTATTATTACTCTCATGATAAATAGTTCTAGTTTCTACAAGTTTATCCTTTATCATTTTTTCAACTTTATCTTTAGTAAGACAATGTCCTTTATGACCTTTTTGTCCTCCGATTTTCTTATCTGTCTTTTTTCTAGAATTATATAAATTGGCTCCACTTTTATCTTTCTTACCTGCATCAGTTGAAGGTGGTTTACTAGAATTACTACTATCTTTATTTATTTGATTTTTAAGTCTATCAATTTCGTTCAGTAATTTCTCTATCATTTCATCTTTTTCTTTGATAGTGGCTTTCAAGTCTTCTTTTTCTTGTTTAAACTCTCTTCTTAAATCTTTATTTTCTTTTAATAGTGAATCTAACTTATTATTTAGTTCTTCAAATTGTCTATAAAAATCATTTGTTACTTTCATCATTTTATACCACTATCCTTAACTATTTCTATTTTCTCATATATAATCGAAAAAAGCAGCATCATTGACACTACTTTTTACACTTTATTTTTTTCATAGTCTGAATAGTTACCAACTACTCAAATATATTGTCATTGTAACTTGTATCACAATTATTAGTTGGAGATGTTAGGCAATCTATGCAGTTAGCATAGTCATTTCGGATACTTTCAGAAAAGCCACCGATAAACTGAAATAAAACATCGATAACTGTTGGAATAAAAAATATTATTACTGCAGCAATTACACGTTTAATTAATTTCATAACTCCATCTTTAATTAATTTTTCATCACTTGATAAGACAGCTTTTCCAATATCAATCATACCTAAAACAATTAGAATAATTGGTATAACTATTTTTAATATAAGTAAGGCATATCCTATTATTTGCCATACTTCTGCTGTTTTATAACAAAAACTCATTAAAACCACCTCTACTATTTGAAGATACTGAATAATCCTGATCCGCCATTATCTTTATCTATTCTACTAAAACCTAAAGCACTTAAGAAATCCTTGATAATTGGTTGATTATCTAGTTTATCATCTAAATAAGGCATATTGTAAAATACTTTACTGCCACTTTCACGTTCAAATTCTTCTACATCTTTTTCATTTAACACACTACGGTTTAAAACTATTTTTTTGTTACGTAATTTTTCAAATATTTCATTATCATTTCTAATTAATTTATTTAATTGAATTCTTCCTGGTTCAATTAAATAAATTACATCATTACAATAATTTTCTACAGAACTATTATTAAGATCTACTAAGATAATATCACAATCTATATTTTTATTTAAAAATTCATTAAAAGTAATACTCGTTACTGTTTCTAGACTATTATCATTAAAATATATAAAATCATTACCATCTACTTCTACCGCTTTTACATTATAACTATCTTCTAAATGTTGTTTAAGAAGATATACAAGAGTGGTAGAACCAGCATGTTCAGTTACATTTTTAAATCCAACTATTTTTTGCCCTATTTTTCCTTTAGTATTATCCACGACATTTTCGTTTAAAGCTGGTTTTTTAAAACCACTGATATTGTGATATGTTGCAACATCTTTATAAGTATTAGGATTATCTATTAAAAATCTAACAACATTGACATCACTAGCAAAATTATAAATACCCATAGATACTAATTGAGATAAATACATTGGAGAATTAACTGTTTCAGAATCATCTAATAATAATATTACTTTAGACATATCAAAATTAACAGATAATTGTTGAATAACTTTAATATCCTGATAGCCTTTAATTGCAGTAATATCTATTATCATTTTATTAAAATAGAAGTTGGAAAATTGAGCTATAAGTTCATCAACTGTGAATTCTCCATTTATGCTTTTTATAACATCTATATCAAGATTAGCAAGTAAAGCTTGATATTTATTAGAAACTATTACATTCATATTTATTATCCTTTCTAATAACGGTCATTGCTACCAATAAATGAATTAGTAACACCATTAACTCTAAACGTCATTAATTCTCCTAGAAATGGGAGATTAAATCTGTAAAATACAATAATTTCATAATTTATTTGGTTATTGGCAGTATCATTTTCAATAAAACAGTAACTATATTCTCTATTTTCATCTGCTTCTTCAAGACTACCATTATTTAAATTTACTCCATACCAACCTTCAGGACATTCTCCTGAAGTTGTATAAGCATTACCAAGTAAATAATTATTAATTATGGGTTCCGATGTTGGTGTTACCCCTTCGTATCTTTCAATTATTGATAATACTTCATTTTTTACTTGATAGGCTTTAGAATAATTTATTACTAGTGTCAAGAAACAAGCAAATATAAGAATAAATATAATCATTAATTGAAATACCCAAGTAGATCCTGATACTTCCCGCATTTTTATCTCCTTTTCTTTACAAAAATGTTAGTCATTTAAATAAATAATTTTAGTTTCACCCTTTGTTTGAAAATTATATACTTGCCTAATTACTGGCAAATCTAGTTGATAAAATAGAACTATTTGATAGTAGCTGCCATTAACAAAATCTCCTTGAGCAACGTACTGAGATCCTCCTAGTTCACTATTTATATAATCTTTTAAGCTATCTGTAACATTTACTTCTTTAATACAAACTGATGCTCTTTCGCCATTTCCTACGGGTTGACCGTTTCTTTCATAGCCGGTATATCCATCTTCACAGACACCAGTAGTTCTATATGCTGCTGCTGATATAGCATCAACTATTTCTTCACTCAAACCGGAATTGTCTTCATTTAAATAATTACCGTTATTATTTTCAATTATATTAAGAATTTCATCTTTTACTCCAAAAGCATTAGAATTATTTATTGTTAAGCACATAATAGCTGTAAACAATAAGATAAACAGAATAACTATTTGAAAAATTGTTGTAACACTTATTGATTCTTTCACTCTTAACCACTATCCTTTATAAATACATTTCATATCTGGAACTATTTCTCCATCTATGGAACATTCTGTACAATATTCAACCCCGTTTTCTATTACTCTACTATCAGCACTACAATCGCAGGCAGCTTTATCGCATTGTGCAGTCCTTTCAAAATTGTTGTCTAAAATTGGCCATACTACACTGAAAAAAAAGACAGCCAAGATACCAATTGCTATCGCAACAACAACTGCCGTATTTAATTCCCCGGTTGCCTCTTTCATTAAAATTACCTCACTTTAATTAATTATTAGTTATCTGAACCAGTACTATCATTATTAGGGCAAGTAATTGTATCTCCGCCTTCTGGATCATCAGCATCAGGTCCATAATATTTACATACGCATTCATCACCTTCACATTGACAATTTTGGGCTGCTGCACATTTAGTATTTTGTTCAATACTAGATTGAATTGCAGGCCAAACAAATGCATAGAAGAATGCCGCTACTGCTGCAATAGCAACAACAGTTACAACAGTCATATTTAGTTCTCCAGTTGCTTCTTTCATAAATTAAAATTCCTCCTTATTCATAACATTATTATACCTTATTTTTCATTAAATATCAATTTTTTATTATAAATATATTTAAATTATACATTCATTAGTTGAAGTACAGCAAGAATTAATAAAATCATTACTCCTATACCCGTTGTAATAAGCATACTCATTGTTTTATTTTCCATTTTTTCAAGACGATTTTTGTATCTAGTTTCTCTAGCTTTTTGTTGTAGACTAGATATTGATCTTGAAAATGTAAGTATTTGTTCTTGTTTTCTTTCTTGACGTCCTAAACTTAAACGATATAAAAGACGCATCATCCGCATGGAATCACGGACAGGATATTTTCTAGCAAATGCCATGTAAGGCTCAATAGTATCATCACCTGAATTTATAGCATCAATCATTTCTTGTAAGCCTTCTTTAAATATTTCGGGAGCATCTGCCATCGATTTACCTATGGCAACAGGAACAGTATAGTGCTGAATTAATATTTCTAAGTTTTTTAAATAATGTGGTAACATTGCATCTATTTGATGCATATGACGATTATAAAACTTTTTAATGTCATTATAAGGCATTTTGAATATAAAAATACCTAAAACAAATATGATTAATACTTTAACTGAATTTAAATCTCTTATCATAAAGAAGAATGCTAAAATCATTATTAATAAAGCATTTTTAATTCTTTTATTAAAAAGAACATCAGGATTGATATTATTACCATATCTTGCTCTTACTAGGAAATCCCAATCACTTTCTTTTAATCTTAAGAAAAGCATTTGGTTATCACTAATCATTTGATTAATATTTATTTGTCCCCCGAGGGTCATTATCAAAAAGACAATTACCGCAATTATTATTATTTCTATTTGCATTATTCAACCCCCACATCTTCATTATAATACTTTTCTCCCGTTAATAGGAAAAAGGCATTAATTATTACCACCGCATGAAGGATTATTTGAACATACCACATTTCTATTAATTCAATATAATTTTCTTCCCCAAGCATGTATCGCAATACTACTACTAACAAATATAGAATTAAACCGAAACGAATAAATCTACCATGGAAGTTTTTACGATCCATTTGGTCACGATATACACCTTCAACTAGAGCGTCGATATCTAGGGACATATTTTCTAAGGCTTGACCAGAATCACGAGCACCTTCCTTAGTAATTTGTAAAAATAATTGGTGCATATTTTTTACCATATAATATGGATATTTATCATTAAAGTACTGAATTGATTCATCAATTGTTCCATTTTGATAAGACATATCAATCATTTTTTTTACATCATCTACCACAGGTTTTTCTAATATTCCGGAATCCCTAACTCCTTCAAGGGCTTTAACAAAACTTTGCGTTGTATTAAATTCCATTATAACATTAGTTGTATAAGTTTGAATTTGTTCAAATATATACTCACTATATACTCTTTGTAATCTTAAATATGCAAGATAAGGTATAAAAGCAATAGCAACAATTGCGTAAAAAGCAGCAATTATAATACTATAAAAGTAAAAGTAACCTATTAAAGCAGCAATACCTCCGAATAAAATTACTTGGGTTAAATATTGTCTAGCATTATATTCTTGTCCTAACTCAATTGCTTTTTCTCTTACTATTTTAAAAGAATATGGAGCATATTTATCATAAATTCTTGTTGCATTTCCAGTAACAAATTTATAAACACCTTCACCGGGGTTTTTACGATAAATAAGAACAAATATTGCAATAATGAGTAATATAATTAATTCAGTAAAAGTTCCCATTTTTACTCCTTTCTACAAACTTTCGACACCACTTTCTACTAATCCGTCATTATTTTCTTTAGACTTTACAAAATAATCTTCTTTAATATCTACTCCTTGAACTCCAAGGTAATCAATTAAATATTTAGTAGGATTATTAAACGTAAATTTACCATCTAAGCTTTTTTTGAAAATTATATTAGATTTTGCTTCATTATTTTCATTAACATAAAATTCAACTACTTCAATTATTTCTCTTTGAAATCTTCCTAGTTCTTTACTCATATAACCTTTAACATGAACACCTAGTTGAACATAACGATGGATTGAGTTTAGAAATTGAGCAATATCTTGACTACTTTCAAGCAAACTATACATCCGCATTGGAATGTTTAATGCTCTATCCGAGTGGATAGTTGATATGATATTGTGTCCTGATGAAATAGAGTTACGTACTGCTGTAACTGCCTCAGCGGAACGAACTTCGGATAGTAAAATCCACCTTGGGTTTTGCCGCATGCAAGTTACCAGTACATCAGAATATGATGCAATATTATTAGTTTTCATGGCAACTATATCACGATGAGGAAATATTCTATCTAAATGTAGTTCTAGAGTATCTTCGATAGTTATGATTTTTTCATTTTCTTTAGTATGACTTGCTAGGTATTTTACTAATTCTGTTTTACCTGAACCAGTTTCACCACTAACTATAATATTGCAATGTCCTTCAACACAAGTCATTAAAAAGTCATGTAAGTCTTCAGTTACATATTGTTCATTAATAAGTTTTTCTTTATTAAGACGGATTTTGGCAGGCGTCTTACGTATAACACAAGCAATACCATTGGTAGCAATTGATTCATGAACAAAGTTAAGACGAAGTTCAGCTGATTCAGCATCCAAAAAGGGATGAGCCATATTAAATGTTTTACCCATAACATTGGAACATTGAAAAGCTAGCTTTTCCATCAAAGCATTATTTATTTCTGGTCTATCAACCCGATAAACACCTTTATCAAGAGTTTTTAGCCACACTTGACCACCGTTAGAATAAGAAACGTCGGTGATGTTATCTTCTTCTAAAAACTCTTTTAAAGGTCCAAAATCTATTTGTGAAAATATAGCATCATTCACGATTATCACCTCTTAAAATTCTTTTATTGTGTTTGCGTTCCTGGAGTAAATCCAGCATAGTTATTTATTAAATCTTTTAATAAATCATTAGAGTACGATACTTCTGCTCCTTCAGTTGTATATAATTCATTCCGCGGAACTGGAAATAATTCCATATCCGATATATCTTCAATTAATTTTAAATATTCATACATTTCAAATTTAACTGCAAATGATAGTATCGCAGGTTCTCCGGAGCTTTCAGCATCAAATACATTTTGACCCCGAGAATCCTTTATTGAAACAACCTCAATACTATTTATAAACTCATCATATACAATATTGCCATTAACCTCAGCTTTTAACCATAAATCTATTTTATCACCGGGATAAATGGAATTAGCATAAGTAGTATTATTGTTAACTTCTAACCAGTAAATAGTATAATCATCAGGTAATATTTCTTGTTCTCTTTCTTGTAGCTCGCTTCTTTCTACAACTTGTTCCCGATAAAACATAGCTCCTTCTGAAATAGAAGTCTCATTTTTTACATAATAACCTACAAGTTCATTAGAATTAGTAATAATGTTGGCATTGTGTAAAAATTCTCCACTAACTTCCACAAATTCAAAATCATCAACGGTTATTAGTTCTTTAGCAGTTATCGTTCTAGTTGCAACTGGTACTCTTTGAGGATTTACTGCTTTATCTAAAGTCATATTGTAGAAAAACCATAACAAGATAACTCCCGCTATAACTGCGAGTATAGTTACGGTATTTCTATTTAATAAAATCTTTTTTATATTTAGTATTAAACTAGCCATTATTCCTCCTTCGTATAATTTCCACCCATATCTTGAATTCGACTACTAATCATTCTTAATAATTCCTGATTAGATATTTCAGTTGATCCTACATCAGAATTATAATTGGTATTTCTAGGAACAGGAATAATCTCAATACTTAAAAATTCTGCTACTTTCAAATAACGATACATATCAGTAGGTACTGCAAATAGTAACCAAGCTGGAGTTCTTCCGCTAGCAGCATCAAAGACGTTTTCGCCATCAGCATCTCTTACTGCTAATACTTCAATACCGGAGATAAATTCACCTAAATAAATTAAATCATCTTGTCTAATAGTCATCCACAAGTCAATTCTATCTCCTGGAAATATTGAATTGGCATAGGTACTTGTATTATTAACTCGTAATTGATATATTGTGTATCCATCAGGTATTTCATCAAATATTGAGTTAGGAAGTTCTTCTTTTTCAACTACTTGAGATGTATAAAACATTCCACCTTTGGGAATGGAAGTTCCCGTATTAACATATTTTCCTACTAAAGCATCAATACTTGTAATGACATCCGCATCATTTAAAAATTCGCTTCCAATTTCAACCCACTCTACATCTTCAGAAGTTATTTCATCGGTTGCAGCCAAGGCTTTGGTTGCAACGGGAACCCTTTGAGGGTTGACAGCGCTATTTACTCTATAAGTATAAAAGCCAAATAGCACTGCAATTCCTACGACAACACCTAATATGGTAACTGTGGTTTTATTGGTAAAGAATTTTTTAAATGTGTTTATAATATTTCCCATTTTATTCCTCCATTTTTATTAATTTATTGAATTTCCTTCAATTATTGCATTAATTCTGTCTACCATATCAAATGATTCAGAATCTCCCATTACGTTAAAAGTATTTGATCTACTTTTAATTTCTACACTTACTTTCGGAGGTGCTTCATATATACCATAGAAACTTACAGTATAAATAGTTGAACCTGATGTAGTTTCGGAAAATCTTCTTAGAAAACTTTCGTAAAATTTTTCTTTATTTATTTTTATTTCTCCGAAAGTTCGGTAGTAGGAGTAATCGACAGCATCTATTAATGATGCTTCCGTTATTTCTTTTAATAAATAGTAATCTTGAGTACTAGAAGATGTTAAATTTTGGACCAACAACATAATAACAACTATAAATATCCCAAGTAATACTAGCCAGTATCCCCACAAAGCATTTTTCATTAACTATTCACCCCTACTTCCATGATGGACCACCGATAACTGAGTATGAACCGTTTGCTTCATTACGTGATGGTTCGCTCCAACCTTCCCATAATGTCCAATAATTGTTAGAATTAGCATTTGAATTTGTTCGACCTCCAGCTGGTGTTCTATTACTTACGGTTATTTGATCAGGATAATCTTCAATTAAATCATCTATTACATTACTATAACAGAAAATGTTAGCATATTCTTTACCATCTATTTCTGCTGAATAGCATGTTAGTGAATCATTAGCATAACCACCAAGGTCTTCAACTTCATCATTGTAGGCTTTTAAGTCATTAATAACATCAGAGGTTAGTCTTATACTAAAGTCTAATGCTGCACCTTCGCCTTCCGTTTTAGCAAATATAGTTTCGTTTTCATCTTCGATTTCACTTATTGTTACTGTTGCTTTATCGCGCAATAATTGTAGGGCTGAAAGGGTGGTATTTACATCCCAGTTATAACCGTATTCTCTGTCAACACTAGTTACATTATTTGGTGAAATTGGCTTAAAGTTTAATTGTAGTTCATCTAAATTGATAATACAATTTACACATGAAACTTCACATTCTGGACAATTTGGATCTGACCATTCACATTCCCCTTCTTCACATGTGATAATACAATCCGGACATTCCGGAGGCCGACATGGTGAATAATAATGACATGTATATTCACCAGTAAATGTTTCTACACCTTCAACTGCCTCAGCAACTGTTTTATCTTCATTTTCAGGATCTTCAAAATCCATAAGTCTACCTACTTCACCAGTATCGTAGAATTCTCCAAGATCTTCAAGTATTAATTTAAATGTACCAGCACCAGTTAGATTTTGAGATACTGGTAGAGAGTTTTCTAATGCTTCAATTGTAACATTATCTAAATTTACTATTGCACTATTTTGATATTCCGGTTTTTTAATAGTAATTGCTCCGTTTGCTTCAATTTGATAAAAAACAGTTGGTGTTATATAATCTTGAGATTTCTTAACTGATTTTCTAACAAATGTTGCTTCAGAAATTGCTTGTTCAATTTCGCCGCAGCCTTCAGCATCACATACTGTTAAACTTTGGGTAGTATAAACTTCACCTTCTAATTCACTAATAACATTCATGTCATCAACATTAAATTCAGTTGTGCCATCGTATATATGTGAGCCGTCTTCACAAACATATTCATCACTGGTTGTTCCTGTACAGAATTCAATTTCTGTTTCTTCAACTAGGCTATCTTCAATTGCTTCAAGATATCCAAACTCTTCATCATCTTCAGAAATTAAGCTGTAATAAGGTGTATATTCTTCAGTATAATGATATTCACTATAATAATATTTTAATTTTTGAGCAAATTGGAATTCATTTGACCATGCAGCTGTACAGCCGTTGTAATCTTGAATTATTTGTGTCATCTTTTCTTGAGCAATTTCCATTGCTTCATTATAGTCTTCAACTTCACCGATGCCATATGCTTTCATCTCTTCTTGCATTATAGCATTGATGCCATCAACTGCTTGCTTTATATAAGCACCTAAAGCAGTATCATAAGTTCTATCAAAATCTTCTTCAGAAATTTCGTAATATGCATTTTCTTCATCTTCTTGAAGTCCTAATGGGAAGTTAGATCTATCATAATTTACTTGATAATCTTCTGCACCTGGTTCAATTGGTTGAATTAAATTCATACTACCAATATCAAAAGTAAAATCATAACAAGTTAAAGTTTCGTCATATTCACAAGCGTATTCTGTATATCCAAAATAATTTCTTTCAAAATTAAATTCATCGCTAATATCTTCAACTGCTTCTTTCCAACCTTGAGCAAGTATCATTGCCGATTGAACATTTTGCAGGTCTTGTAGGAATTGTTCTTTATTGATACTCTTGTCTTCGGTCTGTCCTCCGGTATAACAATCTTTCTGTCCTTCAATATGTGATGTTAATTGGAAGTATCCTCCACAGACGACATTATCGGGATTTGATGCTTCTCCACTACCTATTTGAGGATTTAATTTTATACCACCAGGTTTACCATCATCAATTACATCTTTATAATCTTCTTTACAAAATACTTGGCAATAATCGTTTGCAACGCCACCATTATTTTCGGTTAACTGATAAGTATTTCCAGCATCATCAATATTATCTAAAATACATTTTTTAATTTCTGCTGGAGCGTTTATTTCTGAAATTGCTTCATTTTCATCATCACTACAAATTGGCACAGATATTTCTGTATCACAAACCAAATTAGCACATGTAACAGTTATTGGAATGTTTGCAACGGTATAACCTTCATTACTACCTGGTTCTGTTGATCCAGCATAACCATCAAGATTAATAACTGCGGTAAATCTTTGGAAATTGACATTTGTTTGTGATTCTAATCTAGCTCCTTGAACAGCTAAAGTTGGATCTTTATATGAATAACTAAGATTAAAATTCATATTTGTACAATTATCATTTACTATTTTAGTAATATTTATTCTTACTTTAAATGTACCATTTACTAAACCGTTTTCTGCTTCAAATAAACTTACTATATTAATATCAGAAGTTAGTGGAGAGTAATTGGTTCCATCAAGAGAATATTCTAATGAATCTATGGTTATTCCAGCATTATTAGTTGTTGGATTTACTAAAAAATTAGTAATTTCGGCATCTTCAGAGTAATTTTTTACTGTAAAATCAACAATAATATATTCTTTTATAGTGTCATCTGTTCTTTCTTCTTGAACAGGACTACCTACATTATAAGTTATTTCACCAGTTTTTGATCCATTTTCTACATATTCTGCTGCAACTTTAACGCCTTCTAAGAATAGGCTTTTAGCTGCTGCTAGTACGCTTCTTGCGGTTTCACTTTCTGCTTTAAATTCAGCAGTTGGATCATACCAACCATAAGTACTTTCTACCGCATTTAAGTAACATGCTTCATAATCACTAGAATTAATACATTTTACTTGGTTATTTTGAGTCGCAATATTGGAATATTCAGCATATTCTGCAGCCCATTGAGCTCCAAGTTTGGCAATTGCAGATGATTTTGTTAAACTATCATCTGCACTTTCACCCCAGTTATAAAGTCCCATTGTAAATGCCCGCATGGCAATATTAGTAGCATGATAAAAATTATCTCCACTTACCCCATAACCGGATGTATGTTCAGCGTTGTATCCTAAGCTCATTATTTGTAGTAATCCATTATCGTGTCCTCTTACTAGATTTCCACCATCAGTTCCTAGTACACGAGTAACTTCATATACTCCGCCCCAGTTAGAATTGGGATCTAGACAATATCCAACCACTGCACTACCGCCATTAGTTGGATTTAATTGATATACATGGTTATTATAATCTCCGATAGAACTTGAACCCTTATATATCTTTAACCCATTTACTGCAACATTTTGATCAGCTTTTATAATTCTAAAAGTATCTCCAGCTTGAAATTCTGCTGCACTAACACTGCTTACACCTAAACTAAATATAATTGTTATTAATAAAACTTTAATTATTCTTTTCATAATATCTCTCTCCTACGTTTAATTTTAATTATAGCAACCGTTCCCCCAGCTATAATCACTACTACAATTATTCCAATTATTATTGCTGTTTTGTGTTCAGTAATAAAGTTAATAATTGGATTTTCTTCTTCAACATTTTCTTCATTTTCCCTGTCAGTCAATTCGTTTCTGACTCTTTCTTCAAACGTTCCAAAACTTATTTCATCAAAAGTAACATATTCTTGACACAAATAATAATCATCTAAACTATCACACATCGCTAATCTAGCGTATTGATTATATCTTGGAATTTGTACCGTTAATGTTCTTAACAAAGTTCCTTCACAAGTTGTATTATCAGATGAGTGTATCTCTATAGTAAATCTAACTATATGCATTACGTTATTCCAAATAAGAGCAATATTGCCGTTATTTGTATCTTCATAATTATATACGTATTTTTCATCGTTGTAATCATTGGTAATAACTGCGTACGTATTTTCAGTTAAATTTAATACATTGATTTGAAAATAATCGACTTCCATTTGATAATTTTCAGCCTCTGGTGTTCCTAAAATTTCATCAGGTACATTTTCCGTCGGTTCATATCTTGTTAAAATCTCATAACTTGCTGTTATATTTGATATTTCACTATTAAGCTGCGCTCGCTCCTCAACAGTGCAGGTTGCAGCCTTAACAGGTGATGCAATTAAAACAAAAGTAATTAATAAAAATAACATGTATTTATTTTTAGACATTTCGACACCTACCTATGATTTAGTTTACCATATATACGTTTTTTTTTCAATTATAAATTGCCTATAAAAAATATTTGTGATATTATTTATTAAGGATAACAGAAGATTGAGGTACTTATTATAACAAATAATAAGTAAAAATCAAGATGAAAGGAGATTTATTATTTGGAATAATAATGAAAAAATTTTTGTTTATATTTTTTACATTAATAATCTTGATTGTTTTATATGCTCGTTTTATTAATACGAGTGGTTTTCAAGTTGTTGAAGATACTATTGCTATAAGTAATTTACCTGATTCTTTTAACGATTTTAAAATTGTTCAATTTTCTGATGTTTTATTAGGTTCTACTAAAACTATTAATGATTTAGAAAATGTTATTAATAAAATTAATGAACTTAACCCAGATATTATTGTTTTTACTGGCGATTTAATTGCTAAAAATTATGATATTAGTGAAAGTGAAATAACAAAAGTAAAAGAATATCTTTCTGATTTAGACTGTACTTTATATAAATATGCTGTTATTGGAGATAATGATAAAAACAATTTAGAGTTATATAAAGAAATAATAAATGATAGTAATTTTATTTTATTAGATGACTTATCAACATATATTTTCTATGAAGATATAACTCCAATTAAATTAACGGGAATTACAAACATTAATAATTTAGAACAAGCTTTATATATGCCTGATGAACTGGATACATTTTATAATATAGTTTTAACCCATGAACCGGATAATGTTGATGTTATTGCTAGTTGCGATGTCGATTTAGTTTTGGCGGGTCATTCCCTACTTGGACAAATAAGGCTTCCTTTTTGGGGAGGAATATTAAAAAAAGATGGAAGTAAAAAATATTTAGATCATGAATATCAAGTAAATAATACTAGTCTTTATGTTTCATCGGGACTAGGAACTGATAAAAACATAAAGTTTCGTTTATTTAATAAGCCAACTATTAATTTATATCGTTTAGAACAAAAAGTCAAACAAGTTTGACTATCCTTGCATCACTACAAGGCATTTCTACTTCACAGAGTCCATCGGACTCTCCATAGACCAATTTCGGATGGTCGCCACCCTACTAAATTTGTTCATCTATTTAGATTATAAACTATTTACATATATTTTTAAACCCTCAAACATTATATTTATACTAGCATTTATATCACGATCATGTAATGAACCACAATTAGGACATTTCCAACTCCTTATACTTAAATCCTTTACTTCCTTATTTTGATATCCACATACTGAGCATTCTTGGCTACTTGGATAATATCTATTTATGGTAAATAATTTCTTATTTTGCCACTTGCATTTATACTCCAAGACTCGTTTTATCTCAGCCAGTGGAATATTAGTTAAGGATTTGGCTATAGAATGTAGTTGGTACATCCCTTTAATGTTTAAATCTTCCATTACTATAATATCATTTTCTTTGACAAGTTTATTTGTTACATCATGTATTAAATGTTTACGAATGTTTTTAAGTTTCATATATGCTCTTTGTAATTTTAATTTTACTTTATATCTATTTTTGCTTCCTGACTTACATCTAGAAAGCCATTTTTGTAATCCTTTAATTTTATTCTTTACCTCTAATGAAGATAAACTATTTTCTATTTTTTCATTGTAACTAGTTATTATTATATCTTTTATCCCTAAATCTAATCCTACTATACTTCTTGGAATAA
>CALVUU010000071.1 GCA_944363655.1 uncultured Bacilli bacterium | reverse complement strand
TTGAAAATATTATTTCCGTCATATCACAATAAAGGGATAACTGATGAAGAGTTAAAAGAAAAAGGAATTATTAGAGCAGGTCTTGATTGGCGAGATGGCTGGAGCAATGTGGAAAAAATATTGCTTAAAAGAGAAAAATAGTGCAGACTTATGGTCTGTTTTTTGGGGTAAATTATTGCTGTTAACTTTACAAAAAGATTATAAAATGATATATTTATTATAGTAGTAGAGAATACAAAATTTAAGTATTCGTTATTACCAGAATAAAGAGGATATTAAAAAAATATGGAGGGAGGTGCACAATGGCTACATTAAGAGTTAATTATGACCAATTAGAGTCTCTAGGAAGTCAAATTTTAGCAAAAGGCGAAGAATTTCAAACACTTTTAAATAAAGTAAAAGATACTAATGAAAATCTTAAATCTTTTTGGGAAGGTGAAGATGCAAGTGCTTATACTTCAGCAGTAACCGAACAAGCAGTTACAATGCAAAGATTAGCAGATACTATTGAAGAAATAGGAAATTTCTTAAAATCTGCTGCAAATGCTTATAGAGAAGCTATGGAAAGTAATAAAGGCGCAATTAATTTATAATAGAAGGAGGATAATATGGATTTTTCAAAAGTTTCATATGAAGATGTAGAAGCAAAAGCTGCTGATTTAAGTACAACTGCATCTAATATGGATTCAACTTTACAAGAAATAAAAACACTTTTTAATCAAGTAGGTGATGATTCTGTTTGGAGTGGTACTGCTGCTAGTCAAACAAAATCAACATTTGATATGTTAAGTGCTCAATTTCATCAATTTAACGAAGCTGTTCAAAACTGTTCAGAATATTTAGTTAAAGCTGTTGAAACTTATAAAAGTGTTGATAGTGCTATTTCTGGTAAATAGTAGAGAAACTTTATATAAGTTTCTTAATAAGTGGGTATGAATATACTCATTTATTAAGGTATTTATGTAGGGAGGATGTATGGCGTTTGAAAATGTTAATGTTACTAGTTTAAGAAATGCTTTAAATAATTGTGAAGATCGAATCAATTATTCTCGGAGTAAAGAACTTATAAATAATATTTCTAATCCCAATGTGTGGCAAAGTGATTCTCAACCAATATTAAAAGAAGCTTTACAGAAACTTATTAATGTTAGATATAAAGATTTAGAAGGTAAGTTAGAAGATTATAAACTAGCTTGTAATTATATTGAAGAATATCAGGAATTAGCAAAGCAAAATCAAAATTTGTTAGCAACTAATAAAAGTTTACAAAGGGATTTATATAATGATGATAATGAAAAGAATGTAAGCATAGAAAGAAAAATCAATAATAATAAAGGTCAAATAAATTCTAATGAAAATAGAATGGAAGTACTTGAAAGACAAGTAAATGGATTAATATGAAAGGAGTTATAAAATGATTGAGGAAAAGTATTTACCAATTGGAACAGTAGTAATGTTAAAAGGGGGAAAGAAAAGGGCTATGATTACAGGCTTTTGTGCAATATCGCAGGATAATCAAGACAAAATATATGATTATTCTGGATGTTTATATCCAGAGGGATTTATTTCATCAAATCAAACGCTATTATTTGATCATGAACAGATTGATAAAGTATATCATATGGGGTTAATTGATGATGAAGAAAAGAATTTTAAAATAAAGTTAAAGGAATTATTAAATAAAAATAAATAAAATTAAAGAAAGGAATAAGAGTTATGAGTGGAGTTAATAATGTTAATATTACTCTTTTAAAACAATATCAAGAAGAATTTAGTGTTGAAAAAGATAATTTTAACAACTCTACTTATAACTATTTTTTTACTAGTTATATTCCTCATTGTAGTGATTATTATGTAGAGCAAATGTCTAAAACCTTAAATGGTCTTTATGATAAAATAAAAAAAGGATATTATAATATTAATGTTTGGTGGATAGATTATAATAATAATATTGAAGAAGTTGAAAATTCTTTAATAGATAATGGAATTAAACCAGAAGAGATAATGGATAACTTTAAAGATTCCAATGCTGGTGCTACGGCAGGAGCTATAGCTGTTGGTGCAGCAGTAGCTGGAGGATTTGCTTCGCAAGCTGGAGCGGATGCTACTGGAAACGTTGGTACATCTCAGACAAATCTTAATAATATGGATACTTCAGCAACTGGTGCGACAACTAGTAGTAATACGCAAAGCCTTTGGTCTAGGTTTACTAATTGGGTTAGTAATGCCGCAAAAGATACGGGGGCATGGATAAGTAATGCTTGGAATACGGCATCTAATTGGGTAAGTGAAAAAGCAACAGAAGTAAAAGATATGTCATCTAATGTTCTTAATTCAACAGGAGCATTTTTATCTAATGCTTGGAATTCCATTACTTCTTGGGCCAGTGAGGCTTATGAAACAATTAATAATGCTTTAGCTTCAGTTGAAGCAAGTGTCAATAATGCGGTAATATCCCTATCTAAAGGTATAGTTAGTTTAGTTGAGTCAGTTGGGGACTTATTACTTTTAGCGGGAGCTGGTATTGTCTCAGTTGGAACTTTAGTAGTTGATGGTTGGAATTGTGTCTTTAATGATCAAGAAGGATTAGTTTATACTAATCTTTTATGGGATGATGCAAAAGCAGCGGTATCTTATAATTGGACTGATAAAATTTATGATGCATTATATGCTACTGAATTTGGTCAATATTTAGATGAACATGCTTTTGGCTTTTTTAAATCTGATGGCATGGGTTGTCAAATTTTAGAAGGAGTTGGCTATGCCGCAGGTGTAGTTGGTTTGAGTGTAGTTACTTTTGGTACTGCTACTCCTTTAGTTTTAGGTGGAACTGCTGCTGCAACAGGTCTTTCTAGATATACTGCTCAAGAATGGAATGAAACCAGTTTCACTATTTCTTATGACGGAGTAAATACAATGAATATTGCTCTAGATTACAATCAATATTTAGATTTAGAAAATCTAAATATTGGAGATTCGAGAGACTTTACCCAAACATTTCTTGATGAAGAAGGTAATCAAATGGATATAACATTTACTGTTACTAAGAATGGTAGTAATGATTATTCAGTTACTGATAGTTATGGAAA
Source organism: uncultured Bacilli bacterium (assembly GCA_944363655.1). Next base: position 3,902 of record CALVUU010000071.1, on the reverse strand, counting down.
TAACCCTGTTTTTGGTGGTTTAAATGAATCTAATACCGCTAAAGGGTTAGCTTTAGGGGCAGTATATGGTTTATGGGAAGGGTTGCAATATGCAGTTGGTGCTAAAATTGGAACTAGCACATTTAATAGTATTACATCAAATATTACTAATACTGCCGCTCAAAAATTAGCGGTTTCTGGTCTTCGTGTTGCATCAGATACTTTAACTGGTGTTGTTGAAGTTCCTTTTCAGTCTGCTGTTACAACACTTGCTGATGGTGTTAGTTTTAGTGAAGCTTGGGAACAAAATGGTGGTTTTACTTCAGTATTAACTCAAGCTGGTATTGCTGGAATTGGTTCAGTTTTAGGAGAAGCCTTTGATTTGAATAAAGTATTAAGACAAAATAACTCGAGTTCATCAGAAACTGCTTTAAGTGATTTACATGGTAGTGCAACACAAGAAGCTACAATAAGAAGACCTAGTAAATTAGAACAAATTTCAAATAATATATTTGGAGAACCAACAAGATTATCTGAAGTAAGCGCATCATCAAATCCAAATGTAACTCCAGAAGTATTACCAAATGATGTATTAATAGATTCTCCAAGGAAGAGGCCAACATTTACAGGAACATTACCAGATGATATATTATATGGACCATCAAAAATATATGAATCAAGTACATCAGCAACACCAGAAGTGACTATAAAAGAATTACCAAGTGATTTATTTGATGACCCAATAAAAACAACAACAAGTAGTGCATCAAATCCAAATGTAACTCCAGAAGCATTACCAAATGATGTATTAATAGATACACCAAGGAAGAAACCAACATTTACAGGGTCATTACCAGATGATATATTATATGGACCATCAAAGATATATGAATCAAGTACATCATCAACACCAGAAGTGACTATAAAAGAATTACCGAGTGATTTATTTGATGACCCAATAAAAGCCACTACAGCAAGTAATGCATCAAATCCAAATGTAACTCCACAAGAATTACCAAATGATGTATTAATAGACTTGTCAAGTAGTGTAGGTGAAGTGGCAATGATAAAATCGGCAAAAGACATAGTTGATGAGATTTTTCAAGCATCTGATTCTGGAAGTATTATTAAAAATATTTCTGTTGATGACCCAAACTTCAAATATGTAGTATCTGAGGTTATAAATCGAAATGATATAGGAGATGCTATAGAATTTCTTAAAGGTTTGAGCGAAAAACAATATGATTATATAATTGATTATGAAATAATCCCGACAGATAATGGAATTGGAAGATTTATTAATAGTTCAATTGAAATATATAAAGAAGGCGGAATTGTGGCTCAAACAATGTATAATAACTTTTTCCAACTTTTTAGGGAACATGGTATAAAACATTCAACTGCTGTAGCAGAATATGCTTATAGATTGGTTAAATCACTCGATGGAATAGATGCAGAAGAAGCATTATATGCTGCTTTTGCTCATGACTATGGAATGAAAGGCGGTCTTGCTTATGTCAATAGTAAAGTTTTTAGTATATTAAAGAAAGCTGGTTTAGATGGACTACATTTAAAAGATTCGGTTTTATCAATTTATGATTTAGAACAATATAGAAATAATTTTGATAGTGATGATGCAATTGATCAGATAGTTCGTATTTGCCATCCTTTGAATTCAGCTATTACAATTTTGTCAACAGAAAATCTTTTGCCTAGTTACATTAACAAAGATGTTGTGGCACTACTTGCAATGTCTCATAGTAAGTCAACATCTGGAATTGGTCATTTTTCTTTAGCAGAAGAATGGTTGGAAGCTGTAGATATATTGGAAAAAACAGTTGAGTTTTATAATAATCAAGAAGGATTAGGATTAATTGAAATGCCAACACAAATTACATTTGATGGAGATTCTATTAGACAATTAATAAATGATCCAGAACAATTTTTAAGATTACAAGAAGAAGCATTTGCGATAAGGGATTCCGATGCAATGGCTGATGTTGTATTAGCAAAAGATATTGGAACGGCTATGCAAGATGGCTCGTATACTGTAATTGTAAATAATAATCCTAGAAAATCATATGATGATCCAGTAGATAGTGGAAAAGAAGTTCAAAATTTTTCAGATTTGGTTTATAATAATGATGGAAGCCCAAAAATTTCTAGTGATGGAAAACAAATAGAAATTACTAATTCTTATAGTAAGGGCGTTCATGCTGGAGAAATGAATGTATATTTTAGTTCAAATCGTAATGGAATAGAATATGTGGCTTCTGCTAGCCTTAAACATCCTAATCAATATCCGGCAAGTTCTTTGAGTGCAATATTTGAAAGATTTGGAGAAGTATTAACTTATACACATATTCCTGTTAAAAGATTTGAATTAGTACTTCCAAAAGAAGCTGAAGGAACACAACTTGCTAGTTTTTATGAGATGCAAATAGAAAACTATAGAAACAAAAATATTAAAACAATAGAAGATGATTTTAGAGATGGTAAAATTAGTGAAGAGATTAAAGAAAACCAAATAAATTTTTTGGATAATATAAAAATAGTATATAAATAGGAGGAATTGATTAAAATGTTTGAAAAAAAATATGAATTTGAAAGAAAGGGAGTTTATTATAAGATATACGATTACCCAGATGGTATTTATCAACTTATAAATTATATTTTGTCTGGCCAACTAAATATAACTAGTATTTATGTTTACGAAGTTAATGATGTGAGTTTAGGTACTGTTAGTGGATATTATTCTGTCGAATCTTTTGTTGAAAATTATCAGAATATAATGGCAAACATGTCATCAGTTTCATTTTCCTTAAATGAAATAGGCGCACAATTAGTAGTTGATTCTAATGATAATACTATTTCCTTAATTAGCAGAAATAATTCGATTGAAATTACAGATTTACTGCCAACTCAAAAAAAAACATTATAGAAATTCAAGAAGAAAAATAATAGAAAAGGATTTGATAAAATGATTTATACTAATAATACGGAAAAAGCTATGAAACTTGCTTATGAAAAACATAAAGATATGGTGGATAAAGCAGATATGCCTTATATTATTCATCCTATATTAGTGGCAGATAAAATGCCTGATGAAGATTCAACTGTTGTTGCCCTGCTTCATGATGTAGTGGAAGATACAGATGTTACCATAGATAACTTAAAAGAAATGGGATTTAATGATAAAGTAATCGGAGCACTAAAATGCTTAACTCATGAAGATGATGTTGATTATTTAGATTATATTAGAAATGTTGCTAAAAATCCTATTGCTAGAAAAGTTAAAATCGCAGATATAGAACATAATTCTGATTTAACTAGAGTAAGAAATAATCCTGAATTAATTGAAAAATTCAGTCAAAAATATTCTAAAGCTTTAGAAATATTAAAGGCTAGTGAAACTGATAAGATTAAAGATAAATATTTACCAATTGGAACAGTAGTAATGCTTAAAGGAGCAAGTAAGAAACTTATGATTACTGGTTATTGTGCAGTACCTGATTCACAGCAAAGTATTATGTTTGATTACGCCGGCTGTATGTTTCCAGAAGGATTTTTATCAAGTAGCCAAACAGCTTTATTTAATCATTCTCAAATAGAACAAGTATTTTATTCAGGGTATGAAAATGAAGAAGAACAAGTATTTAATGAAAAAATACTTGATATGATTCAAGCTATAAAAGATATTAATCCTGTAAAAGTAGAGCCATATGATAATATTGATGCTTTAATTTAAATTGTAAAAACCTATTTACAAGTGATAAATTAAATGGTATAATTTAATTACTGGTGGATATAATATATATGTAGATATTATATCTACTCCGGGACTGATAACTCTAGTTTAAATATACTAGTTCTTTCTTGGTTTGAGGTCCCGCCCCGTGTTGGCGCCACGCGCCGCTTCAAAA
>CALVUU010000070.1 GCA_944363655.1 uncultured Bacilli bacterium | reverse complement strand
AAAGCATTTATTATTTTTTCAATATCTTTTATTCTATTTTCTTCTTTTACAAGATGTTTTCTTTTTATTAATTTGTCATAGTCTTTTAGATAACCTTTGCTTTTTATTATAATCATATATCCCCCTTGATTTATGCTTATTATAACCTATTTGGTTATAATAAGCAACATTTTTTTAAAAAGCAATTATCTATATAAATTTTGTTTTATAAGAAATATAACCTTCTTTTGCTAATCTTGATGTAGCAAAACAAATGTGAATATCATTAGAAGCTTTTGTTACATATTCTACTTTCTTATTTTCTATTTATTTCTGATAACTATAAGAAAAAGAACAAAATTATCGTTTCAAACAGGTTTAATTTTATATAAGTTAAGTATTATACCATGAGACGATACGGATCATTTAAAGAGCCTGTTCCTCCAGCTAGTTCGACATCAGAATTTAAATAAAATACAGGTCGAACAGCTACACAATGACTTACAGGCACATTAATCCATGCACCTTCCCAATGAAGATAAATTGCATTTTCACTATATTCATAATTATCGGTAGTTAATAAATACTCTGCTAATCCCATGAACATCCAATTGTTACTTAAAGCACTAGCATAATCACCTTTATTGGTATCCAAAAAACTATCAGTCCAATATATATTACCAAATGAATATAAAAAATCCGAAAGATACATCAAAGCAACCTTAGATTTATATGTACCTACTACATTATCAAATTCTTCATCAAATAAATTTTTAGAGTTCCCAGTGTTTAGAGAAATGCTGGAAAGATTCCATTCATTATCATAAATCTTTTCAGACCATTCTGTTCCCAAATAATTAATAAAATTTGTATTTAAATTGATTGTATTTAATCTACTTTCAGTCCAATTATTAGATGAATTATTAATTCCATTACTAAAATTCCAATAATATACTGAAATTTCATTCAATTTTTTCTCGCCTTTATAATTAGTTGAATCACTAAAAAAATTGGAATATTTTCCGGCATAATCACCATCTGTGCCTAATAAATTATTATCAGCATAATCATTTTTTACTAACTTTAAACGGTATATTCCGTTATTTTCATTATCAAAAACTCCAATTATTCTATATAGATTATCAGCTGGACATGTTTCTTCATCACTTCCAAAACATACATAATTTTTCACAATTTCATTTAAATATCCCGATTGTGCCAAAACTCTACTTATATCATCTGTATAATTATTATTATACGTATAAATATTGCTTTCAGAGTTATACTCGTCATAAACTGGCACATATAATTTGTCACTAAAAGAAAATCCATAAACATTAAAATATTTTCCTGACATTACGCCTTTTTCATAAAAATCAATAAATTCATTAACTTGTAAATTTTCCGAATCATTTATAGCATCAGCAACAATTTCTTCAGGTTTGCAATTGCTAACAGTGGTACAATATTCTTTTGCAATTTCTAAAAGCATATTGTATTCTCCACTTTCTCCTGCCATATTAACAACCACACCATTAATATAAATGCCAATAAAAGTTAATGAATCAATCATGGAACTAATATCATTATAACTGCTCTTATATGCATCAGCAATTTCATAATTACCACCACTATATCTATAGGAATTATCCCCTGCTTCTAACTCTGCATTAGTATAATCTCCCTGACCATCATGATAGTATAAATTATTTACCCCATCTTCAACATATACATTATTTACTATATAATTTGCAAAATTAATTTTTTCATTTTTACTTAATATTATTTCTGCATCTAATGTACTTCCACCATTTGCTGATTGATTAGTTGTAAGATTAATAAATGTTACTGTAAATATCCAGTTTTGTTCTGTTGCATCTGTACTTGAATTAGATGTTATTTCATAATTACTTGCTATATTAATTAAACCACTTTTAGTTGTTATATCAAAACCACTTACTTCACTTCCATCAGCATTTTGTACTGTTACATAACTAAGCCCACTTACTTCTGTAACTGGTTGACCTATTGGATCTGTTATAGTAAGTACTATCTCTGGTTTATAATCTTCTGTTGTATAAGTATAATTATTAGTTCTTATATTAAAATATACATAGTAATTAAATGTTGCTGTATCATTAGTTGAATTAGCAAGTAATGTTGCTGTACCAACTGCTGTATCACTTAGTCCTCCACCACCTTCAACTACATTAAACTGAGTTGGATTTAAATTAATATCTTTATCAATACTAAAATCTAAATTATCTGTTGTATCAGCTGTTACATTTGCATTACCTATGGTACCAGTTGATATTTGTCCTACAACATATGCAGGAGTTATTCCGATAAATACTACTAAAACACTAATAATTATAATTAATCTTTTTTTCTTATCATTTAATTTTGTTTGATTCATAAAACTATCCACTCCTTATTTTCTTAATTATAGCATAAAAACTTCTGCTAGACGACATTATTTTTATATTTTTTATGAAATAATGTCATAAATAAACGGGGTGATAATCTTCTATGGAAAGATATTCAAAAGAAAAATTATCAATTCAAGTAAGGAAAAACATAAGAAAATATAGAAAAATGCGCGGATATACATTACAAGAACTGGCTGATTTAACTGGACTTACTCATGGCTATGTAAGAGATTTGGAATGTTTAACAATTAATAAAACTCCAACGCTTGAAACCGTTGGAAAATTTGCTGATGCTTTGGAAATTGATATAAGACAGTTATTCGATGATGTAAACACTGATAAATTTACTGAATAAAAAAATTAACTTTGCTAATGAATTGTTAATTTTTTTGTTCAGTTAAGAGATATAATCACTGATAATATTAATTTACTGATAGGCGATATTATCTGTCGCGATAGATAAGTGATACGGATCGACAGAACTACCGCTACTCCCATTTAGTACTACATTAGGTTCTAAATAAAATGAAGGACGAACGACGGCAGGGCTGATAACAAAATTAAGAACCACATTACCTTCGTTATAAATCATGAATGCAGAACCAGACTCGCCTGAATTGCGAGTTATTGACCATTCTCCATATGCCCCTGTGACTAACCAGTTATTGTTGCTGGTAATATCATTATAATCATACAAATCCATATCCCAATTTTGGGGACTTGTTGCATAGCCATAATCACTGACATACATTAATCCTATTTTTGCACTATATGTTGTTGAATCTGCTGGACTTTCTATTTCATTTTGATATGCTGTTTTTACCGGAACATCTCTTATATTATTTAATGAATTTCCTCCTACTTTCCAATTTGTTATTGCTATTTTACTACTCCATGCGTTTCCTAATCCATTTAAATATGTTTTATTTAATGTTTCAGTATTTAATGTACTTGCACTCCAATTATTGCTATTATTTGAACTAGAACCACTCCAAGAGTAATTGCTTATGCTTGTACTCTTAATTAACTTTACTTGATTATCAAACACTCCTATTATTCTATATAGGTTATCATTGGGACAACTTGCAGCATCCGATCCAAAACAAACATAGTTATTTGGGTTTGCTCCACTATAACGGTAGCTATTATCTCCCGCTTCTTGATTAGCATTGGTATAACTTCCTACTCCATCATGATAATATAATCCATTATCTCCATCTACCCCTGTATAAACATTATTTATAATATAATCTGCTAGATAAATTATATCAGATTCTTTATCAAAATAAATATAACACGTATAATACCGAGTAGTAAATGAAGGAAGTGGAAATATATTGAAACTTTTACAATTTACTGTATAATATTTTTTACTTATTTCTTATAAGAAATAAGTAAAAAATCGCGATTGAGTTCAGGCAATGCGTAACAGGGGTCTTGTATCCAAATCGAATGACGGCCTAGCTCTTTTCTTTTTATTTTCCTAGTTTAAGAATGTGAGGATTTATTCTTATATAACAAGCGTGATGAGGAGTATTAAGTTTTAGAGCCCAATCGCATGGAAAGGAGAATGCTTATGCATTATGTACTGGCTATCGACGTAGCCAAAGAAAAAAGTATGGGAACTTTAATTAGTTCTTGTGGTGAAGTTCTAATCGACCCATATGAATTTAATCATTCTAAACAAGATTTTTCATCTTTACTTGTTAGAATTAAAAAATTAAATATTAAAGATGTTTCTGTAATAATGGAATCTACAGGAATTTATCATAGACCTGTAGAAAGGTTTTTCTTGGAAAATCATTTTAAAGTTTATGTGATTAATCCATTATATTCAAAAAATCATAAAAATTCTTTAAGAAAAACTAAAACTGATAAATTAGACTGTCTTTCCTTAGCTGAATTGTTTTTTACACATACTTTCAGAGAAGTCGTTAAGCCTTCAGAATTATACCTTAATATGAATGCTCTTTCGAGACAATATTTTGCTTTAAGTGAATCAACTATTGATTTGAAAAATAGGTACAAAAATCTTTTATATTTATGTTTTCCTGAATATGAAAAAATATTTGTTGGAAATATGGTTTATTCTGATATTGCCTTATCATTTATTTCGCAATATCCACATCCTGAAATAATTTCGAAAACAAGACTGTGCTTTTTACAAACTTTCTTTAAAAGAAAAAAATTTAGATATTGGAAATCCAAAACAACGAAAATAAAAGAGATTGCAAACACTTCTTATCCATCAGTTAATTATAATGATGAAATTGTTGCTAATCTATCTCAGATTGCAAAAATTATAAATAATCAGCAAAATAATATAAATATTGTAAAAGAAAAACTTATAAATTTTGCAAAATGCACGCCTTATTTCACTCCTATTAATTCTATAAATGGTATTGGTGAATTTACAACAGCAATAATCATTGCAGAACTAGGAGATATTAATCGTTTTAATAATATAAAAGAACTAACTGCTTATTGTGGATTAGATCCAACAATTAAACAATCTGGAAAAACCATTAATACTCATGGACCAATTTCTAAATCGGGAAACAAATATATGAGACATATACTATTTTTATCAGCTTTGAATATCGTAAGAATTACATCACTAAGTAAAAAAGAAAACGACATTGAAATTTATTACAGAAAAAAACGTAACGAAGGTAAACATCATTACGTTGCTACAATTGCTACAACTACAAAATTACTCAGAAAAATTTTTGCAGTTTGCAAACAAATTAATAAATAGTTATCACCACATAACTACATTAATATTATATACCAAATAAAACACAAATGTTAATTTTTTAAAAAAAAGTTAAATTTTGTGTCTTTTTGGCATGTATATAATACCATAAAAATTTACTCTTGACAAATCTTAGAATGTCACTTATCACTGCTATTAGTTTGCATCACTACTCTTTTAGTATCACTATTCCACGATAACATTCCCCCATTTTCACAACCTGATAATCTTTCATTAAAAATGTAGCCTTCTTGAGGCCATGCCGTGCCACTAACTACTTGATATTCTCCACTTCCAGCTTCTGTTTCATACATCATAGTTAAAGTATTAGAATTAACTATTTGTTTTGTCTTTTCATTACTTATTATTTGATAATTTTTCTTATTACCAAAAAAATATATACTTAATGATAAAACTAATAAAATTAATATACTAAATATAATCTTTTTCTTCATAAAATACTCCTAAAATACACACAATAGGTATTAACAATACCTATGCTTATATCAATTTTATTATTTATCTTAGGTATTGTCAATACCTATTTTGGTTTTTTGATTTAGCAATTACTTTATAATTATCCTAGCAGGTGAAAACATGGAGATAAATGCAAATAAATATGAAGCCAAAGATATTATTAAAATAATGCGTGATGCAACTAATATGACTCAAAAAGAATTTGGTAAATTAGTAAATAAATCATCAGAATGGGTTAAAGCCAATGAATCAGGTAAAACAAACTATTATTTTAAAGATTTATTAGAACTAGCAAAAAAATGTAATATTGAAATAATTATTCGTCAAAAATAATTTTTTTTATATCTCTAATTATAAATACTATATTTTCTTGTATTTAATTATATTTCTTGCTATAATATTCCTGGAAAAGGAGATATATATGAAGAAAAAAATAATTGGATTATGTGCTATTTTACTTCTTGCTAGTGGTTGTGGTAAAGTTCCAACTCTAGAAAATGGTGAAGAAGCAATTGTAACTTTTGAAAATGGGGATATGATTAGTGTCAATGATTTTTATGAAATGATCAAAGATGATTTCGGACTACAAGCCTTAATTACCATGACTGATACTTATATATTAGAAAATGAATTTTCAGACTTTAAGGATACCGCTAAAAAGCAAGGCGATGGTTATGTAGATGCCATGATTGAAAATGCTGGTGGTGAAAGTGCTTTACTATCACAACTTCAACAAATAGGATATCAAACAATTGATGCTTATCGCGACTATTGGTATCTAACTATGTTACAAAGTCATGCTATAGAAGAATATGCTAAAGATCAAATAACTGATGAACAAGTTGAAGAATATTATAACAATGATGTCATCGGCGATATGGAAGTAAGTCATATTTTAGTTACCCCAAATATTGATGAAGATGCAACAGAAGAAGAAACTGATGCCTCTGAAGAAGAAGCACAAGCAACTGTTGAAGAAATAATCAATCTACTTAATGAGGCTAAAGAAAATGGCGAAGATATTGAAGAAAGATTTGAAGAACTAGCTAAAGAATATTCTGAAGATGAATCAACCAAAGATGATGGCGGTTCACTTGGAAGAATCAACTATGGTGATTTAAGTAGTGACTATGATGAATTAATTAATGCTGCAACCAATTTAGAAGATGGTGAATATTCGACAAAAGTTATTACTACTGAACTAGGATATCATGTAATATTAAAAGTTAAAAGTTACGAAAAAGAAGCATTAGATGATGTTAAAGATGAAATAATTGAAACTCTAGCAGAAGAATATATAAAAAATAATGCCGATGCTGGAATAAGTGCTCTACAACATTATCGTAAAGAATATAGTATGGAAATTCAAGATGATGAAATAAATAGACAATATAGAAACTATATTCAAAATCTATTATTACAAATAGAACAAGCAGAAAGTAACACAAATTAAAAAAGCGAATTATTCGCTTTTTTAATTTGCTACCAAACGTCATCTGCCTTACAAGTACCAAATGGATCTAGTAAACAATCAGTACAATCTGTAAAATCCCCATCAGTAAATGCTTCTCTTGCCCCATTAACAAGTCCTAACAAGAAATTAAGTACTGTTGGTATTAAAAATATTATTATAGCTATAATAATTCTTTTACCTAAAGCCATTAAAGCATCCTTCGGAGCTTTATCATCACTTGATATAGTAGCCTTAGCAAAATCTATTGTACCTAATATAATTAACAATAAAGGAATTAATATCTTAGCAACATATAAAACATAACCAATTATTTGAAAAGTTTTTCTAACTTCATTTCGTTCACAAAATCTTATCTCTTCAACCGGCAAATTGGATTGATTACTTCCCCCATCATCAACTATTGGACGATCAGGATCATATTCCTCTGCCTCACCCATTTCAATACTCCCTTGAGCATCATCATCGTCATAAGCCGCAAGATAAACAACAGTAGAATCATAATTCACTTTAATATTTTTAATAGAATAATCTCCATTATTATTACTATAAATTCTTTCAGGATTTAATATTATATATGTATTACTTCCAAATTTAGTTGTAAGTCCATTACTATCTCTAGCAACACTACTTCCTCCATACATAGAGTCTTGATCAGTTACTACAAAATATCTCCCAACATTATTATTACCTAAAGTTTCAAATCCTAATTCTAATTTTACATTATTACCTAAAATATCTTTATCAAACGTTTTACAATATATAGCACTTTCTATATGACACTTTCCTGAATCCTCATCATCTTGCGAACCACTAGAACTTTCATTATTACCAGATGAAGCTCTAGTAGAATAAGTATAACAAGATTGATTAGCAGGACAAGTATCATCAATAAAATAATCCCCACTTGAATACATATAAATATTACTTGGACAAGTATTAGTAACCGAATAATTATCTAAAAATGCCATATAATCAAAATTATTATAATAAAGCCTAAATCCATTAACTTCATGAAAACTTTCATAACTATTACTATTTACTATTAAATTTCTTCCCCCATTATTATAATAAGCATATATTCCATTACTACTACCTGAAAAAGTTATAGATGTTACATAATTACTAGGAATAGATTCACTAATTAAAGAATAAGAACAATTAATTCCATCATCCAATATATCTTTATATTCGGAATATATATCATCCCAATTTTCACAACCACATAACATAAACATAAAAACAAATAACACAATTACTTTTATTTTCATTTCATTTCACTCTCTTTTTCTAAATTATAACATACTCATTATAAACAAGTCTATAAATAATTATTTATATCTATATTGTAATCAATTCCTTTACTATAAAGATACATTTTAATTTTTGCTTCTAAACATTTTCCTTGATATTTTTTACTATATTTTTTTATTGCTTTACTTATTTCTTTATTTATTATTAATTCATCATCTTGATAATCAATATTACTAAGTAATTTATTAATTATTTCTATTTCATATCCTAATTTGATTAAATCATTTCTTATTTTATTAATTAACATTTTCTTAGATAAAGTATGATTATTTTTTATTTTCTTGTTTATTATTTTTTTTATTTTTTCTTCCCATAAACTACCATTATATTTATCTAAACATGATTTTATTACTTCTTCTTTAAATCCTAATAAAATTAATTCTTGATTAATTTTATTAGGACCTTTTAAAGTTAAATTAATTTGATCATTTATATAAGCATTTATATAAAAATCATCATTTATATATTTTTGATTAACTAATTTTTTTATCGTATTCTCTATAATATTACTTGTATATCCATATTTTTTTAATTTATCTTCTATTTCTTTTTTAGTTCTAAGTTTTACTTTAATATAATCTATTGCTTTATAATACGCACTTATTTCATTATTATATGCTAGTATTTCTTTTAATAATTTATCATCAATATTTTTATTACCTAATAAATTATATTTAATTATAGTATCATCATAAAAACTTAGTGAAGTATTATCACTAAGTAATATTTGATATAAATTATTTTTTTTCTTACTTATCTTTCTTATTTCCATTAGTTATTTTCTTTCGTTATATAATCCTTACATGCATCATCCAAATCTTTAGCTAAATCTTCCATTACTTTATAATCTTTAGATCGACATCCTGATGCAAACCTATGTCCTCCGCCATTATATTTACTAGCAATTTCATTAATTATTGGTCCTCTACTTCTAATATTTGCTTTATATATTTCATTTCTCTCATCATATACTACAAACATCCAACATAATAATTCTTTAATAAAGTAAAAATCATTTACTTGATTTGAAACAATAGTTGCTTCAACATTATATTTTTTTAAATCTTCACTAGATACATAAATAAAACCAAAATGATTATCACTTATTTTAATATGATTTATTAAAAAAGCTCTAAATTTTTCTTCCGTAATACTTCTTTCATATAAATTATCATATAAAGGTATAAAATCTATTTTACTTACCTTTAATAAATCATAAACAGTTTTAAAAGTTTCTATACTTGTATTTTGAAGTAAAAATCTATCACTATCAAATACCATTCCTATATATAAATTTTCTGCTATTTTTTGATCCATTACTAATTTAGTTCCCATAATTAAATTAGTAATCATTTCACATGTACTACTCATTGCCTCATCTGTCCAATCGACATCTCCGATGATATCTTCTGCTGGATGATGATCAATTTTTAATATTGCTTGATATTCTAAGCCATCTAATCCATCTACTCTAAAGAAATTGGGAACATCTAAAACGATTAATAAGGGATTACTGAGTTCTGTTAAATCCGGTTTATCTAAATTACCCAAGTATTTAAATTTAGATACTCCTGCTCCAATAGCATATACTTTTTTATTTGGGAAAGTAAGTTTTATTGAATCTCTTAAGGCAATTTGACTAGCAATAGCATCAGGATCAGGTCCAATATGTCTAGCTATTACTATTTCATCATAATCTTTAATAATCTTAAATATTTTTTTGTATAATTCTCTTTTAATTATACTCACCACTTTCTAATTCTTTTTATTTGCAAGTTCCATTGTATCAATAGCAATCATCAATTCTTCATTAGTTGGAACAACATATACTGGTATTTTAGAATCAACACTAGAAATACATCTAAATTCTCCACGAAAATCATTCTTTTCATCATCAATTTTTACCCCTAATGATTGAATTCTTTCAATAATCATCTTTCGCATGTTTTTGCTATTTTCCCCAACACCTGCGGTTAAGCAAATAACATCAGCTCCATTAAGTAAATTATTATACATAGCAATATAATTAGCAATCTTACTAGCATATATTTGTTGAGCTAAAATAGCTCTTTTATTACCGTTTTCAGCAGCTACTTCTACATCTCTTGAATCACTACTAACACCACTTACTCCAAGTAAACCACTTTTCTTATTTAAATCATTAGTTAATTCTGATAAAGATTCACCAGTCTTCTTACTAACATATTCTAAAATACTTGGATCGATGTCCCCACTACGTGTACCCATCATAATGCCCGCAAGAGGAGTAAAGCCCATTGATGTATCAACAACTTTACCAGAAGCTATTGCAGTAACACTACCACCATTACCAATATGACATGATATTATTTTTAAATCATTTCTTTCAAAGTATTCACTAATAGTCTTATTTATAAACCTATGACTAGTTCCATGAAATCCATACTTACGTACTTTATACTTTTCATACCACTCATACGGTACTGGATATAAATATTCCGTTTCTTTCATAGTTGAGTGAAATGCTGTATCAAATACAACAGTTTGTACAACATTCGGTAACACTTTCATAAAAGCTTTCATTCCTGTAATACTACCAGGATTATGTAATGGTGCTAAATCTATATTTTCTTCTAACTTAGCAATTACTTCATCAGTTAATATAACTGTCTTTGTAAAATCAGGTCCTCCATGTACAAGTCTATGACCTACTCCTTCAATTTCATCAAATGAATTAATAATATTTAATTCAATTAATTCATCCATTAGTTTTTTAACGGCAATAGAATGGTCTTTCATAGGTACTTCCTTAGTTATCTTTTCCCCATTATATTTTACAGTATAAAAACTACCCTCTATTCCAATTTTCTCAAATAGCCCACTTGCTATTGTTACTTTTTCTGGCATTTCAATCAACGTAAATTTAAGTGATGAAGAACCAGCATTTACTGATAATATTTTCATTTCTTCCACCTCGCTTTCTATTATAGAACAAAAAGTCAAACAAGTTTGACTATCCTTGTATCACTACAAGGCGTTTCTACTTCACAGAGTCCATCGGACTCTCCATAGACCAATTTCGGATGGTCGCCACCCTACTAAATTTGTTCATCTATTTATATTATAAACTATTTACATACATTTTTAAACCCTCAAACATTATATTTATACTAGCATTTATATCACGATCATGTAATGAACCACATTCTGGACATTCCCAACTTCTTATACTTAAATCCTTTACTTCCTTATTTTGATATCCACATACTGAGCATTCTTGGCTACTTGGATAATATCTATTTATGGTAAGTAATTTCTTATTTTGCCACTTGCATTTATACTCCAAGACTCGTTTTATCTCTGCCAGTGGAATATTAGTTAAGGATTTGGCTATAGAATGTAGTTGGTACATTCCTTTTATGTTTAAATCTTCCATTACTATGATATCATTTTCTTTGACTAGTTTATTGGTTACATCATGTATTAAATGTTTACGAATGTTTTTAAGTTTCATATATGCTCTTTGTAGTTTTAATTTTACTTTATATCTATTTTTGCTTCCTGACTTACATCTAGAAAGCCACTTTTGTAATCCTTTAATTTTATTCTTTACCTCTAATGAAGATAAACTATTTTCTATTTTTTCATTGTAACTAGTTATTATTATATCTTTTATCCCTAAATCTAATCCTACTATACTTCTTGGAATAA
>CALVUU010000069.1 GCA_944363655.1 uncultured Bacilli bacterium | reverse complement strand
ATTGCTAGTAAACCTCGTGATGATGATCATCATTTAGGTCATGGTAAAGCTGAATATATTTATTCTATGCTTATAAGTGTTTTAATTATCATTGTAGCAATAACTCTTCTTAAAGATTCTATAATTAGGTTCTTTAATCCAAGTGATTTTAATTTTACTATATGGTATATTTTAGTATGCATAATAACAATATTAGTTAAATTAGGTTTATTTCTTTATACTAATCATGTTTATAAAAAATATAATAACTTACTGTTACTCGCTAATTCTAAAGATCATCGTAATGATATGATTATTACAACATTTACTTTAATCTCTGGTATTTTTGTTTATTATGGTATTACTTGGGTTGATAGTGTAGTAGGCCTAGGTATATCTGTATTCATACTTATAACAGGTATAAAAATATTTATTGCAAGTTACAATGTTTTAATGGATAAAGCCATGAATGAAGAAACTAAAAAAGAGGTTTTAGCCATTATCAACAAATATGATGAAGTTAAGAAAATCCAACATTTTAATGCTACTCCAGTAGGATATATGTATCAAGTGTCATTTACAATATTTGTTGATGGTAATTTATCTACTTATGAATCTCATGATATTGCCAACCGGTTAGAAAAAGAAATAACATCATTAGATGATATATATTTGACAATAATTCACGTAAATCCGCTTTAAACCTTGTGTAACTTTTAAACTTTTGTTAAAATTAAAATGGAGGGAGTCATATGAACTCTACAAGTTTAAATTATTATCATACTAATGTGGTAATTCCTAATATGATTTTATCTAACAAGGATTTCTTTTTAAATAATATTATTAAAAATCCTGAAAATATGAAGTATTTTATTACTAAAGATACTTATAAAAAAGCCTGTGATCGAAAAGGCATTACTAAAGAGTCTATAACATGTGAATTAAGTGCCAATAATATTGGTGGGCATTTTATTGTTTATGTCCAATTTCCCAAAGATTACAGTGATGCAAATATTGCTATAGCCATAGCAATTAAAGATAATAATTTTAGGTATTTTACTTATGAAAATGGTAATAATGATACTGGCTTTGTTTGTGAATGGCAAATAGATGACGGAAAGTTAACCAAACATTTAAATTATGGTCAAACATCCGAAATAAATTTAAGTTTATTTGCTGGAAAATTGCAAGTTATATTAGAAGGTAGGTGATTATATATGTTTATTGGAGAAAATCCGATACATATTAAAGTAGAAAAAAATGATGATATTGCAGAAATTGTTTTGATGCCCGGAGATCCTTTGCGTGCCAAATACATTGCAGAAAAGTTTTTAAGTGATGCTCGTTTAGTTACCAGTGTTAGAAATATGCTTGGCTTTACGGGAACTTACAAAGGAAAAAAAGTAACAGTTATGGGCAGTGGCATGGGTATGCCTAGTATGAGCATTTATGCCTTTGAATTATTTCATTTCTTTAATGTTCAAAAAATTATTCGTATTGGAACTTGCGGAGCTGTAAGTCCTAAAGCAGGAGTTTCAGAAATACTTTTAAGTGATAGTGTTTATTCAGAATCAAACTTTGCTTATACTTATAATGATTATAAAGAAAATGTTGTAATTGCTAATAAAAATTTAAATGATACAATTGTTGCAACCGCAGGTGAGCTAGGCATGCAAGATAAATTGCACATTGGTATGCTAACAACGATGGATGTTTATGGCCCTTATATTGATTACGACCGAGTTTTAAATCGTATTCCAACTGAATATAAGGATA
The DNA here is from genome assembly GCA_944363655.1 of uncultured Bacilli bacterium. Next base: position 8,602 of record CALVUU010000069.1, on the reverse strand, counting down.
AAATTTTAGGAGAAGAAATGGAAGCCTATGCTTTAATTCATATCGCTAATTCGATGAATAGAAGTGCTACAGCCATGGCTACTGTTGCTGACTCAAAATTTTCAAATGTAGTAATGTCAATTGAAGATCGCCAAAAGTCTTTAGATGACATGATTGTTCTGGCATTAGAATCAATAATAAAATAATCAAACTCTGTAAAATTGTGTCGAGTTTACAAGCAAAAAAAATTTTTTTCAACCCAACGGTTGATTTTTTTATTGACTTATAGACAAATATTATCTAAAATTAATATAGAGTGCTAGTTTAAAACTAGCAATGATAGTAAATATAAACATTATTATTTTCACATACTTTATTCGACATTATATTTAAGTTTAATATGTTATATTTTATTGGGAAGGATGTAGTTTATGAACGTTAAAAAAAATACAATCTTACTAGTAATCGGAGCAATTACATTTATAAGTTTTATATTAGCAGCAACCTATGCATACTTTCAAAATCAAGGAAGTAGTAATGGTAATATAGATACAAATATAATTACTGGAGCAACAGATCTATTATCATTTTCATTCGGAGATGAAATAAATATTCAAGCTCATCAAGGTAATTTTGGCCAAAATATGGGTAATTTATCTGATAGTACAACTGGTACAGCCTTACTTAGAGCAGGTGATACCACTAGTAGTCTAACAGCTACATATAATATATATTTAGTAATAGAAGCCAATGATTTTATTTATACAACCGATAATCAAACTCCAGAAATTCTTCTTAATGTAACAGATCCAAATGGCAACAAAATAGAAAATATAACAGGACTTGTTCATTATGAAGATGGTTTTGATATAACAACCAGAACGGGAGGATTTTTACTAATTCCGGATTATGAAATAAGTGCCACAACGGCCCAGACGATTCAAGATTGGAATATTGAAGTAACATTAGTAAATTTAGATACTGACCAACAAGCCAATACTGGAAAAACATTGACAGGAAAATTATATATGACCCAAGATCAAATGAGTAGTTATGAATTAGCTCAAATAAATAATGTGGAAACCAAAACAACATATGATTCCATAAATGCAACATTAGATATAACAAATGGCAGTGCAAATATTACTAAATATTATTATGGAATAGAAGAAGTAACAAATACCAGAAGTGCAAGTACAGTAGAATATCAAGAAAGTGATTCACCAAACTATGAATTTACTAATTTAAAAGCAAATACCGAATATACAATCTATAGTTATGTAGTAGATGAAAATAATATAAAATCAAATACATATACAACTAATGTAACAACTAATGAATATGAAATTCCAGTAATAAATAGTGTCGAACATAGTGTAACATTAAATAGTATAACAGTAACTGTAAGTGCTACTAAAGGTAGTGAAGAAATAGTAAAATATATGTATAGTAAAGATAATGGAATTAGTTATGAAAAAAGTACAAGTAATACCTATACATTTACAAATTTAACAGATACAACAGAATATGATATAAAAATAAAAGTAGTAGATAGTAAAAATGCGGAATCAACCGAATATTATGAAGCCATAACAACTGAAGTATATATTTTACCAGTAGTAGCAAGTGTAAGTTCAACAACTACATGGAATTCTATAACATTAACACCAACAGGAACAAATGGAACAAATACTATAAGTAAATATATGTATTCCATAAATGACGGAGCATATCAAGAAAGTAATGTATTTAATAATTTAACAGAAAATACAGAATATACAATAAAAGTAAAAGCAATAGATAGTAATAATAGAGAATCAAATCCCTATACATTACAAGTAAGAACAGATACATATAAATTACCAACGATAAGTGTAAGTACAACATCAAATCAAGATAGTATAACAGTAACTGTAAATGCCACTCCAGGAGATGGAAATATAGTAAGTTATCATTATTCAAGAAATGATGGAAGTAGTTATCAAACAAGTAGTAGTAATTCATATACCTTTAGTGGGCTTACAAGTGGAACAACATATTATTTAAAAGTATATGTAACAGATTCTAATGGTAGAACATCAGCAGTATATAGTACAAGTAAAGCAACGACCTATGTAAATCCAAGTGTAAGTAATGTAACAGCGAGTAATATAACTACAAATAGTGTTAGAATAAATGTAACAGCCAGTGGAGGAAGTAATAGTATATCCAGATATTATTATTCAAGTAATAATGGAAGTAGTTATGTAAGTAGTACCAGTAGTAGTTACACATTTAATAACTTAAATCCAGGAACTAAATATACATTTAGAGTTTATGTAGTAGACACTAATAGTAAAAAATCAAATGAAAGAACAGTAAGTGCTACAACAACCTATAATAATCCAACAGTAAATTCAGTAAGTACAAGTAATATAACAGAATCTAGTATCACAATAAATGTAAATGCCAGTGGAGGAAGTAATAGTATATCCAGATATTATTATTCAAGTAATAATGGAAGTACCTGGGTAAATAGTACAAGTAGTAGTTACACATTTAATAACTTAAGTCCAGGAACAACATATAATTTTAAGGTATATGTAGTAGATACCGCAGGACACTCATCAAGTCAAAAGAGTACAAGTGCAACAACAGATAATCCAATTACACTAGCGGATTATATAAAAGATTTATATACATCGCAAGGAGCAAATGGATTATATTATCATAATAGCAGTTTAGCAAATGGAGCAGGAGATAATTCATATAGATATGCCGGAGCCAATCCCAATAATTATGTCTGTTTTGGTTCAGATGTAGCAACATGTCCAGAAGATAATTTATATCGAATAATAGGAGTATTTGGAGATCAAGTAAAATTAATCAAACATGAATATGCAAATAGTGATTTACTTGGAACAAATGGAGATTATAGTAGTAATACATATACAGATAGCAGTTCAAGGTATTATAAAGGGACAAAAACAACAATAAATAGATATTATTGGAATAGCAATAATGGTAGTAATACGTGGAGTCAAGCTACTTTGAATACAATAAATTTAAATCAAAATTACTTGAATAATATAGGAAGTATGTGGAGTAGTAAAATAGCAACAACTAGCTGGAAAGTAGGAGGAGCATCATTTTCAAATGTATATAGTAGTCCAGTAAAAACAGCATATACATATGAAGTAGGAAATAACTCAACAAATACACCATACAATGCAAAGATAGGGTTAATGTATGTAAGTGATTATGGATATGCAGCAAGCCCAGACAATTGGACAACGAATTTAGGAAGCTATAATAATAATACAAATAGGAATAATAATTGGATGTTCATGGGGCTAACTGAATGGACAATTTCCCGCAGGTCGGACAATTCTACTATTGCGTTCTACGTGGACAACACAGGCATTGTCTACAACTACGGCGTGGACGACACGACGTATGCGGTGCGCCCGTCCTTTTATCTGGAGTCTAGTGTAACATATGTTAGCGGATCAGGCAGTAAGGCTGAGCCGCTTAGAATAGGCTAGGGGCGATGCAAATATGCTCGTCTTCGCGCCTTTACGGTGCGAGGCGAGCGGGGCAAACTTTTGCTATGAACGGTAAAGGTTGAAGAAATAGATTGATGCATATTTGGACTAGCCGCTACTGCGCGCAAGTGCAGAAGTGGCAGGTGGGACGCCAATATGTAGCAATATAAATTGATACGATGCTGGTTTCCTTTCTGGCATCGAAATAGTATAAATTAAATGTAGTGGTTCACATTTAATTCTAATGTAAAAGCAATAATATTATTGTAATCCCTCTCCAAAAATAAATTAGATGCTGGTTTCTTTTCTGGCATCAAAAATTAAATGTAGTGATTTATATTAATTACTTACATTTATTGGGTAATCTTATAATAATTTCCCGCAGGTCGGACAATTCTAATAATGCGTTCAACGTGAACAACACAGGCAATGTCAACAACAACAACGTGAACAATACGAATGCGGTGCGCCCGAGACCTTTATAGTTCTAGAATGATAAGATTAAGGTTTTATGATGAATGAGATAAAGGACAAAGATTATCCAGGATTTAATCCAAACATGAAATATGCACGAGGGGTTATACGTAACTCCTCTACATGGCATATTTATAAAATATTAAATAAAAAGGAGAAGTTATGACAAAAAATTATGTTTCCCTTTATAAATCTGGGAAATTTTACAATGCTTTTGGAGATGATGGCTTAATATTACACCACTTAGTTGGCTATAAATATATTGAATATAAGCAATCAGTAGGTTTTCCTGAAAGTGCATTTGGAAAAGTAAAAAGTGCATTAGAAGATAATGCTCTTTCTTATAAAGTATATGAAAAAGATGCTTTAATTGAAGAAAATAAAGGAGTTAACAAAAGATACAATAAGTTATTATGTGAAGCATTAAAAAATTATGAATTAGAAGAAAGACTAACAAGAATTAAAAATAAAATTAATAATTTTAGTATAGAAAATTTAGAAAAAATTATTGAAGGAATAGAAAGTGGAGAAAACAACTAATAATGAAAAATTTTTAATTGTAAAGAATATTAAAAATTTTATTTTAGGATTAGAAAAAATTTTACTTACGTTTCCTAAAAAAGATATAGTTTCAAGAGGATTAATATATAATGATTCATTAGAACTTTTAGAACTAGTAATAAAAGCCAATTATGAAACTGATATTGAACTTAAGCATAATTATCAAATTGCGGCACTTGCTAAAATAAATAAAATTGATTTTTATTTAGAAAGAGCATTTAAACTTAAATATATAAGTGAAAAACAATGTTTGAGTAAAATTGAACAATTGTTAAAAATAAATAAAATGATTTATGCCTGGAGTCGCAATGAAAAGTAATATCACCATAGAAAATATATTACATATTTATGAAACTGAAATATCTAAAAATGTTAAAAATAAAAAAAGATTATATAATTTTGAAGTAAATAAAATGCAAAATATTACTAAAATAATTAATATGTTAAATAATGGGGAAATTGGTCATAAAAAATATAATATATTTTTAATTTATGAACCAAAGTGTCGTCTTGTGATGAGTCTTAATGTTAGTGATAAAATAATTAATCACTTTATTACTAGATATTCTTTAGAAAAAAATCTAACTAAATATTTGGATCCTAGAAATGTTGCTACCAGAAAAAATATGGGTACTGATTATGGAATCAAATTAGTAAAAAAATACTTAAATAAAATAAAAAAAGATAATAATAAATTTTATATATTGAAAATAGATATAAGTAAATATTTATATAGTATATATCACAATATTTTAAAAGAAGAAATTAAGGATAAATTAAATGATTATGAATATGATTTAATCAGTAAAATAATAGATACAACTAATGAAAAATATGTAAACGAAGAGATTTTATATAATATATCTAAAAATAATATCGATGTACCATTGTATTATTTGAATAAAGGCTTACCGATTGGAAATATGACTAGCCAATTTCTTTCAATATTTTATTTGTATAAGTTGGATCATTTTATTGTAAATGATTTAAAATTAAAATATTATGTCAGGTATATGGATGATTTTATTATAATGGATAAAGATCTTAATAAGTTAAAAAATGCCAAAAAAATAATTGTTCAAAAATTAGAAAATGAATATGAATTAAAATTAAATGCTAAGAAGACTTTTATTGTAAATAATAAAATAGGATTTTCTTTTTTAGGTTATGTGTTTAAAGTTATTGATAATAAAACAATTATTAAAATAAAAAGAAGTAATTTAGAAAAAATAAAAAAAAGAATTAAAAAAGTAAATTACTTATTTAAAAATCAAAGAATTAGTCATTATAAAACATTTTGTACAATTATGACATATTCTAATTGTTACAAATATTGTAATAACATTAAAGTTTTAAAACTTATTGATAAGTATTTTTATGCAAAACAAATATAAATTCTTTAAAAAATATATAGAGATTATATAATTATCTTTGATTATAACGGAAAGAAAAAAACAATTGGTTATGATAAAATATTACAAAAATATATAAAAAATAATGATATAAATTATATTGTTATTTATAATGATTTTACTATAGAAAAACATACATGTATACCCAATAATTATTATAAGTATTTAATAGTAAACTTTTTAATAGATTTTGTTTTTTTAAGTCAAGTTAATTAATTTGTTATTACTTGACTTTTTTCTCCTTTTTTTGCTAAAAGTAGACAAAATCTCCTATGGACTATGTTAAAAATGCGTGATAGTATAAATAACCGAGGAAGAAAAACTAAAAAAGCCATGGTATTTAGTTTTTCTTCCAATATTATACGAGGGGGAATTGTTGATGAACAAATTAGTAAAGGGTTCAGATGATAATTGTTTTAAATCAATAGTATCATCTACCAAAGGAAAAGAAATACTGGAAAATATAATAGGACAAGTATTAAAAAAAGATGTAAAGATAATAGAATTTATAAATACAGAAATAGGTAAAATAAATAATCATGAAAAAAATAAAAGAGTAGATGTAATTGTCAAAATAGATGGAATAATAGCAAATGTAGAAGTAAATACTAATGATTATACATATGCTAAATATTTTCGAAATTTTGTTTATTTAGTAGCATTGTTTAATAGGTATTCTGTTACAACCAATAATGAAGGAAAAAAGATATATGATTTAGTTACTGATATAATTCAAATAAATTTAAATTTTGGTAAGAATGATATCAAAACAGATGAATTAATATTAGAAAATAGATTTGGAAATGCTCATGGACACATAATAAAAAATTTAGCATCATATGATGTTTTTATAGACAACATAAAGAAATTTTGCTATGATAAGGGTAAGTTAGAGGAATATAAGTATTTACTAATGTTAGATATGACATTAGAAGAATTAAAAGACTTTTTTCCAGACGATGAAATAGTAAAGGAATATGGTGATGCATTAATGAAGTTTAGTGAAGATACATTTATATATCCATACACCGAAGAGGAAGAAAAAGAGATGCTTTATAATACTGAAAAAGAAATGGCATTTAATGAAGGCGTTGAACAAGGTATTAGTGAGGGCATAACTCAAGGAATAAGTCAAGGAATTAGTTATAATGTACCCATAAGTGTGGACTATAATGTACCCATAAGTGTGGACACAATTAGAAGAAGGTATCCAATAAAATGGACATACCAAGAAGGTATAGAAACCTTAATTGTAGACACAAAAATATGGGTATTTTAATTTATTAACAGCTCTTATGGTGTTAATATAATTATATACCATAGGAGGAGTTATGAAAAAATATACGCAAAAACAAATAAAAGAATTAAAAGCCAATCCATATACTTTACAAGTAGATGATAAAAGAATATTTTTTACAATAGAATTTAAAAAGATTTTTTGGACAAAGTATCAAGCGGGAATGAGCCCTAGAGCAATCTTTAAAGAATTAAATTATAACCTCGATTACTTCGGACAAAAACAAATAGATAGTATAGTTCAGAGAGTAAAAAAAGAAGCTTTGGCAGGAGAATTTACAGAAGGATATCAAAGATCTAAACGCATGAAAATAAAAAAACCAGAATTATTAAATCCTGAACAGACATTACAACAAATGCAACATGAGATGCTATATTTAAGGCAGGAGGTTGAATTCTTAAAAAAAGTATTAAAGAAGGACAAGGATCCTTGATATTAAATGATAATACTAGTTATAAATTTCAAATAATATATGAAATGGTAAAATCTGAAAATAATGTTCTATCGGTTTCAATGTTATGTGATATAGCCCAAGTATCTCGCTCAGGTTATTATAGGTGGGTTGGTGCTGAAGAAAAAAGAAGAGAATTAGAAGAACGTGATAGAAAAGATTTTGAATTAATATTAATAGCATATCAGTATCGAGGATATGATAAAGGTGCTAGAGGCATTTATATGAGATTACTCCATATGAATCCACCAATTATAATGAACATAAAAAAAATAAGACGGTTAATGAAAAAATATAATTTGTTTTGTCCAATAAGAAAAGCCAATCCTTATAGAAGAATGGCTAAAGCTCTACAGACAAATAATGTGGCTGACAATATTTTAAATCGAGAATTTAGAGAACATGGCCCAAGAATGGTATTATTAACGGATATAACGTATATCCCATATAATAATACAAGATGTTATTTATCAACTATTTTAGATGCGTTTACTAAAGAGTTGCTTGCTTATGTGTTAAGCGAATCACTTGAGGTGGATTTTGTATTAGAAACGGTAAATATTCTTATAGAAAAACAAGGGATATCTTTAAGCAATCAAACATTAGTACATAGTGATCAAGGATGTCATTACACTAGTTATAGTTTTATTCAAATATTAAAAGATAAAAGCTTAAGACAATCTATGTCTCGTAAAGGTAATTGTTGGGATAATGCACCACAAGAAAGCTTTTTTGGGCACATGAAGGATGAAATTGATGTAAGTGAATGTGAAACATTTGAAGAGGTAAAAAAGATAATTGATGATTGGATAAATTATTATAATAATGATAGATATCAATGGAATCTAGCAAAATTATCACCATCAGAATTTTATAAATATATAACAACTGGAGAATATCCAAT
>CALVUU010000068.1 GCA_944363655.1 uncultured Bacilli bacterium | reverse complement strand
ATGAAAATGATATAAAATCAAATATATATTCAACAAATGTAACAACAAGTGAATATGAAAATCCAACAATAGATAATGTAACTCATAGTGTTACATTAAATAGTATAACAGTAAATGTAACAGCTAGTGGTGGAAGTAATAATGTATCTAAACACATGTATAAAATAGATGATAATGATTGGGTAGAATCAGAAACTAATTCTTATACATTTACTAATTTAATAGATACAACAGAATATGATATAAGAATAAAAGTAGTAGATAGTGAGAACCATGAATCAACAGAGTATTATGAAGCAATAACAACAGAAATCTATCGATTACCAACTGTAACAAGTGTCAATGCAGAAACAACATGGAATAGTATAACACTAACACCAAGTGGAACTAATGGAACAAATGCAATAGATCATTATGAATACTCAATAAATAATGGAGCATATCAAACAAGTAATGTATTTAGTAATTTATCAGAAAATAGAAATTATACAATTAAAGTAAAAGCGATAGATAGTATAGGAAGAGAATCGAATATATATGAAACAACAGTAAGAACAGATACATATACTTTACCAACGATAAGTGTTACAACTTCAGCAACAACAAATAGTATAACAGTAAATGTAAGTGCTACACCAGGAGATGGTTCAATAGTAAGTTATCATTATTCCAGAGATGATGGAAGTAACTATACTTCATCATCAAATAGTAGTCACACTTTTAATGGATTAACAAGTGGAACGACATATTATTTAAAAGTATATGTAACAGATAGTAATGGAAGAACATCAGCGGTAACATCAACAAGTGAAGCGACAACATATATAAATCCAAGTGTAAGTAATGTAAATGCAAGCAATATAACAAGTGATAGTATAACAATTAATGTAACAGCTAGTGGAGGAACAAACAACATATCAAAATATTATTATTCTAAAGACGATGGAGCAAGTTGGGTAAATAGTACAAGCAATAGTTATACATTTACAGGATTAACTGCAGGAACCACATATAATTTTAAAGTATATGTAGAAGATACTGCAGGACATCAATCAAACCAAAGTGGAGTTAGTGCTACGACTGAAAGTCTTATATATTTAGCTGATTACATTTCTGATTTATATACGGAAGATGGCGAGAATGATTTATATTATCACGATGGGACTGGTACATACGGAACACTTGAAGCAGGAGATAATTCCTATAGATATGCAGGACCATCTCCAAATAATTTTGTATGTTTGGGAACAGATGCAGCACCATGTCCAAATGATAACTTATATCGAATTGTTGGGGTATTTGGTAATCAAGTAAAACTTATAAAATCAACAAGTATAGGAGATTATGCATGGGATAGTGGAGATAGTAATATATGGAATGCAAGTACAAAACCAGACATCTATACAACATTAAATGAAATGTACTATAATACAATGCCAGTAGCATGGCAAGATTTAATAGCAGAATACACATGGCAAGTAGGCGGGATGGCATATAGTGATACAAATACAGCCAAACAATATTATGATGTAGAAGTAGGAACAGGACAAAGTGGTTATGAAGAAACAATGAAAATAGGATTAATGTATGTATCAGATTATGGATATGCGGCAAGTCCAGAAAAATGGACATTAGCATTAAGTTCAATTTCATCAAATTATGGAACAGATAACTGGCTATATTTAGGTTCAACTGAACGGTTAATTTCCCGTGATACGGACTATAGCGATAGTGCGTTTATTGTGCGTTTCACCTACGGTGGTTACGTGGCTAGCGACCGTGTCAGCTATGCGCTTGCTGTTCGTCCGTCTTTCTATCTAAATACTAATGTCCAACTAGAAGGAGGAAGCGGAACTTCTGATGACCCTTACAGATTATCAGTAGTTCTACGATAATATAGATTAGTTTAATGGTGGATAGCTTTAAAAAGTATAGAAAAAATCGATAACTTTAGTTAGTTTATCGATTTTATTTTTTCTGTATTTTTGAAATTAAGTTTAGCATATTTATTTAGAATATCAAAGCCATGTTCTCGAACTAATTTTTCTGCGACTTCATCAACTGTTGTTCCAGCCCCTTTAGGAATATCTATGCCTAATTCAGCGCTTATATCATGCATTGTTTTTAAGAATATGTATCTGCTTATGATGGATGCGCAAGCAACACTTAAGCATTGTTCTTCGGCTTTAGTGGTGAATGTAATGTTTATTACTTTATCTTTGACATCACTTAAATATTCATAATATTTTGTTGGTGGTGTGAACTGATCTACTACAATTTTTTCATATGGTAAATTTTTATTTACCATATTAAGCAATACTTTGTTATGAAGTATTGCTTTTATTTTATTCATATTAATACTTTCGTTATGAAATTTATTATATTCATTATTACTTAGTATATAACTAGAATAAGGTATTTTTTCCATAATTTTGGGAGCTATTTTTTTAATGGTTTCATCATTAATTTTTTTTGAATCTGTTACTTTTAATTCATCTAAAAATGAAATATCTTCTTTACTTACAAATGTCGCAGTAACTACAATTGGTCCAAAATAATCTCCCGTTCCAACTTCATCAGAACCAACAGTGTTATATTTATCAAACTTACGATATTTTAAAGTTTTTTCTTTCTTATTTTTTTCCTTACCCGTTTTAATATCAATAATACGATTATTTAGTTTACGTTCTAAATCAATCCAAATATTTGCATCAATATCAGCAGAAACACCTTGAAACATTGCTTTGCCTGATTCATAAAGGGTAATTGTTGTATCTGCTTCCATAGCTTGAAATATAGCATATGGTGGAGTTTTTTCTTTTCTTAAGTCTTTATAATATTTAATCATTTTTTCTTTAACATTATCACTAACTTTAAAAACTATTGTCATAAAATTTTACCTCACTTGATTAAATTTTATCATATTTGTCTTTATTTTTCATCATAATTATAATATAATTAAGATAGGGAGACGTAAATATGAATATTATTGATATTGTTAGTATTTTAATTATTTTGTTATTTGGGGTCATTGGTCTTAAAAAAGGGGTTATTAAAACATTAGTTCAATTAGTTGGAACTTGTGCTGTGTTAGTATTAGCATTTGTTTTAAAAGACTTTTTGGCAAATTTCTTGATGGATTTATTACCATTCTTTAATTTTGGAGGTATATTTGATGGTATTACAGCAATAAATGTACTAATTTATGAACTTATTGCTTTCATAGTAATTTATATAGTACTATATTGTGTTTTAAGTATACTAATTAACCTTGCTGGTTTGGTAGAAAAATTATTAGAAATAACAGTTGTTTTAGCAATTCCATCAAAAATAATGGGAGGAATATTAGGTTTAATCGAAGGTTTAGTTATGGCTTTCTTGATAACTTTTATTTTATTTCATATTCCTGCAACAGAACCAATGGTTGCAGAAAGTAAATTTTCTATTGTCTTATTAGAAAGAACTCCAATAATTGGATCACTTGCTGCAAGTAGTACTCAAGCATTAGAAAAAATTAATGAAATATTAAATGAAATGGATGAAAGTTCTAATCGGGAAGATGTAAATTTCCAAGTGTTGCATACTTTAGTTTATTATAATATAATATCTAAGGAAGACGCTCAAAAATTAATTGATGATGGCAAAATTGTATTTTCAAATACAGTTGTAATATAAGGAGGAGTTATGGTAAAACATTTAGAAAAAAGTGAAGAATTTAATGATTTTATAAATGGAAAAGTTTTAGTTGATTTTTATGCCGATTGGTGTGGGCCTTGCAAGATGTTAGCACCAATTCTTGAAGATATCGATTTTATTGATGTTTTGAAAGTTAATGTTGATATTTTCCCTGATTTAGCTGCAAAGTATGGAGTAATGAGTATTCCTACGCTTATTTTATTTGAAAAGGGAAAAGAAATAAAAAAAGAAATTGGATTTAGAAATATTGATGAAATTAAAAAAATGGTCGAATGATCATTTTTTTAATGCAGAAGCACCAGCACTAGAATAGGCTCTAGTTAATGGCCCAATTCCCAATTTTGTTCCTCCGAAATATCTAACTACAACTAATAATATATTATTTAAATTCTTTTTTTCAATTAGGTTATAAAGAGGTATTCCTGCACTACCACTTGGTTCTTTATCATCACTTTTACCAGCAGTGTTTAATACTTTATAAGCATAAGCAAAGTGTTTGGCTTTTTTATGTTCTTTTTTTAAATTATTTAAAATAATTTTTACTTCATCAGTATTATTTATTTCGTAATAATAACTAATAAATTTAGATTTTTTTATTTCTATTTGGGAAGAATTTATTAAATTCATAATATCACCACCAATATTATATCGTAAAATTATGTTATTTTGTAGTATAATATTGGTGGTGGGAAATAATGCTTAGAGATAAATTAAAAACGATACCTCATTTACCGGGATCATATCAAATGCGAAATCAAAATAATATGATTATTTATGTTGGTAAAGCAAAGGATTTATATAAACGAGTTAATAGTTATTTTAAAGGTACTGTTACTGGGAAAACTGCTAAAATGGTTAGTGAAGTAGTAGATTTTACATATATAACTACTACTACGGAACAAGAAGCATTTATTTTAGAAATTAATTTAATAAAAGAATATAATCCTAAGTATAATATTTTACTTAAAGATGATAAAAGTTACCCCTATATTGAATATATTAGTAAACCATATCCGCGGCTTAAAGTTTCTAGGTATTTAAATATTAAAAAGAAAGATAAAAAGATGTTGTTTGGACCATATCCTAATGCTTATGCTGCGCGGAAGATAGTTGGTTTAATCAATAGATTATATCCTTTAAAAAAATGTGAAGGTATGCCTAAAAAAGTTTGTTTGTATTTTCATATCGGAGAATGTTTAGGGTATTGTGAAAAAAATGTTAATCAAGATGCTTTAATTAAAATGGAGAGTGAAATATTAGATTTTTTAAAAGGAAATGATAAGATATTAATTGATAAGATAATGGAGAAAATAAATGTTTTTAGTGAAAATCTCAACTTTGAAGCAGCACTTGAATTAAAAAAAGAATTACAATATATTAAAGTAATACTAGACAAGCAAAAAGTTGAATTGCATGATTATATAAATCGGGATGCTATTGCCTTTTATTTTGATGAAGGACTTGTTTCGGTACAAATTTTATTTATTCGTAATGGTAAAATCGTCGGAGGAAATAACGATAAATTTTATTTAATAAGTGATGTTTATGATGAAGTTAATTCTTATATTTTAAATTTTTATACAAAGCATGAAGTTCCTAAAGAAATACTACTTGATGAAAAACTTAATAGTGAAGTAATAAGTAATATTTTAAATACAAGGGCAATAATACCAAAGAAAGGTAACAAGAAAAATTTAATTGATATGGCTAAAACTAATGCTAAAATTAGTTTAGAACAAGAAGTAAATATTATTCGTAATGATGAAGCTAGAACTATTGGAGCAAATGAATCTTTAAAAGAATTACTTAATATGCCTGTAATAGATCGGATTGATGCTTTCGATAATTCCAATTTATTTGGTTCATATTCGGTAAGTGGGATGGTTGTCTTTAAAAATGGTAAACCCGCTAGGAGTGAATATCGTAAATATAAAGTGAGTGTTGATAAAAATGATGATTATAATACGATGAAAGAAGTAATATATCGAAGATACTACCGAGCTATGGTTGATAAAACGGAAATGCCCGATTTAATAATTGTTGATGGAGGAGAAAACCAAATTAGGGCTTGTAATGAAATACTTGATGCTCTACATTTAAATATTAAGGTTTGTGGCTTAAAAAAAGATGATCACCACCGGACTAATCAATTAATTGATGGAGCTACTTTAGAAGTTATCGATATTCCTCGTGATAGTGATATATTTCATTATTTAACACGTATTCAAGATGAAGTTCATAGATTTACAATTACTTATCATAAAAAGTTACGGGATAAAGGGAGTATTGCCAGTATTTTAGATAATATTGATGGTATAGGTAAAATAAGAAAAAAAGAACTTATTAAAAAATATGGAAGTATTAAAAAAATAGCGGAAGCATCAATTACTGAATTAAAGGAAATTATCCCGGAAAATGTAGCAAGAGATTTACACAAGTATTTAGTAGAACGAAAGGAAAAATAATAATGCGGTTCTTTAGTTTAGAAAAAGATAAAAATATTAAAGTAAGTAATGATATAAAGTATTTTTTAAATCCTGATTTTGTTTATATTCCTGTTAAAGATATTTTAGTTCATCAAGATGAATTAGTATATAAAGGGCTTTTTGTTGGTAAAAATTATTACTCTCCAGTCTCCGGAGTTGCCTATGGCGTTAAAAAAATGTTATTTAGCAAATATTATCAAAATAGTCTAGTAATTGAAAATGATTTTCGAGAAGATAGTAAGGTTGAAAATAAAAGTAGGGAAATAACTATTAAAAATATTTTAAAATGTTTAGATGAAAATAAGAATAAAAAACTCTTGGATAAATTTAAAAGTCAAACCGAATTTGAAAATATTATAATTACAACTATAAATGATGAACCTTATGTATATAATAATATATTTGCTTTAAAAGAAAATATATTAGAATTACTTGAATTATTTGATAAACTTAGTATTCTTTATAAAAGTAATCATAATTATTTAGTAGTTAAAAATGTTGATACAAATGTAATAGTTGATTGTCTAAATATTATTGGGACATATCCTAATATTGAACTTACTTTAGTAAATGATGAATATTTATTAGAAAAAGAAGAATTTTTAAAAGAAAAAATTGGATTAAAAGGATCTACTTTATATTTATCTACAATAGAGTTATTACAATTAAATAATTATTTAAAATGTCTTTTTGATGATACATTATTAATTACTATATCGGGTAATGCTATAAAATGTGGTATTGTAATAAGAGTTAAAAAATATACTTCTTTAAAAGAAATATTAAGTAAATATATAGATATTATAGATAAAAATTATTATATTGTTTATAATGGTTTAATGAAAGGTAGTATAGTAAGTGATATTGATAGTTTTATTATAGATGAAAATATATATGCTATTAATATAATGAGGAAAGAAAATGATATAGAAGAGTGTTGCATTAATTGTGGAAAATGTATTGATATTTGTCCTATGGGAGTAAATCCTTTATCAGGAAAAAATAAAGATAAATGTATTGATTGTGGACTATGTTCTTATATTTGTCCTGGTTTTGTTAATTTAAAAAATAAGTTGAGGAAGAGAAAATGAATAAAGTATTTTTTCATAATAAAGATAGTATTAAAAAAATAGTAATTAAGTATATATTATGTCTTATACCTTTTATTTTATATGGTATTTATAAAAATGGAATTTTATTATATAATCATAATTTAATTTCTTTATTTTTAGTACCGAAAATTATTTATATGTTAGTTATTAGTTTAGGTATATATATATTAGTTAATAAAATATTATTTAAAAAGAAAGAATTTTGGAGTTTAGATTTATTATTTATATTAATTATACCTTTATTTTTACCTCCGAATATTAATATAGTTTTATATAGTGGAGGTTTATTAATTTCATTTATACTAGCAAATATTATAGAAAAGAAGTTTAAATTTAATAAAATAGCTTTTTGTAAATTATTTATTATTTTTTTAGTATATCTTTTTGGTAAGTATTCTTATTTAAATGCTAGTGAAGAGTTAAATATATATTTTTTAAATTATTGGGATTTATTATGGGGGCGAAATGTTGGAGGGATAGCCTCAACAAATATTGTGCTGGGATTAATAGTATTAGTTATATTTAGTTTTATTAGCAATTATAAAAAAAATATAGCAATAATTAGTTTATTAGTATTTATTGGTTGTTCTTTGATATTTAGTGGTTTGGATGTTAATATATTTCATTATAGTAGTGCTATTTTAGGATTAATACTATTAAATACTGATTCTGTTAGTTCACCCCATGGTAAGTTAGCTATGATTATATATGGTATTTTGTTAGGATTACTTTCTTTTATTACTACATTTTGGGTAAATATTAATGAAGGAGTATTTATTAGTGCTTTATTTTTAAGTTTTTTTGCATCTATACTTGATAAATTGCTCCAAAAATGGTAAAATAATGACGATTTTTGAAATACACAAAGGATAATTAGTGCTAGCGTGAATATATAATAGGTAGAGGGGAAGATATGGCATATATTAAAGATGAAGAGCTCAGTGCCATTTTGGAAAGAGCAGATATTGTCGATATAATTGGTGATTATTTATCATTAAAACAAAGAGGCAAAAACTTTTTGGCGGTTTGCCCTTTTCATGATGACCATTCACCTAGTTTAGTAGTGTCTCGAGAAAGACAAATATTTAATTGTTTTACATGTCGAACTGGTGGTAATGTATTTACATTTGTTATGAAGTACGAAAACGTCACCTTTTTAGAGGCGGTAAAGATTGTTGCTGATAAAGTTGGTTATAACTTAAGTATTAATAATTATACAAATTATTCTTTACGTAATAAAGAAGATTATGAAATAATGGATTTGGCTAAAAAGTTTTATTTGAATAATATATTTACAGAACAAGGGGTAAATGCTCGTAAGTATTTAGAAAATCGAGGTATTAATGAAGCAATTATTAGAGAATTTAATATTGGTTTATCGTTAAGCAAGAAAGATACTTTATATAAATTATTAAGTAATAAAAAATATGATTTAGATAAAATAACTGATTTAGGATTAGTAAATAAAGTTGGTTTAGATATATATGATGTATTTACTAATCGAATAATGATACCTATTGAAGATTTAAAAGGACAAGTGGTAGGTTTTACAGGACGTATTTTTAATAATGAAGTAGATACTGCTAAGTATATGAATACTAAAGAAACAGAAATATTTAAAAAAGGACATATATTATTTAATTATCATAATGCTCGTAAGAGCATTAGAGAATTAAAAGAAGTCATTGTAGTTGAAGGAAATATGGATGCTATTACCCTTAGTAGTAAAGGTATTAAAAATGTTGTAGCATTAATGGGTGTTGCCTTATCTCAAGAACAAATAAACGTTTTAAAAAAATTAAAAGTACCTGTTATATTAATACTTGATAATGATAATGCTGGATTAGATGCAACGGTAAAAAACGGAGAATTATTAATAAATGCTGGGGTTGATACGAAAGTAGTTAGATTAAATGGTGCAAAAGATCCCGATGAATACATAAGACTTAAGGGAATTGATAGTTTAAAAGATAATATAAAACATGCTTTAAAATATATTGATTTTAAGTTAGAATATTTAAAAAACAATAAAAATTTAAATAATATGGAAGACTTAATAGAATATGTAAAAGAAGTAATTTTTAGTTTAAATAACGCAGATGACTTGACAAAAGAGTTAGTTATATCTAAAATAAGCAAAGATTATGAAATTGATGCCGATATATTAAAAAGAGAATTAAAAAGTAATGTGGTTGATAAAAATAAAAATATAACTAATACAAGGCAGGTAGATAAGCCAAAACAAAGTAAATATGATATAGCGGTTAGTAAAATTTTGTTTTCGATGATGAGTGATCCAACATATATAACAATTTATAAGAATCGTTTAGGGTATTTTAAAGAAAAAAAAGAAAGAATGTTAGCAAGTGAAATAGTTTATTATAATAATGTACATAATAATATTAATATAGCAGATTTTATTACTTATATAATACCTCAAGAAGATTTAAGTAATTATGTTAATGAAATAATCAGTGTAAATAATAATACAGTAGTTTCTTTAGAAGAATTTAATAGTTGTGTAGATGTCGTATTAAGTATTTTAAAAAAAGAGGAAATAAAGGAACTAAAGGAAAAAATTAAAAAAGAGTTGGATATAGATAAAAAGCTTGAGTTAATTACTAAATTAACTGAATTAAAAAAGGAAGTGTGAAATATGAACGAAATTAAGACTTTAGAAGAAAGAGAAAATAGTTTAATTGCAAAGGGTAAAGAAAAAGGTTTTATTACCTATGAAGAATTAGCGGAAGAATTAAAAGGATTAGAAATCGATAGTGATGCTTTAGATGGTTTATATAATAAATTAATGGATAATAAAATTGAAGTAGTAGCAGAAGCAGACGTCGATTCTGAAACAGGTCAAGTAAAAGTTAAACCAAAAGAAGTATCAGAAGATATTATATTAAATGATGAAGATATAACTAAGGATATTAATATAAATGATCCTGTACGGATGTATTTAAAAGAAATTGGACGTATTTCTTTGCTTTCAAGTACAGAAGAAATGGAAATTTCTCAAAGAGTTGCTAGTGGTGATGAAGATGCTAAAAGAATCCTTGCGGAATCTAATCTTCGTTTAGTTGTTAGTATTGCTAAAAGGTATGTCGGACGTGGTTTATTATTCCTTGATTTAATTCAAGAAGGTAATATTGGTTTAATGAAAGCTGTTGAAAAATTTGATTATGATAAAGGATATAAATTTTCAACTTATGCTACATGGTGGATTAGACAAGCTATAACTAGAGCTCTTGCTGATCAAGCAAGAACCATAAGAGTTCCTGTTCATATGGTTGAAACTATCAATAAAATGTCTCGAGTTCAAAGACAACTTACTTTGGAATTAAATAGAGAACCTAGTGAAGAAGAAATTGCTAAGAAAATGGGTGTAGGGGTAGAAAAGGTTAGAGAAGTATTAAAGATAAGTCAAGAACCAGTTTCTTTAGAAACACCAATTGGGGAAGAAGAAGATTCTCATCTTGGAGATTTTTTGAAGGATGAATCTAGTTTATCACCAGAAGAATATACAGAAAATGAAATTTTAAAAGAAGAAATTAAAGAAGTATTAATGTCCTTGCAAGCAAGAGAACAAGAAGTATTAGAACTTAGATTTGGACTTATTGATGGAACTTGTCATACTCTTGAAGAAGTTGGAAAGAAATTTAATGTAACAAGAGAGCGAATAAGACAAATTGAAGCAAAAGCTTTAAGAAAACTAAGACATCCATCGAGAGCTAAGAAATTAAGAGATTTTCTTGAAGAATGATAACTAAAAGATTAAAAGCAATAGCAGATCTAGTACCAATCAATAACAGTGTTATTGATATTGGTACAGATCATGCATATATTCCAATATATTTATATCAAAATAATATAACTAGTGATATCACTGCAACGGATATATCTTCAAAAGTTTTAGAGTATAGTTTAAATAATTTAAAAAAATATAAAATAGAAGATAAAATACCTTTAATATTATCTGATGGATTTAAAAATATAACTAAAACCTATGATGTAGGTATTATTGCAGGAATGGGGACTAGTACAATTAAAAATATATTAAGTAATAGTAATATACCTAATACATTAATTATTCAAAGTAATAATGATCATTATGAATTAAGATTATTTATGAAAAATTTAAAATATAAAATAGATAGGGAAGTAGTAATAAAAGATAATAAACATTACTATGTTATTATTAGATATAAAAAAGGATCTGATAATTTAGAGGAATCAGAATTATTATTTGGTAAAAGTAATAATTTAGAATATTATAATTATTTAATAAAACATTATAAATTAATATATTCTAAATCAAAAGATAAAAAATATTTAAATTATATTACTATATTACAAAGTATTATTGAAAAAATACAGGATTGTTATTAGACTGAACCTTTAATGGTTCAGTTTTTTCTTGGTTTTTTACTTCAATAGTTGCTTTATTATTACTTGTATTTTTTAATTCACTTAAAACACTCATTACTTTTTTAGCATTCTTAATCATTGGCTTTGCTTGTTCATATAAAGGTATCACTTGATTGACAATAGATAAACCTTTAGATATACCTCCAAGAATTTTAGTAAGGGATAAACCACTAGCAACATTAGTTCCAAACATAATAATCACCTTACTATATTTTATGCTATTTTTTATCTTCTTTTTCATATTCTTCAATATATTTTTTTAATATATAAACTATTTGAGAATTAATACTTCTTTCTTCTTGTTCACTAATTTCTTTTATTTTATCCCATAATTCTTCAGGAATTCTTATTTGACTGTTTATCATGTTTTTCACCTATTGATATATTACTATTTTATTACTACTATATCTAGTTTCATTTTGTTACTAAACCGTTATTGAATTTTGCTTTAATATATGTTAATATTATTTCAGATATAATATGATACTATATTAGTATTTTGAAAATATTTACAAATATATTGGAGTGATTTTATGAATTTAGTAGATAAAAAAAATAAAATATTACTAATAATAGCAACAATTACATTTTTAAGTATGGTTATTGGTGCAACATATGCATACTTCTTTATGCAAGGTGATCGTAGTGGAACTATTGATACGAGTGTTATAACAGGTTCAACAGATCTATTATCATTTAATTTTGGTGATTCAATATATATTCAAGCTAATCAAGATAATTTTGGTAAGGGTATGGATAATTTATCAGATAGTACTACTGGTACAGCTTTACTTAGAGCTGGTGATACAACAAGTAATGTAGATGCTACATATAATATATATCTTATTATTGAATCAAATGATTTTGTTTATACATCAGATAATGGTACTCCGGAGATATTACTTAATGTAACTGATCCTAATGGTAACATGGTAGAAAATATAACAGGATTAGTTCACTATGAAGATGGTTTTGATATAACGACAAGAACTGGAGGATTCTTACTTGTTCCTGATTATGAAATAAGTGCAACCAATGCAAATGAAACAATACAAGATTGGAATATTGAAGTAACATTAGTTAATTTAGATACAGACCAACAAGCAAATACTAATAAAACATTAACAGGAAAACTATATATAACGCAAGATAAAATGAGTAGTTATGAATTAGCAGAGATAAATAATATAGAATCAACAACAACCTATAATAGTATAAGAGTAACACCTGATGTAACCTTAGGTAGTGGAAGTATAGCTAAATACTATTATGGAATAGAAGAAGTAAGTAATACAAGAAGTATAGATACAGTAGAATTTATAGAAAGTAATGAAGATAATTATGAATTTACAAGTTTAAAATCAAATACAGAATATAAAGTATATAGTTATGTAGTAGATACCAATAATATAAAATCAAATGTCTATGAAACAAATGTAACAACTAATGAATATGTTATACCTTCAGTTGATAATGTAACACATAGTGTTACATTAAATAGTATTACAGTAAATGTAACAGCAAGTGGTGGAAGTAATAATGTAAGTAAATACATGTATAAGATAAATGATAATGATTGGATAGAATCAAGTAATAATACCTATACATTTACCAATTTAGCAGATTCAACTGAATATGATATAAGAATAAAAGTAGTAGATAGTAATAATATAGAATCAACAGAATATTATGAAGCCATAACAACCGAAGTATATATATTACCAGTAGTAACAAGTGTAAATGCAAGTACAACATGGAATAGTATAACATTAACCCCAAGTGGAACAAATGGAACAAATAATATAGTAAGATATGAATATTCCATAAATAATGGCGCATATCAAGCAAATAATGTATTTAGTAATTTATCAGAAAATACTAATTATACTATCAATGTCAAAGCCATT
>CALVUU010000067.1 GCA_944363655.1 uncultured Bacilli bacterium | reverse complement strand
ATATTCTTATATTATTATCGGTTTTAGTGTAATTTTAGTTATCATGTTTATTATATTAATTACTAAAACTTTAGGTGGTAAGAAAAAAAAGAAAAATATTAAAGTAGAAAAAGTCGAATTTAAAGATAAAAATATTTCTCAAGAAACAAAACCTGAAAAAGATACCAATTCCGATGATGAAAACAAAATTGAAGAAATAACTGATGAAGATTATAAATTAGATGAAACAATATATGATAATGTAAATAATAAGAAAAAAACTAAAAAGAAAAAGAAGAAAAAATAAGGAGAAATAAAGTGAAAAAATTATTACTAAGTTTAACAACTGTTGGTATAATTTCTATAGTAGGTTTTGTCTCTGTAAAAGCATTTTGATACTAACCAACATCATAATTATATCGATATAAATAAAGATGGTATATGTGATAATTATCAACATCATCATAGACATAATTAAACATCAAAAACTACTTAAGGTAGTTTTTTTCTTGAATAAATTTTTAAATTTTGATACCATTATAATGGTGATACTAGTGAATGATGCTTATAAAAAAAGTAAAGATGAAATATTAAAGGAATATAAAACATCATTAGATGGACTAACAGATACTGAAGCAAGAAGAAGACTTAATATATTTGGTAAAAATGTTTTAATTGAAAAAAACAAAAAAAGTAAATTGCGTATTTTTATTGATCAATTTAAAAATGTCATGATTATTCTTCTTTTAGTTGTAGGATTATTATCTTTATTTTATGCTATTTTCACTAATGGAGACTTTTTAGAACCATTTGTTATTTTAGGAACAACTTTAATTAATTGTTTTATGGGATATTTACAAGAATCTAAGGCAGAAGATGCCGTTGAAAAATTAAAAAGTTATCAATCGAGTCATACAACCGTTAAAAGGGATGGTAAATTAGAGGAAATTGATTCTGAATATTTAGTTGAAGGAGATTACATCATTTTAGAAGCGGGAGATAAAGTTCCTGCTGATGCTAGAATTATTGAATCATTTTTTGCTAAGTGTGAAGAGGCAATATTGACTGGTGAAAGTATGAGTGTTGAAAAGATCGATGAAGTGATAAAGAAAGATGTTTTAATATCTGAAAGATATAATATGGTTTATTCAGGAACAGTTGTTGTTGCTGGTAAAATAGAAGCAATTGTTGTTGATACGGGTATGGATACCGAAATCGGTAAAATTGCATCAACTATTGATACCAAAGAAGAACCTATTACACCGCTTCAAGTTAAAGTTAAAAAAATATCGACATTCATATCGGGTATTGCAGCCTTTCTTGTCGCATTCGTTTTATGTTATGGTTTAATAATGGATTATACCTTATTAAACGTTGTTATGCTTTGTATTTCGATGATTGTTGCAAGTGTTCCCGAATGTCTTCCTATTGCTATTACCGCAACTCTTTCTATTGGTGTTAGTGAAATGGCTCGGAAAAAATCTATTGTTAGAAATATGGCAGCGATTGAAACTCTTGGAGCAACAGAAGTAATATGTACTGATAAAACAGGAACTCTTACTACCAATAAAATGGAAGTAATAAAAATATATACTAATGAAAATATTATTAATTTAAAAGATATAAAAAAATATCCAGAACTTATTAATGTTATGATGTATTGTAATAATGCTACTAAAGATGGTAAAACATTTACTGGTGATTCTGTTGAAGTTGCTTTAAATAATTTTTTAGTTAAAGAAAAAATAAAAATAAAAGAAAGTAAAAGAAAACTTGAATTACCATTTGATTCCGATAGGAAAATGATGAGTACTATTTATCCCAATAAAAATAATGAAGTAATTTATACTAAAGGTGGATTAGATGCGGTACTTGCTAAGTGTAGTCATATATTAATTGATGGTAAGGTAATAAAATTAACTAAAAAAATAAAGGATAAATACATTAAAGTAGAACAAGAATTTTCTAACTCAGCTCTAAAAGTATTAGCCTTTGCTTATAAAAATATAGATAAAAAAGTAACTAGAGAAAATGATTATTTTAAAGAAGAAAACAATTTAATTTTAGTGGGTATTATAGGACTTAAAGATCCAGCTAGAAAAAATGTTGCTAATGCTATAAAAACATGCAGGGAAGCACACATTAGACCAATCATGCTTACTGGTGATAATCTTGCTACTGCCTTAGCCATTGGTAAAGAGGTAGGAATTTGTGCTAGTGATGATGAGGGAGTTAATGCAAGTGATTTAAACAATTTAAAACCTAGAGAAGTAATGGAATACGTAAGCAAATATTCCGTATTTGCTCGCGTTAGTCCTGAAAATAAAGTACAAATAGTAAAAGCCTTACAAAAAATGGGTAAAGTTGTTGCGATGACAGGAGATGGAGTTAATGATGCTCCAGCAATGAAACTTGCCAATGTCGGTGTGGGTATGGGCAAGAGCGGTACGGATGTTACTAAAAATGTTGCAGACATTATTCTTTTAGATGATTCTTATGAAACTATTACTACTGCAGTTTCTGAAGGAAGAAGAATTTATGATAATGTTATAACTAATGTTTTATATAATTTATCTAGTAATTTTACGGAAATAGTAATAATTCTTCTTGGTATGTTTTTAGGTAGTAATATTATCGGAGCAATACATGTATTATATATCGATTTAGTTGCAGATACTGTACCATCTATTTGTCTTGCTTTTGAAGGCGCTTCCAAGAATAATATGAAAAAAGAACCAAATGGTTTAAATAGAAGAATCTTTACCCCATTTTTTATGGCTTTCTTAATCTTCTCCGTCATCTTAGAAGCTGGTATAAGTATATTAGTTTATTTCTTATTTATCGAAAGTGGCGAAGGAATTGCTCAAACTCTTGCTTTATTTAGTATAGTTATAAATGAATTTGTTTTTGCTTATAACTGTCGAAGTTTAAAAGAACAAATTTTTGAAAAAGGAATATTTTCTAATAAATATTTAAATATAGGTATTGTAATATTATTTGTTATTCAACTTATAGTTTTCTTTACCCCAGTTGGTAAATTATTTGGGTTAGAAATTATTAACATTTCCCAATTTGCCTTTGTAATGTTAGTTAATTTTGCTTCATTTATTGTACTTGAGTTATTTAAACCAATTTTAAGATTATTTAAAGATAAGTAAGGAGTGAGAACATGGAAGAAAAAAATACAAAATTTATAGTAATAATAGTAATATTAATAATTTTATTATCTTGTTGTATTGGTTATATAGTATATGATAATTTTATTAAAGAAGATGAAATGGTAGAAAATAATGATAAATTCAATGACAATCAAGGTAATGAACAAAATAATAATGAAGAAGATAGGTTAAGTGAAGAAGAATTAAACGAACTCGGTGAAACACTGTTTAATAAAACAAATATCTTATTAGCTAGTTCAGCTGGAGATTATATGCTTTATCAAAAAGATGATATAACCTATAATGATTTGATAATAATCAAAGATTAGAATATGTTTATATGCAAATACCTAATATTGAAAAAACAATTACCAATGCTAATGGTTATTTAGAAAGAGTAAATACAGATATTTATGAAAAGTATTATCATCAAATGTTTGGCTCAGACAAAAGAGTTAATTATGAGACTTTTAGAGTTGGTGTAGATAAACTTGTAGAATGTAAATTAGATGGAGAATATTTAACTTGTAACCAATTTGATGGTGGAGGAGCAGCAGATTATAGAACATATTTAAATTATAATCACGCTGAAGAAGATAATAATGATATATTAGTTTATGTTAATTTATTAGTAACTGGTTACAATGGAATAGAGGGTGGTATATTTAGTGATGTTGCTATGAGTGAAAAAATAGCAGAAGAAACAGATAATATAAATTCTGAAAATATATTTAATTTCTATGGGAATGAATCT
Organism: uncultured Bacilli bacterium; assembly: GCA_944363655.1. The sequence goes on along the minus strand of CALVUU010000067.1, from coordinate 247 downwards.
AGTTTATATAAATTAATATTTAAGAAAGATAGTAATGATAATTACTATTGGTATTCATCAGAGATTGTAAAATAAAACGGCTAAAAGCCTTTTTATTTTGGAAAAATTATTTATAATATACAGTAAAAAAGAGTAAAACAATTTAAAATTTAAAACTTTATAGAAAAAGAGATAAAAAAGAACTATAAAGTTTTTTTTCGCATAAATTAAGACATGCCAAAAAGAATTTAGATAAGAAATTTTAAAA
>CALVUU010000066.1 GCA_944363655.1 uncultured Bacilli bacterium | reverse complement strand
AAAAAAAAAAAAAAAAAAAAAAAAAAAAAAAAAAGTCAAGTATTTCAAAAAATTTTATTTACTTGACATATTTATGTAAAATATTACTCATTTTTAAAAGATACAATTCGTACTAAAGATAAATCTTGGTTACTTTTTAATACTATATTACTTAACATTTTAGTTATTTTTTGATATTCACTACTTTTACTAAATAATTTAATTATTTCTTTAATTAAATTATTTATAGTAATTCTAGTTTCATCATCAGAAGTCGCTAAACAAGATCTTATAGTTATTTCAATATCAATTGCTAATAATTGATTTTGATAATTATTTAAAGATTTATCTTTAAATAATTTTAATAATTTTAAATGTTCATTTAAAATTATTAAAATTATATTTATTTTACTTTGTAAAAAATCATCTTCATTAAGATTATAAATATATTGCAATCCATGATGCAATATATAAGGACTTGAATCAATTTTAAAATTTTTACTAACTAAATAATCTTGAAGATAAGGAAGAACAAATCCATAACTATATTTCATTTTAGTAATACCTTCTTTAATACGAGGAATAGTAGATGTATTTCTAGCTTGTTTTAACATAGTTAATATTAACATATTTATATCATTAATTATATAATACTGATATTCACTTTGAAAAAATAAAATATTTTTTTCTTCTTCGGTCATATCTTCATAGTTATTTGTAATAGATTCTCTTAAATAATTTATATCAAGTAATAATTTTTGATATATTTTATTTTTTATATAAGCAAATATTACTTCATCTTTATTATCAAACTCAATACAAAATGTAACACTTAAATCTGTTTTAGCTTCTCGTAAATTTTTAAATCTATCAATATTTATTAAATAATTATATAATTCAATAGTATTTTCATAATTATCTGTTAATTTATCTAAAATAGAGTTAAAAATTATTATATTTTGTCTAATAATTGTAACTTTTGTTTTAAAATTATTACTATTAAAATTCCCATTACGTTCCATTTCAATTAAATCTAAATAATTATCATACATAAGTGAAGATGTGTTAATAAGTATATTTATATAGTCTAACATAAAAAAATCCTCCCATACCTGAGAGAATATTATATCATCTAATTTTATATATAAGCAAATTTTTTTGTCGAACTATTTTTCTTAAATTTATAGGTAATTACTATAAAAGCAAAAAAGATGCTATCCACCACTGTGGATAACTCAAGTATTTTTAATGTCGATTTTTATACCAAAATTAAAATTATAATAATAAATTAATATTAATCCTTTGGTTTCATTGTTGGAAATAATATTACTTCTCTAATTGTTTCACTACCGGTAAGTAACATTACAAGTCGATCAATACCCATACCCATACCTCCAGCTGGTGGCATACCATATTCTAAGGCTTCAATAAAATCAATATCCATTTCATTAGCTTCTTCATTACCTAAATCTCTTTCTTTAAGTTGAGATTCAAATCTTTCATATTGATCTATTGGATCATTTAATTCTGTAAAAGCATTAGCATATTCTGAACCAATAATAAATAATTCAAAACGTTGAGTAAATCTTGGATCATTAGGATCTTTTTTAGCAAGTGGACTAATTTCAATAGGATGACCATAAACAAAAGTTGGTTCTATAATAGTATCTTCAACATATTTTTCAAAAAAAGCATTGACTATATGTCCATAACCAAAATGATCTTCAACTTCAATATTATGTTCTATTGCTAATTTTTTAGCATCTTCAAAACTCATATTTTGGAAAAAATCAATACCTGTTTTTTCTTTAATTAAAGAAACCATATGAGCTCTTTTAAAACCTGGAGCAAGACTTATATGATGTCCTAGGAAATCTACTTCATAAGTACCATTTAACTCTAATGCTGCATTACTAATTATCCCCTCAGTTAAATCCATCATACCTTCTAAATCTGAAAATGCTTTATAAACTTCAATAGTTGTAAATTCCGGATTATGCTTCCGATCCATTCCTTCATTTCTAAAAAGTCTCCCTATCTCATAAACGGCATCCATTCCTCCAACTAAAAGACGTTTTAAAGGTAATTCTGTTGCAATGCGCAAATACATATCAATATTCTGCGCATTATGATGTGTAACAAATGGCCTTGCGGCAGCTCCTCCAAGGATTGTACCAAGTATTGGCGTTTCTACTTCCACAAATCCTAAATTATCTAAATAATGTTGAATTGAACGAATAATCTTAGGACGAGCAAAAGCAATACGTCTAGCATCATCATTCATTATTAAATCGACATAACGTCTTCTAAATCTTTCTTCAACATCACTTAAACCATGAAACTTTTCAGGTAAAGGTCGAAGAGCTTTAACCAAATGAGTATATTCTAAACATTTAATTGTAACCTCACCAGTTTGCGTAAGCATAACTTTACCTTTAATTCCAACTATATCTCCAATATCTGCACTTTTAAATAAGTTATATGTATCTTCTCCAACATCATTAATTGAAATATATATTTGAATATTTCCTAATTTATCTTTAATCGAAAAAAAACTAGCTTTCCCCATTTTTCTAATAAACATAATTCTTCCTGCAACACTTACTAAAACATTAAGATTATCTAATTCTTCGTGAGATAATCCTTGATATTTATTTTTAATATCTAAAGAAAAATCACTTACTTCATATTTATGTCCAAAAGGATCTATTCCTAAACTTTTAATTTTTTCTAATTTTTCTCTACGAACTAATTCTTGTTCACTAAAATCACGCATTTTCATCACCTGCACCTATTTTAACACAAAAAAACAATCTTAGGAACCTAAGATTGTTAAAAACTTACAATATATTCTAAATTTTATATAATTTTTTGTTTTTCTTAGTTACAATGTAAATTACAGCCCCAGCACCAATACCACATGCAAGTATTGTTAAAGGAAGTGCAGCTCCTGTCTTCGGAGGTTCTGTAGGATCTTCATCGGTTACAGGATATTCAACTCCATTTAATGCTAATTTACCTTCACAATTAACAGCACTACTTTCAAGTTCTAGTGTTATAGTCCCTAATTGAAAAGTTTCATCAGTTATTGGAGCTAAAGCCACGAACTGCATAGTTACTACATCACCTTCTCTAGATGATTCAACAATAATATTTTCATTTGCAGATTCAACTTTTACATCAACTTTATCAGCATCACCAGTTAATGTAAATGTTGGAGTAACTGATGATAATCCATCCGGAGTATCATTATCAGCAATAAACAACTTTATAGTTTGTTCACATTTTCCATCATCATTCATACAGCTTTTACTAGACTCATGTTCAAGTCGCAAAGCACTAGCACTCATTGGCAAAGCCATTGCCACTACACCTATAACTAAAATACTCAATAATTTTTTCACACACATCTCTCCTATCTTTATTATGTCTAAATTATATCATAAAAATACAAAAAACAACATATTTTTTCAAAAATTATATTAAAATGTGTAAATTTGTGTTATCATATTA
>CALVUU010000065.1 GCA_944363655.1 uncultured Bacilli bacterium | reverse complement strand
ACTTTTAAAATCTTTCTTCATATTCTAACCTCCAAAATAAAAAGGATGATACCCAAGGAGTCATAAATGACGGTACCATCCTTTAACTTACTTAATTATCTTAACGCGATTAACGAGATAACTTACTTTTTTCAGCTATCCAACTCCCGAGTGATATATATTTTTTCGCAAATGTTCTACTCTCACCTAACAAGAACTCTCTTTAAATATCCAAAATATACGTGTCTCGTTCATAATTTTTCCGATACATAAATTATATATCATATGATTTATTTAAGTCAAGAAATTTTTTATTCTAATCACAAAGGCCATCACAATAAACAAGATTGAAAGAATTTATAAATAAATTTTTATGAACTTCATAACTAGTAATTGTATAATCTTCATCACGATTATAATAAACATTACCGTTTTCTGTTTCGTATTTTATAAATGGTGAACTATTTAGAATTGTAGATAATTCACTTTCTAATTGATCTGTGCTTTTGGGACTTCGAAATACAACTAATTCATCCCAATATTCACCTTCAATTACTGAATATGATGGAATTATTAATTCTTTATCATATTCTTCTAATTCATAGGTCATGGTCCCTTCAGGATAAGCTTTGCTTACATTATTTAGAGAAGTAAGTATCCAAATAATACTACTTAGAGAAATTATAAGTAATATACCTACTACAAATGCTACTATTAATAAAGTATTAAATTGTTTTTGAAACTTTTTATTATCTCTTTTTTTCTTTTTTTGTTTTGTTTTCAATAATTCATTAATAAATACAACTAATATTGCTTCAAAAAGAGCAATAAAAATGAAAATCCAAAATTTAAGATCGTATAATCCTAAAGGCCAAGACATGATTGTCCAAGTAATTAATACTAGACAAATAATAATTCCTGTTATAAAAATTTTTCTACTTTTATCTTGTATCATAAATAACCCTCCTCAATTGAATTGGATATATTATAGCATTTTTATAAACTTATAACAATTCCGTTTTTTCTTGTTCTTTTTGAATCATTGAAATATAAATATTTTCTAGTATTTTTAAACCCTCTTCAGTATCTGCTTCAGCTCTAAAAGTAATATTAGGGCCAGTATTACTAGCTCTTACTAAAGCCCAGCCATTAGTATAAGTTATTCTAACGCCATCAATATCATTTATTGGATAATTCATACTTTTAGCATATTCTATTACTTTATTTACAACTTGAAATTTTTGAGTATCATTACTAGGAATTTTAATTTCAGGAGTAGAATAATATTTAGGAAAATCAGCAACCATTTTACTCAATTTTTCACTCGTTTTACTCATGATTTCCAAGAATCTTAGAGTAGCATAAATTGCGCTGCCGCAGTCGGCATCACGATCTCTAAAGAATATATGGCCCGAATATTCTCCTCCAAAAGGTAGATTATCTTGATGGACTTTATATTGGGTATAACTTGCTCCAGTACGATAACATATTGGTGTTCCACCTAGATTTCTTATATAATCATCAACACTTTTAGAACATTTTATATCATAAAGAAACGTTTTATTGCTAACGCTATTAAACATATCTTTAATACAAATAATCATAAAATATTCAATCGGCAAAAGTTCACCATTTTCCATAACGATACCTAAGCGGTCGCCATCACCATCATAGGCTACTCCAAAATCTGCTCTTTCTTTTTTTACTTTTTCTTGTAATTGTTGTAAATTTTCTTTTACAGCAGGGTCAGGATGATGATTAGGAAAATTACCATCTAAGGATTCATTTATATAAATTGGATGACAAAAAGAACTATCAAACACTTTTTTAATTATAATACTAGTTGCCCCATTTCCGGGATCAATGACAATTTTTCTTTTATTTTTACCATATTTAATAGAATATTTCAAATATTCTAGATATTTATCAGTAATATTATTATTGGTAACGTTACCTTGTCCGCTTTTAAAGTTTCCCGCAAGAGTATAATTTTTGAAATCTTCTATCATTTCTCCACGAGCATTAATCATACCATCAAAAGAAAATTTAAAACCATTATCATCTTTGGGATTATGCGATGCTGTAACCATTATTCCTGGCATTTGATTTATATATCTTCCATAATAATTCATAGGGGTGGTTGTTAAATTATAATTGATAACATTACAACCACTTGAAGTAATTCCTTTAATTAAATTTTGAGATAATGATTCACTTGAAAGTCTATTATCATGGGAAACAACACAACTATTTTTATTATATTTTTCTTGCAAATACGAACCATAACTTCGGCCAATCCTATATGCAACTTGTTCATTTATTTCTTTAGGATATGTTCCCCTTATATCGTAAGCCCTAAAAATATTTGTATCAATTTCGTTATTCATTTATTATCACCTATCATTTACATTTTATCAAAAATACACATTAATGACAATAAAAACCACCGTGTTTTACACGATGATTATATGGTAATTACAATTTAGATATTTCTTCTTTAGATAACCCTGTTATTTCTTGAATATCTTCTATACTATAACCTTTTTCTTTCATTTTCTTGGCATTTTCTAATTTTGTTTGAGCTATACCCTGACTTAAAATGTACCCTTTGTCAAGGACAAATTTTAATTTTTAAGAAGAAGGGATTTATTTTTTTTGCTTTTTCCAATTTTTATTGGATATTCTCCAGTTGTTATATATTTATAAAATTCTGATGGTGAT
>CALVUU010000064.1 GCA_944363655.1 uncultured Bacilli bacterium | reverse complement strand
TAATGTGGTAGGCTGTTTTATATGCGCAGCATTTATTGCTGCCTTTCAGCCTTATTACCACATTATCGGTTTCTGAAATTTTGATGGCAAATTGGAATAAATGTTACATATCTATTATAACTGCACATAAAGTAATATTACTAATTTTTTATATACTAGATTTTAGTTACAATATTTGATAAAATTAAATAGGGTGAAGTATTGTGGAAACAAATGTTAAACATCGTACTGATTATTTATCTTGGGATGAATACTTTATGGGAATTGCTAAACTTTCTGCACTTAGAAGTAAAGATCCTTCAACACAAGTAGGGGCATGTATTGTAAGTAATGATAATCGTATTTTATCAATTGGTTATAATGGAGCTCCGAATGGATTTCATGATGAAGATTTTCCCTGGGATAGAGTTGGAGATGCTTTAGAAACTAAATATTTATATGTATGTCATGCCGAACTTAATGCAATCCTTAATTTTAGAGGACATAAAAGAGATTTTGAAGGTGCTAAAATATATGTTGCGTTATTTCCATGTAATGAATGTGCTAAAGCAATTATTCAAGCAGGAATTAAAGAAGTAATATATTTAAGTGATAAATATCATAATGATACTAATTTTATAGCATCAAGAAGATTATTTGATAGTTGTGGAGTTACATATAGAGAATTGCTGGTTGATAATCATAAAGAAATAAATATTCGCTTAGATGAATAATGAATAAAAAGGAGTATAGAAATGGCAAAAATAGATAGAGATGAATTTTTAGATAAATTAACTCCTGAAGATATTGAAAATGTTATTTTGCCAACTTTAAAAGCTGACAAGGAGAAAAGAAGAGCAGAAGAAGCATTAATAGCTAAAAATAAGCTTTTTAAAAAAAGAATAGTTGCATCAATTTTAATAACTATTTTCGGAGGTATTGGTGTTTTTTCTGGGTTTAAAGTGTTAGCGTGGAAAATAGATTCGGATAATACTTATGCTCAAATAGAAATGATTAAAGAAAATGTTGTTTTAGAAGAAGTAGAAGATACTCCCGCAACAGAAATAGTTAATCCTCCGGTAGAAGAAGAAAATTCTAGTAACCCTTATTGGGATTATATAAAGATGAATTTAATTAATGTCGATTTTACTAATTTGTTAAGTATTAATAGCGATACTAAGGGATGGATTCAAGTAAACGGAACAAATATTAATTATCCTTTTGTCCAAACTACTGATAATGATTATTATTTAAAAAAAGATTTTAATAAAAAGAATAATTCTGCTGGTTGGGTATATATGGATTATCGAAATAATATTGAATCCTTAGATAGAAATACTATTCTTTATGCTCATGGTAGATTAAATGGTACAATGTTTGGTTCTTTAAAAAATATATTTGATTCTGATTGGTTTAATGATGTAAATAATCATGTAATAAAATTATCAACACCAACAGAAAATACTTTATGGCAAGTATTTAGTGTTTATCATATACCAACTACTAGTGATTATTTACAAACGAATTTTAGTAGTGATAGTGAGTTTATTAATTTTATTAATATGTTAAAGGAACGTAGTCAATATGAATTTAATGTCGAATTTAATGAAACAGATAAAATACTTACATTATCAACTTGTTATAATGAAGAAGAAAGAGTAGTATTACATGCAAAACTTATAAAGAAAGAGGTAAGACAATGATAGAAGAATTAAAAGTAAGAAAAGGTTTTATTGCTGCTCTTGATCAAAGTGGAGGAAGTAGTAAGAAAACATTAATTAATTATGGAATAAATAAAAGTGATATAATAAGTGATGAAGTAATGTTTAATTATATTCATGAAATGCGTAAGAGAATAATTACTAATGAATATTTTACTGATAAACATATTTTGGGAGTAATACTTTTTAAAAATACAATGGAAAGAGATATTCAAGGTATTAATACAGTTACTTATTTAAAAAATAAAAATATAATGTCTTTTTTAAAGATTGATTTAGGTTTAGAAGAAGAAAGTGATGGAGTACAATTATTAAAAGATATACCTAATTTAGAGGAAATACTTGATAATGGTATAAGATATGGAATAATTGGAACTAAAATGCGTTCTGTTATTCATGAATATAATGAATATGGTATTAAAAAATTAGTTGAACAACAATTTAGTTTAGCAAAGAAAATAATTGCTAAAGGTTTAGTTCCAATTATTGAACCTGAAGTAGATATAAATGCTTTGGATAAAAAACATATAGAATCTTTTTTAAAAACAGAAATAATTAAACAATTATCTAGAATGAAAAAAGAAGATTATTTAATTTTTAAATTTACCATTCCTGATTTACCTAATTTTTACGATACTTTATTACATTATAAAAATGTTTTAAGAATAGTTGCTTTATCTGGTGGTTATAGTAAAGATAAAGCTTGTGAATTATTAAAAAGTAATAAAAAAATGATAGCTAGTTTTTCTAGAGCTTTACTTGAGGGACTTAATGTAAATCAAAGTGATGAAGAATTTAGTAATATATTAAAGAATTCAATTGAACAAATATATAATGCATCAATAATGAAAAAATAACACGAAATTGTGTTATTTTTTCATTATTGATGGGGGATAAGCTTTTCTTTCATCAGTTCTATATAATATATAATCAATACTAGTATTATAAAAATCTGCTAGAGATTTTAGATATTCTACGGGAATGCTTATTTTTTCTAATTCGTATTTACTATAATTTGATTGATCTATTTTTAAATACTCAGCAATATCTTTTTGAAATAAATCTTTATCTTCATGTAATTCTTTTAATCTGTTCATAATTTAATCTCCTTGTATGTATCTTACAACAGTTATAATTTAACTATTGACACGATTTAATTCGAGTTACGTAGTTTCGCAGAATTAAATCCTGGGTACAAGCCCCGCTGCTTGCGGCGGGATATATAAATTGATATAATAAGAACCGTGATGTGAAATGAGTAAA
>CALVUU010000063.1 GCA_944363655.1 uncultured Bacilli bacterium | reverse complement strand
ATTTAATAATTCCAAAAGCAATTAGAGAACTAAGCTATCAATTTATTGATAAATATTTTATGGCTATTTTATCAGAAGCTTTAAGAGATGGTATAGCTTATGGTTATTTACAAGGAACAGGTAAAGAACAACCAATTGGAATTTATAAACAAATTGATAAAACTAATGAGGATGGCACTCATCAAGATAAAACTGTTAATACAGATTTAACTAAGTTTACACCTAAAGGTTTAGCACCAGCTAAAGTATATTTAAGTAATAAAGGTAAAAGATTAGTTAATAAAATATATGTCATTTGTAATCCAGAAGATGAAGCTAATTATGTAGCACCTGCTATTTATGATGCAGAAGGTAATTTAGTTTCTTCATTTAAAAATATAGAAGTTATACCATGTACAGAAAACCCTAAAGGTAAAGCAGCTTTAACTCTTGAAGGTAAATATACAATGGGTATTACTGAAGTTAAAATTAATGAATACAAAGAAACTTTAGCAACTGATGATGCTGATTTAATCGTCGGAAAAGTTTATGCTAATGGTAGAGCAACAGCTGATAATGTTGCATATATTTTTGATGTAACTAAACTAGAAGAATATGTTCCAACTATTAAAACATTAGCAACAGTTGTATCATTACCAGCAAGTGAAAATACAGAAGAAGAAGTAGGAGCTTAATGCTCCTCTCTTTATTTAATGAGAAAGGAGAAAAAACAAAATGTATGTAGTTATAAATAAATTTAAGGATTTAAAGGATAATCATTTATATGAAAAAGATGCTATTTATCCATATAAGAAGAAAAAAGTTGATCAAGAAAGATTAGATGAATTAATGGGTTCTGATAATAAATTAAATAAATCATTAATTAAAGAAGCTAGTATAGATGAATTAACAGATTCACAATTAATTGAATATGCAACAATTGAGGGAATTGATTTAAGAAGTTATATATTAGATGTAGTAAATACAACTGAACTTGAAAAATTAAAGAAGAAAGCTAAAAAATTAAAGATAGAATTTAATGATGATATTACATTAGAAGAATTAACAAGTTTGATAGTTGAAAAAGAAAGTTCTGAAGAATAATGACTTTTGATAATAAATGTGTAGAGAATATTGTTAAAGAAGTTAGAAAAGAACAGTCAATTTCACCTAAACTACCAGATGATAATTTTATAAATTATGTTAAGGAAGGTATGTATAATATCAATGATTCTGTTGGATGTATGATTAACTATGATGAAGATTTAGAGGCTAGGGCTTTATTAAAAAATTATGTTTTATATGCTAATCATAAAAGAACAGCAGAATTTAAAGAATTATATATGACGGATTATGTCAAACTTCAAGTTAAGTATAACGTCGATACCAGTATATAATGATGGTTCTTTTAAATTATTTAAAATAGATCAAGCTGATGAAGCATTTCCTTTTGAAAGAATTAAACAACTTTATCCTGATGATTTTTTCTATGAGGAATTATCATTAACAGATGATATAGCATTTGAAAATGATAAAAGAGATAGAAAGATAAAGTATAAGATTAGAATTGCTCAAGATAAATCTATAACATCAGAAAATGTTCTAAAAATAGATGATGAATATTATCAAGTCTTTAATATATATCATTTTAAAAATAAAGAGGGATATTTACAAAGTGATATTACATTACAGGAATATCCATCACCTAAAATTATGGAGGATAATGATGACAAAAAGTGAATTAGAGAACTTATTTAAAAAACTTGAAATTACTTATAATGAAGGTATTCAATATATGGAAAAAAATGATTCATATCCCAGAATAGTTTATTTTGAATACTTGTGGGAAGATATATTAGCTTCCGGAAAGAAATACGACGGCATTGTTCATTATCAAGTATCTTTTAGATCATTAGAGCCTCGTGATCCTAAATTAATAGAGCTAAAAAAACTCTTAAATGATTCTGATATACATCCTAGAATTTCTATTGAGTATATAAAAGATAAAAGGGAGTGGCACTCATATTTTGCAGTAGAGGTAATAGAAGATGTCTGTTCAAGCCTATGATGGTTTTACTTCTTTAATTGATGAATTAGATTCTTTAATTAAAAATGTTGAAAAACCAACAGAGATATTAGAAGTTGGTGCTAAAGAACTTGTTAAAGATTTATTAAAATTAACAAAACCTTATTCAAAAATAACTAGTAATGGTTATACTCATTTAGTTGATAGCTTTTGTTACGAGATAAAAGGTAATGAAATAGAAGTAGGTTGGGGTAAGTATTATGGAAGAATGGTTGAGGAAGGAACAAAATTAACTTCTCCACAGCCTCATTTAGTCCCTACTTTTGAGAGAAATAATGATAAATATTATGAAAAAATGATAGAAAGAATTTATAGATAGGAGGAATAGAAATGGCTATAAAATCAAAAAGACCAATGATGAAAGAAACAGTAGGTGCACAGTATTATGCATTTAATGTTCCTGATGAAGATGGTAATGTAGATTTAGAAAATTATGAACAAACTGTAAAGACTGATGTTGTTAAACAAATAGGTACTACTGAAAATGGAGAAACTACTACTGTTCGTGCTTCAGGAAAAGATTATGCTAGTTTTAATAATATATCTAGTACTGATTTGGCAGTAGAAGTAGTGGCTTTTCCACAAGAAGATTTAGCACGTATGAGAGGAGAAACAATTGACGAAGGAGGTCTTAATTCTTCTGGTGGTGTTAAAGAAAGACCATACTTTGCGTATGGTAAAGTAGTTAAATTAGTTGGTGGAGGGGTAAGATGGGACTGGTACCCTAAATGCCAATTAATTGAAAATACAGATGATATTGCAACTAGTGAAGAAAGTTTTTCAGAGCAAAACGACACAGTTACAATTAGAGCTTATGAGTTTAATGATAAAGGTGATAACAAAAATTATGTTGATAGTACAATGACTAATTTTCCTGAAGGGCTTACAGAAGAAAAATTCTTTGAAAAACCTATTGTTACTAAAGAAGATTTGGCTAGTGCTATTACACCAACAGCTTAAAGAGAGTTAATTTATATTAGCTCTCTATTTTTTTATTTAGGAGGTGACTTATGGCAATTATTACTTTAAAAAATGGTAAAAAAATAGAATTAGAGTGGAGCTTTCTTGTAATGCAGTATTTAGAGGATTATGAAGGTGGCTTAAAACAGTTAAAGATAGATATGAAACAGAAGAAAAACTTATTGAAGATAGAAAGTTTATTTATCTATGCTGCTGTTAGAGCCAATTATGATGAAAAATTAGGCTATCAAGAAGCTATTAGACTAGTAAAAATGGAAGATATTAATACTATTAATAAGTTCTTTGAAGAAAACTTAAGAACTCAAAATGATTTTAAAAAAAAAGGCCAGAAATATACACCACGAAAGAAATCGAAAAGATAGACTGGGCTACTATTAAATATACTGCTATTACAATTGGATTAAGTATAGATGAATTAATGCATCTAAATCCAGTTGAATTTTATAGAATGGTTGATATGTATATAAAAATGCAAAGGAAGAAATATGGCAAGTGATTTGAAAAAAGTAGGCCTTGTATTTAATGCTGATGGTAGTACAGATTTTATAAAATCATTAAATAGTGTAAATGCTTCTTTAAAAGAAAATTATCAAGATTTTAAAGCAGTTCAAGCTCAATATGATGAAAACACTACTTCTAGTCAAAAATTAATTGATAAGTTAGATTATTTAAACTCTGCGTATGATCTTCAGAAAAATAAAGTTAAAGTTCTAAAAGAAGAATTAGAAGAACTAGAAAATTCTGAAAACAGAAATGAAGTAGCTATAACTAAAAAAAGAACATCTTTAAAAGCTGCTGAAACACAATTAACAAGATATGGTACTCAAATTAAAGATGTTAGTAAACAAATTGAGTTGGGAACAGCTGATTTAAAGGATTATTCAAAACAACTTCAAGAAAATGGTCAGAAATTAACAGATGCAGGTAAGAAAGCATCAGTTCTTTCTGCTGGAATAATAGGTATTGATGTTGCAGCAACTAAAACTGCTATGTCGCTAGAAACAGCTACAAATAGATTTATAACTGCCACTGGTGCTAGTGTATCAGAAACAGAGAGATTTGAAACAATATTAAAAAATATACATGATAATAATTATGGTAGTGATTATGCTGACATTGCAGATAAAATGGCATTAGTAAAACAACAACTAGGTGATATTAATGATGCTGATTTACAAAATATAACAGAAAAAGCATACTTTTTAGAAGATGCTTTTGGCATGGATTTTAATGAAACTATTAGGGGTGTTACTGGTCTAATAAATAATATGGGATTAACTGCTGATGAGGCATTTAATTATATTGTAGTAGGTGCTCAAAATGGTCTTAATAAATCCGATGAATTAACAGATAATATTGCTGAATATTCTCAATTATGGGGCCAAGCAGGTTTTTCTGCTAAAGAAATGTTCACTATATTACAAAATGGTTTAGATAGTGGTGCATATAACTTAGATAAAGTAAACGATTTTGTTAAAGAATTTACTATATCTTTATCTGATGGAAGAATAGAAGAAAATTTAAGTTCTTTTTCATCTGGTACTAGAAATTTATTTAATGAATTTAAAAATGGAAATGCAACTGCTAAAGATGTA
>CALVUU010000062.1 GCA_944363655.1 uncultured Bacilli bacterium | reverse complement strand
TTTTTCTTCTCAATAACTTTTATAATTTTATTTATCGCATAGTTAGGGTCCATTCTTCTTTTTTCTGTTTTCTCGGTTGGCTTTGTGGAAAGTTCAACAGATTTTCCATAACGCTCATTTGTTTCATATCGTTTGTCACGATTTTGAGAGAAATTTGTGCGTATATCGCCAGGGCAAATTGAAGTGACGTCTATTTGTGTTTTACTTAATTCCATTTTCAAACCCTGTGCAAAACTATTTACTGCAGCTTTGCTGGCACAATAATATGTCTTGAAAGGAACCGGAAATAGAGCAGTAGCCGAAGATATTATCACAATTTTTGATTTTTTCTTCATAATTGGAAGGGCATACTTACAAGCGTTTGCCGTGCCGAAAAAGTTTACGTCAAATTGTTTTCTTGTGGCATCTTCAGGGAGTAGTTCCACAGCACCAGAAATTCCATATCCAGCACAGGTGATCAAAATGTCAATTTCGCCATAATTGAGATAAATATCATCAAAAACTGCCTTTAATTTGGCATCATCGCCAACATCACATTGGTAATCTTTTCCGTCTAATGATATGTCAATGACAATATCGCCTTTTTTCTCAAAGCGTTCCTTAAGTCCTTTTCCAATTCCGCTTGAAGCGCCGGTGATAACTACTGTTCTTTTTTCAATTCTCATAATTTCCTCTTTTCATTTTTAAATGTATTTTTTTTCGTGAGTTAAAATTCCTATTAAATATTTTTAGCACAAATTCGCTTTTTTTCAAAATGATTTGACATATATTTCAAAAAAATGTTAGCATAATATTAATTATCAAGATTTTGGGAATAATATCCTTTAAGAAATCTGATAATTAAAAAGGAAAGGAAATATGAATAGGACAAAAAAGAACTTAATTTTGAGTGCGGCTATTATTAATCTTATTAATATGGTTGCAAATCTCATAGTTGCCATTATCTACTTAGTTGATCCTGAACTTTATGCAAATTTAGGTGTCTATCTTGTTGTTATTTCTTACTACAGCATTTATTTCGTTTTTGTTGAAGTTGTGGCGGGAATTATTGGAAGTATTTGCTTAATTTATGCAGTAAGGAGTAACGGAAAGTATTTCCGCCGTTCGCAAAGTTACTACATTGCCGGGCTCATAATTGTCATTCTTGCAGGTGGTTGGATACCTTGGATTTTACTTCTAATTTCCATGTTCATTCCAGATGTTATTATTATGAACACTCCAGTTGAAATAAGACGCGAAGAAAGAACGGAAGATAGGGCAAACGAAGAGAAAAAACGTAAAATTGAGGAACTAAGAAAATTAAAAGAAGATGGTGTTATCACCGAAGAAGAGTTTAATCAAGAATTGATGAAACTATTGTAATAAAAACACTGGCTTTTGCTGGTGTTTTTTATTAGAAACGGAAGAAAGCAGTCAGTAGTGTTTTTTTAATAATATTTTTGAAATTACATTTTAAAATTAATTAGCAAAATTTTTCATTATTAATAAAAAATTGATTATTTTTCATTAAAAATCGTTTTATTTATCGTTTTATTTTTTGTTTTTTAAAAATAATTTAAAAATTATTTTAAAATTATTAAAATAATTTGACATTTTTTTACAAAAATAGTTAAAATAATACTAAGATGAGATTAGGAAATATATTAACTAAAAAATTTCTTATATCTTTTGTTTGTGTTGTGTTCACAGCAATAATTTCTCTTTGCGGTGCAAATTTAGTTAATACATATCTTATGGATACCACAAGCGGATATCAAGAGACTGTGACAGATGATGACGAATCCTCTGGTAACGGTGAAGAAAACGTTCAAGCAGAAGCAGAAGGTTACTGGTCGGATAATGCAAGTAAGCCATCAGCAGGGGCAGGCAGTTCTTCAAATCCTTATGTAATTGAAGATGCAGGTGATCTGGCTTACATATTAGTGGCACCTGATAAACACTATGTATTCAGTGACTCATGTACTTCTATTGATATGTCTGCTCACTATTGGGATGCTAGAAGCACAGTTTTTGAAAGCGGTAGTCTAATAGGTCCAGATAGCGGAGTAACTATTTATAATATTGTTTTGTCAACAGGAATACTATATGGCCTTACATATTATTTTCTTCCTGAAATTCAAGAAAATTATGTTGTATCAAACATAATCATAGATGTTACCAATGGGGGGTTTATTGGATCAGCAGTTGATTCGACTATACAGAATGTTGCAGTAATTAGTAGTAGTACTAAAACTAATAGTGTAATAGGTGGTTCTGGTACTATACAACGTGTTACAGGAGGTATTGTTTCAGAAGCTGAGAATGTTACAATTCGAAACTGCATTAATATGGCAGATATATCCACTGGACTTTTATTTTCCTCTAGTGCAGCTGGTGGAATTGTTGGGGAATTGGTTGGAGGTTACAATATAATTCAGAATTGTGTTAATTATGGCTATATAAATGGCTTATCTTATGTTGGAGGAATTGTCGGAGAATCTTCATCAAGGGTCTTGTCAATTACACGTTGTATAAATTACGGAAGATTGAATTCAAAAAATTCTGATGGATATGTTGGAGGAATTGTTGGTGCTCTAACAGGAGGAAATTATGGTTATATTACATACTGTATAAATGCAAGATCTGACGCTGAATTTTCTGCGTATTATATTGGAGGTTTAGTCGGTGTAACAAGGACACACTTGACAATGACATATTGTAGATATGCAAGTTATGAAAATACTTATTGGGGTTTGATTGCAGCAGGGCAAGATAAAGTTTATACCGACAACATCTTTTTATCCACTAACACTTTAAATACAAATTCTAGCTATACGAATGGGGTCTTAAGGAAAAGCAAAGTTTCAAGTTATATGTCAACTTTTGGTTTTGCATACAATAATAATCTTAACAGTACGTGGACAACCGCAACGGTCTACAGCTTAGGATCTCAAAACTTCTCTAGTGAGATGGTTACATTATCTTTCTTTGTCAATTCTTTTAACATTGCTATTCAAAATGAAGTGCAAACAGGCATAAATCAATATGATTATCAATTAGATTATGATTCTGATGGGTATTATGCTATTATTTATAATAATGATAATGATGGAGATATTACGGTTGATGGTGATGGATTACAAACATATTATTATATAAAAAATCCTTATAGCCAAGTTGTTTTTACTGTTGAATGTGAAAACAAAGCTAGAACTAGTAGTTTATATAATTTTTTAGGTATTTTCGATGGAATAGAAATGAATGATAAACAATTAAGTTCAGAAAAATCTTATGTTGCTATTCCTCTAAACTTAAGTGGAGATTATATAATACGATCTGAGCTAATAAAGAACACTTATTCATTTAAAACTGCCTCTTATAATGGTTTTCTTAACAACACAGATATTAACAACAGTGTTACGTTAACCCAAGGGACCGAAGGTGGATATATTTCTACTTACAGAGTGGATATGCGTTATTCTGACGGAGATAGACGAAGTACAGGAACTACAACCACTCTTAATTCTGACAAAATTGAATTTAAAAATAACAGCTATCTTACTTCCATAACTTTTGAAATAAAATTACAAGAAGGTTATGAATTTTATGGTTTGTTTGGTGAAACTGCTTTAGGAGGCTCTGATAATCTACAAATTTATGCTGGACAAGATCTTAAACCTGCAAATGAAGATAATTTTGTTATTAGTAATTCTAATGGGGATTCTTTAGGTGTAGAAAATAATGACTCAACTGGTGATTCTAATACTATTTATTTTACAATACAACTTTTTAATTCACTTAATTTATCTGAATTTAACTATGTTTTTGTCTTTACACGATATCAGTATGAAATTGATATTAATATTAATAATTTTGAAGTAAAGAATGATACATCATCAACATATTCTTCAAGTAATTTAAGGGGTTATTATGGTTATGCTGGAAGAGTTTATCATAGAAGTGATTTAACACCAAAGTTAAGCTTAAATGGTTCTTATTATTCTATTAATGAATTTACTATAGTTTCAAATACATCAGCTAATAAATATCTAGGAGGAGAGTATAATTGGTATCTTGGGTATATTGAAACGGATGAACTGGATTTTGGAAACGATGGCAAGCTTGCTTTTTCTTGGGGTGGAACTGAAGGTTTTTATTTTGATGAGACAGAAAAAGAGTTAG
>CALVUU010000061.1 GCA_944363655.1 uncultured Bacilli bacterium | reverse complement strand
ATCCTTAAAAAACTTAAGTATTCAACACAAAATAGTTTTTTGACTCCCGTATCGTTACTTGTACGGTTTTTACAATATGTATCTTGGTATTTATAGTATAGCAAATAATTTATATTATTGCAATATATTTTGTTTGTTTTTTGCCTCAATTTATCATTTTATATAAAAACAAATATAAACAAATTTCTTGCTATAGAGTTTATTTAAAATATTAAAATTTTTTAAACATAAAAAAATAAAAAAGCAGTTAACACATCATATATTAACTGCTTTAAAATTTAACTTATATAAGTATATAGAGAAGATTAAGCAATGAATAATCAAAAATATACTTATATTTAAACAAATGAATAACTAAAATCATTTTAATGACTTAGCAATTGATAAATTCTTTTTTTGATTTAATTTAATAGTGAAAATAATGACTAATATTCCAAAAAATATAATTGTTCCTCCAAGAATATATATTAAAAATTGTAAATCTTTTATTTCATTTTCATAATATTCATCTATACCATCATTATATTTTTGAATAGTATTATCTTTTTCATAGTAAGAATACCAACCCTCTTCTCCAGTGTTAGAATTCATGCCATATATTAAACAATACTCAGAATTTTCGGATAATTTATAGCAATCAACTTGCATACCATTTATGATTGTTGTATCTTTAATATAATTTTTTGGTATATTAGAATTTTCAAGTGGAATAAAAGTAGTTTCAGCAAATATTATTTCTTTAATTGAATCATTGTCATTAACAGTGACTAATATAGTATAAACATTTTTTTCGCCATCATCATTTTTTACACTAACTTCGATTTTATTATCTCCAGGATTAACCTGTACAATACCATCACCCTGAATTTCAGAATTTTCATTCAACGCTGTTGCTATAATTGTTATTTCATTTACATCGTCAGAAATTACAAGATTATAATCATTGATTTTTTCATCAAATTCAGGAGTTAATTTATAATTTTTAACTTCTAAAGAAGATAAATAATTAGAAGCATTATCATTGATGCTATCATCAGAATCAGAAATAGAAATAGTAGTAGGATTAACTTTGACTTTGAGATTGTTATTTGATATATCTGTAACAGCATATGCTTTTACAGATATATCGCTTGAACCATTTGCAAGTGCTTTAAATTTAAAACTTCTAGTTATTTTCTTAGTTATTTGATCATTAGTTCTATTTACGTTGTAAGAAGATCCACTAGTAAGTTTTAATTTACTATGATTATAATCAAGAGTATACTCATAATATCCAATAGAATCATCACTACTTATATCTACATAAATAGTAATAGTATCGTTGATACTAATATTTTTTTTAGAAGAAGTTATGTCAATACTAGTATCCGCTTGAACACCATAAGGAATAAACATAAGTAAACCAATTAATAAAAATAAATATTTCATCATAAAAACCTCCAAATTTTATTTCAAAGTGTTTAAGTGAGCAGTTATACTTCCAACAGGTGGATGAGAAGTATGTTCAGTAGGCATATCCTCGTATACAGGAATTTTAAACACATAAGCAGTCGAATTATTATTAAGATAATAAGTAGATAAACTTTCACTTGCTGGTGCTATTATATTAGTCATATATTGATGAGTATATTTTTGCGCAGTATTTGGTCCAACATTAAATTTTTGATAAAATAATGTATCCTGTCCTTTGTTAATATAACCCTCAGCAATAAATTTAGCTCCATATGTTATTGCTTTTTTTCTAGTATTCCATGGTGTTCCATCTAAATTATCAACAAAACCAGCCGCCGCTGCAATTCCACGAATTACAGGATTATCACCATAAGCGCCAATATTATAATAATTATAATATCCTTTCAAAGATTTAGAAACACTTTTAATTTTATACCAACCTTCCTCGCATCCTTGACCATCATATTTTTTAGTGCTTGCAATAATAATATCATCATTTTTATTAGCAGTCATTGTATTACCATTAGATAATTTCAAGCTTACATTATTAGTCCCGGGTCCTGTTCTAACCACTACATAATGACCTGATGATACAATTAATTTAGAACCAGATAAAGTAGTGTTCCTACTACATACATAACCAGAAGTAGTTACTTGCCATTTATCCGTTACAGTTCCAGATACAGCAGCATAATTACTATTTGTACCGCCTTCTTGCTTGACTCTGCTAGCTAAATGAATTGGACTTACTCCATAAGATTGACCAGCATTAACAAAATAAGAAGCATAAGTATCAGTATCCAAATATGTGCCATCCAAAACACTTCTTACTGCAGATTTAGTATGATAATTTTCATTATAACTTAATGATTCAAATACAAAGATATTTTTCTCATTTAAATAGTTTCTTGGATCAATCATATAAGCAATATAAGCATCTGATGCTACTCTCCAATTTGGATTTTCAGCTATATCATTTGGATTACCAGATGCCAAATAAACAGATTCAGTTAATGTTGTGTAATTTTTTTCTGATTCATTAATAACAGCATTTTTGAATGTATCTCCAGTTTGCTCAGCGATAAAGATCCAATTTGGATGTTTTGAATGTAAATATGATAGATATGGGCAATAACTTTCTGGAAAACCAGCATTTTTAAGTTGAGTGCAATATGTAGAGTTAGTTTTAGTAACATCACTATATTTTTCAATTAAACTTGTAAGAACCCACCCAGTTTTATTATTATAATATGAAATTTTAGTATAATCACCAGATGTCCTCATAGGTTTAACTTCAGTACCTAAATATATTACATCTTTAAGAGTAGATGTACTCGAAGAAGAAGATCTTACATTAGCATAATTCTCGCTTATCTTATAATTCCATGTATTAGTTGTATAATAATGCGATGAAGAGTTTAAAGAAACTTTTGTCATTGTTTTATCATTAGATGAATTACTTGAATTCCGATTAGCCTCTTGGTTAATTTCAGTATAAGTACTGCATACATAACGAGAATAACCATTTACAGATATTTTATACCAACCATCAGGACATCCTGTGCCCTCATATTTTTTATTACTATCTAGTATAAGAAGATCATCTTCCTTTAAAGTAGTAATTTTTAAATATTCAGTACCAGGCCCTGTTCTAACAATCATAGAAGAATGTCCTTTAACAGTTGTAGAATAAGGTGAAGTTGAAACGCTACTACTACATATATAACGATAATATCCATTTAATTTAATTTTATACCATCCAGCAGGACATCCTGTACCCTCATATTTTGTAGTGTCTTCAAGCGTAACATTATCGCCATAATTAAAGGTAATAATTTTTAAATATTCAGTACCAGGTCCTGTTCTAATAGCACCACCTTTTAATGATTGAATAGTTCCATTATTTTGAGAATTAAGGACACTATTACCACATATATATCTTACTTGTCCTTGATAATACACTTTATAGTAACCTTCTGAACAATTATTAGCTTTATATTTTGAAGTGCTATACAAAGTCAATGCTTGACCATATTTGAGTTTTGCAATACTTGAAGTGGTGGTAGTAGAAGTTTTGACAGAAGCACCATTTTGTGTAGTAACAATAACATTGCTTTTGCTATTAAAATTATCAGTATAATCACTACATATATATCTACTAGTACTACCATCATAATTCAGTTTATACCATCCACCAGTACAACCACCACCAGAAATTTTTTTAGTAGAATTTAATGTTAAAAGCTTATTGTTAAGAAGGTGCTTATATACATCATATTTAGTTCCTGCACCAATTCTTATATTAACTCCAGTAGTTGAATCAACCTTTAAAGTATAATTAGAAATGGAAAAATTACTACTACATGAATAAGCTATAGTTCCATTATAATTTAATTTGTACCATCCAGATGAGCATTTACTCGTAGCAGGTGTTTTAATAATACTAATAATTGGCACAGTATCTTGATATGTTAATTTTGTGATTTTACTATATTCAATACTTGGACCAATTCGAATAATTGCACCAAATTGATTAGTGACCCTCCCCATTGACAATGCATCAACATTATATCCTATAAAAAATGACATTATAATAAGCAACGCTACTATAATTTTTCTATTTTTAAACTTTAATATTTGATTCATAAATTTTTATACACCACTTTCTTTTACATAATATATTATTAGTATAACATATTTACATATTTTATTTTATGTTTTAACTAAAGATTTTAAAAAATTTACACAAATAATGTAACTATTTAAACGGTATGCATACCGAAAAAAATGAATTATAATAAATTATCTCTACTGGTACATCTTTACTAATTAAAAATACTGCAACTACTATTGTCATGATTTATTTAATTTTCTAAACACATATTTTGTTTGAAAATTATATAAAGTAATTTGTTGTTTTGCTTTATATATGATATAGTAATAATATATAAATGAGGGATTAATTGATGGAATTAAAAGATATTGAAAGAAGTATTATTACTAGTTATAAAAAAAGAATATTTGGAAGGTTTTTAAAAGGTATTAAAGAATTTAAAATGATTTCTGACGGTGATAAAATTGCTGTTTGTATTTCTGGGGGGAAAGATTCTTTTTTGCTGGCAAAATGTATGCAAGAATTGAAAGTTCATAGTAGATATAAATTCGATTTGGTCTTTATTGTAATGGACCCTGGGTATACTTCTGATAATCTTAAAAAGATAAAAGAAAATTTAGATATTTTGGGAATAGATGCTATTATTTTCCAAAGTAATATTTTTTCTCAAATAAAAAATACTGATTCTATATGTTATTTATGTGCTAGAAAAAGAAGAGGAGCTTTATATGCCAAGGCTAAAGAGTTAGGATGTAATAAAATAGCGCTAGGACATCATTTTGATGATGTAATTGAAACTATTTTGTTAAATATTATTTATGCAGGTGAGTATAAAACTATGATGCCTAAGCTTAAAAGCACAAATTTTTCAGGTATGGAACTTATTAGGCCTCTTTATTATGTTAAAGAAAATGATATTATAAGCTGGAAAAATCATTGTGGTTTAGAGTTTCTAGATTGTGCTTGTACTATTACTAAAAAACAAGTTGGTAAGAGAAAAGAAATAAAGAATTTAATAAATTCTTTAAGGCTTTTAGATAAAAATATCGATATTCATATTTTGCGCAGTAGTGAAAATGTAAATATTGATACAGTTTTGGGATTTAAAGACAATAATGGTAAACATTCTTTTATAGAACATTATGATGAGAATTAAAAAAAATATTTTTTTAATCTCTATCTCTATAATTATATTTTAAGCTTTTAATTATGGATTTTTATAAGCTATTTGTATTAAATACTTTATTAAGTATATCATTAATTTGTTCAAAATTAAGCAATTTATAAGTATTATAGCAATTACTTTTTGATTAAAGCCATCTGATATTGATAATAACTAGAATTTTTCTCCACAAAAATTAAATCCAGTTACATATGTATACCATTTTTGATTTGGTTTCTCTGTATAAAATTCACACTTAATATAATTATCAGCTATCTTCCCAACCAATACTTTATAAAAAGAATATTTTTTCTTGTCATAGGGTTTAAACTTAATTTAATTATTAGTCTATAAACTTTTTATGATTAATATTATATTATAACCTTGATTTTTTAATGCCAATGTAATTCTACAATAACTATATCTTGCTTTATTATTAAGAAATATTTCTTTTATTTTATTTTATTTTATTTATAATTTCGTAATTTATATCATCTTTATCTGGATTTGATAAAGCATAATAGAGTGATTTTGCTACACCAAATATTTTTAGAAAAATCTTTAATGAATTGGTTAACCGTAGTTCATTAACAACCTTTACTTTTTCTTCTATTGTCCAGTATTAATTGTTTAAACTACAGCTTTCAATTTTTTGAATATTCTAACTACACTTTCAAATATAAATTTCCTCTTCATAGATTATTTACTCATATAAAAAAACCTCGTTCCCTTTGTCTAAGAAACGGGTTCATATCAATAATTTAATGGTATTAACTACTTTTGACAACTTATACAAAAGCTTTATTATTAATTATTTAGAATAAGAAGTTATATTAATTATTTAATTTTAACTATTGCTTTCTCAATTGAAAGTGTATCCTGCATTCCTGTTTTCATATTTTTCAATGTAATTTGACCAATTTTCTCTTCATCGTCTCCAATAATACATACATAAGGTATTTCTAAACGATTAGCATATTTCATTTTTTGTTTAATACCTTTATCATCATAATATACATCACAAATAATATTACTATCTCTAAGTACTTTTGATACTTTAA
>CALVUU010000060.1 GCA_944363655.1 uncultured Bacilli bacterium | reverse complement strand
GAGGAGTTAAATAGAGTTCAGAGGAGTTAAATAGAGTTCAGAGGAGTTAAATAGAGTTCAGAGGAGTTAAATAGAGTTCAGAGGAGTTAAATAGAGTTCAGAGGAGTTAAATAGAGTTCAGAGCTGTTTACTAGAGTTCAGAGCTGTTCACTAGCGTTCATTAGCGTTCACTAGCGTTCAGAGGAGTTAAACAAATGGAAAAGATGTATTGCTTTTATTGTGATAAAGAAGTTACTGGTAATATAAGAGTTGAAAAGACAAAATATACTATTCAAGGCAAGGATGTTCATGTTGATGATTATATTTTTACTTGTCCATATTGTAAAACTGAATATGATTTCGAATCTTTAGATGAAGGATTATCTAGAATTTATGATGCGTATTTAAATCTATTTGGATTGAGTTTTAAAAAGATAAAAGAAATAAGAAAATCCTTAAATTTATCTCAAAATTTATTTGAAATAGCTCTTGGTTGGAATAAAAAAACAATTACAAGATATGAAAATGCTGAATCTTTACCACAAAAAGAACATCTTGATACATATATAAAATTATTAAATTCCAAAAATTATATATTTTACATTATAAAAAATAATAATTCATTAACTGATGAAGATTACTATAAAATATTAGATAGAATTAATTTTAGTTAAATAAAACTCATTTAATGAAATATTAGATTTTATGAATAAATTACTTCAAATTACACTATTATTTATTGTACAATTTATTGGTTGCTAATTGTTTGGTACTAAATATATTGTAAAATTAATATATTTGTAAAATTTATATGATAGTATGTATATATTAGAAAATAAAGGATAACTTCTTTTATTTTCTTTTCATATAGGTTATAATATTATTACAAGGAGTTAAATATGAATTTAGTTGTAAATGAACATAATGTATTTGTTATAGTTATTGTAACTCTTTTAACAAGTTTAATACTTGTGCCAATAGTAAAAAAAGTAGCAATTCATGTTAATGCAATGGATGAACCTAATGCAAGAAAGATTCATAAGGTTCCAATGCCAAGACTTGGTGGTTTAGCCATTTATTTATCATTTTTACTTGGATACATGTTATATGGTGAAGTAAGTACCCAAATGTTATCAATACTAATCGGTGGATTCTTGCTTATTCTTATTGGTTTTATTGATGATATTAATTCCGTTCCTGCTAGATATAAATTAATTGTTCAAATTATTGCTGCAACTATCGTTGTATTATATGGAGATTTATCATTTAGTGAAGTATCTGTATTTGGTTATAAAATTTATTTTAATGAATTTTGGGGATCTTTATCATCTATTATATTTATCGTAGCCATTACTAATGCTATCAATTTAATTGATGGACTTGATGGCCTTGCTGCTGGTATTAGTTCAATATACTTTTTAACCATTGCTATTATTGCTTTTATACTAAATCGTATCGGTGGTTTAGATGTTATAATTTCTTTAATTATGCTTGGAGCAACACTAGGCTTTTTAGTTCATAATTTTCCACCCGCTAAAATATTTATGGGGGATTCAGGAAGTTTATTTTTAGGTTTTATGATATCCATTATTGCTTTACTTGGATATAAAGTAACAACATTTACATCATTAATTGTTCCAATAGTAATACTGGCAATACCTATACTTGATACTATATTTGCGATACTTAGAAGACTATTAAAAGGTCAAAATATAGGTGTTGCTGATAAAGAACATTTTCATCATCAATTACTTAAGATGAAATATAGTCCAACTAAAAGCATTTTAATAATTTATGCAATTGATATTGCTTTTGCAGCAGTTTCTATTTTCTATATTTTAGGGGATAACCAAATAGCAATTGCTCTCTATATAGTTTTAATGATACTGCTTTTATTTGTGGTACTAAAAACTGATATATTATTTGATCACAGTAAAAAGAAACAGGTGATAGTAAGTGAAAAAGAAGAAAATAGCAAAGGAAAAAGTAGAGAAAATAAAAATAAAAAAAGAAAACATTCTTAATAATATTACTCTAGTTTTTCTTTTTTTAATACCTATATTTAGTACTACTTATTTTCATAGTAGTTATGTAACACTTTTTGAAGTAATTGTTATATTTGGATTATTTATAGCAACACTTATAATTGTTAAAGATTCTAGAAAAAATAGTAAGTATGTATTTTTATATTATGTAGTTTGTTTAATTTATCTGTTAATTAGTTATTTAAGAGCAGATAGTTTTAATTCATTAGTTCCTGGTAACTTTAATTATAGTGTATATGATGAAGCATTAACTATTCTAAAGTTAGTTATGCCAATAACTTTTATTTATTCTTTATATTATCAAAGAATCCCTTGGAAGAAATATATATTAGTGTTAAAGATATGGGTTATATTAATTAGTGGTTCTATTATTATAACTAATATATTTAAAATTAGTTTAAGTTCTTATAGCGATGCAGTCATAACTAAAAATATATTTGAATGGAATATTAGTAATTATTATCAAGAAACTGCTAGTAAGGGGCTATTTATGTATGCTAATCAAGAAGCAGTTGTTATGCTTATGTTGTTATTAGTATTTGTCTATGACTTTATTTATAAGAATAAAAAAAGTATATTTTATATTTTATTACTTACAATATCTATGCTTATGCTTGGTACTAGAGTATCATCTGTTGGAGGATTACTAACCCTTATTTGTGCTTATCTATTTTATATTATTTATGTATTATATAAAAAAGAAAAAATTGATAAAAAAACTTTATTTGTAATTGTTCCTATATTATTGTGGATATTATTAATTCCTATATCACCATATGCTAATCGTAATATTGAACTTAATAGAGTAGAGGAAAGCTTTGATAATGCGGTAGCAATAGTAACAGTTCAAGAAGAATTAAGTAAACCGAGTGAAGAAGAAATAACTAATATAGATTATGTCTATAATAATTATAATCCTAATTATTTACCTAAAGCGTTTTTTGAAGAGTATTATCCAGTAGAATATGACTCAGAATTTTGGAAAAATTTTATTGAAAATATGCCATTAGAAGAAATGAACTATCGAACTATTGAAACTAGCATAATAAAAAGAGTAGAGGAAATTAATGATGATAATTTAGATATATTATTTGGTATAAGTAATTCACGTATTCAAAATATTGTTAATATTGAAAGAGATTTTGTCTTACATTATTATGCATTTGGCATTATTGGTTCTATTATTTTATTATTTATTTATATAGGAATACTAATTTATGGTATTTATAATTTCTTTAAATATCAAACATATTATTTATTTATTTTTACAACTGTAATTGTACTTTTTATGTTTTCAGCATATTTAACTGGTAATATAATTAATTCTATGAACGCTATAATCCCCTTTTCTTTTATAAGTAGTGGAATATTTATGGGTAAAAAGGTTGATAAATAATGTCATTTTTTGTTATAATACTTAAAGAAAGGATATCTTGCGAATGAAAATTATAAATAATTTAAAATATACATATAAAAAGTATGGCTTTTTATTACAACAATTAGTATCAAGAGATTTTAAAGTTAAATATAAAAGAAGTGTTTTAGGTATTCTTTGGAGTTTATTATATCCAGTATTAACTATGACTGTTATGGCTTTAGTTTTTACAAACATGTTTAAGTTTTCCACACCTGGTGTTAATTATTTAGTTTATTTAATGACAGGTCTTGTTATATTTAACTATTTTAGTGAAGCATCAAACCTTGCTATGAGTAGTGTTGTAGCTAATTTCAGTTTAATAAACAAAGTTTATATTCCAAAATATATTTTTCCCATATCAAAATGTATATTTGTAGGTATAAATTTTTTACTTACTTTAATACCCTTATATGCAATTATTTTAATAACTGGTACAGGAATTAATATATATCATTTATTACTTCCATTTGCTTTTTTATGTTTATTTTTCTTTACCGTAGGTTTTGGATTAATACTTGCAACAGTTTCTGTTTTTTTGCGAGATATGTTTTATATTTATGGAGTTGTTATAACGCTTTGGACATATATGACACCGATTATGTATGATATTGCTATAATTCCATCATACTTACAAATAATATTTAAATTAAATCCCTTATATTGGTTTATATATTTTGCGAGGGATATAATTCTATATAATCAAGTCCCTGGAATAAATGTATGGATTTATTGTGGTTTATTTGCAATAGTATTCTTTATAATAGGTATTATTGTATTTAAGAAAAATCAAGATAAATTCATCTACTATGTATAGAGGTGCAATATGAAAAATAAAGAAATAATGATTGAAGTTAATGATGTATCAATGCGTTTTAATTTAGGTATTGAAAAAGGATTTTCTTTAAAGCAATGGTTTGTTGATATTGGAAAAAGGAAAAAGAAGAAAAAGTCTGAATTTTGGGCTTTAAAGAACGTTGATTTTAAAATTAATAAAGGTGAAGTAGTAGGTTTTATTGGTTCAAATGGGGCTGGTAAATCAACCCTTTTAAAGGTTGTAGCGGGAGTCATGAAACCTACTAAAGGTAGTGTTAAAGTTTATGGAAATATTTGTCCAATGATTGAACTGGGTGCGGGGTTTGACTCGCAACTTACCGCAAGAGAAAATATTTATTTAAATGGCGCTGTAATGGGGTATTCAAAACAACTTATTGATTCCAAATTTAATGAAATAGTAGAATTTTCAGAACTTCAAGATTTTTTGGATGTACCTGTGCAAAATTTTTCTTCTGGTATGGTTGCAAGACTTGCCTTTTCAATAGCAACCATAGTTGATCCAGAAATATTAATAGTTGATGAAATATTGTCAGTTGGTGATATGGCTTTTCAAGCCAAAAGTGAAGAAAAAATGATGTCTATGATCGGCGGAGGAACAACTGTTTTATTTGTATCTCACTCAATCGAACAAATAAAAAAAATGTGTGATAGAGTAGTTTGGATAGAACATGGAGTAGTTCAAAAAATTGGTGGCAAAGAAGTTTGTGATGAATATGTTAAGTTTATGAAAAATCACATGAAGAATTAAGAGTAGGAGAGTGTAAAAATGAAAATATTAACAATTCTAATTCCTGTATATAATACAGAAAGGTATCTTGAGAGATGTTTAGATTCTATTTTAGTTGATGAAGTACGTAGTAATTTAGAAGTTTTGATTGTAAATGATGGTAGTCAAGATAATTCCGTGGATATAATAAAAAAATATGCAAGTAAATATCCGGACATAATAACGTTTATAGATAAAGAAAATGGAGGACACGGGTCTACAATAAATGTAGGTATAAAAAATGCTAAGGGAAAATATTTTAAAGTTTTAGATAGTGATGATTGGTTTGATACAATAGCATTCATTTCTTATTTAAAGAAATTAGAAAAATGTAATGATGATGTTGTTTTAACACCTTACTATGAAGAATATGTTTATGACGGAAATAGAAAATTTTTTGGATATTTAGATTATGAATATAATAAAACATATAAATTTAATGATTTTAAAGTAGATTCTCCAAATTATTTTGCTTTTGTTATGGCATCACTTACGTACAAAACTTCTATTTTAAAAGAGAGTAATATACAATTATTTGAAAAGACATACTATGTTGATATGCAATTCATAGTTTTTCCAATTGCTCAAATAAAAACAATGCGATTTATGGAAGAAAATATATATCGTTATTTTATTGGAAGACCCACTCAAAGTATGAGTAAAGAAAACTTAATTAAACATTTACCAGATCATGATAAAGTTCTAAAATCTCTTATAAATTATTATTTAAATATTAAAGCTAAATTAAGTGTAATTCAAAAAAAATATATAGTGAAGATTATTGCAACAATGTTATATACACATGTTAATATAGTATGTTTTCAATTAAGAAATAAAAGCGAAGCTTTTCATCGAATTAAAGCCTTGGATAAATATTTGAAAAAAACTGATGGTAATTTATACATTGAATTTAAAAAGAATCCCTATATTAAATATAGTTCAAAGATAGGATACATAAATGTTTTGCTATTTAATAGACTTTTTATACATTCATTAAATTTAGCTCAAAAAATTAAAAGGAGATTAGTAAAATGAAAAAAATATTAGTAATTAGTTGGTTTTATCCCCCAGTTAATTCTTCAGAAGGAATAGTTACATTTAAATTAATAAATAATTCTAAATATTCTTATGATGTTTTTACTCAAAACAGACATAATGATTGGTCTTATGGAAATACAGTTGAATTTAAAAATAAAGAAAATGTAAAATCTATTTATTCAAATTGTAATAGTATTTATGAATGGATGGAAGATGCATATCAATATTTTGCTAAGAATGTTGATAAATATGATATAGTAATGACTAGAGCTATGCCTCAAGAGTCACATATTATAGGCTTGAGAATTAAAAGAAATTTTCCTAATGTAAAATGGATAGCGTCTTTTGGAGACCCAATAAAAAATAATCCATATCACCATATTTCTTGTTATTTATATTCTTATTATTCTACTAAGAATAAGATTAATAAAGATATGTCTTTAATGAAAAAATTATCAATAAAAAGAAACTTAATGTGCCTTTATTGGAATTTTCGATACAGAAATAATATAAAATTAAGAAATGAATTAAATGAAATAGAAGAACAAACTTTAAAATATGCTGATTTTATTGTATTAAATAATGAATCACAAAAAAAATATATGTTAAATAATGATCAATCACTTAGTAAAAAAGCAATTATTATAAATCATAGCTACGACTCAAAAATGTATCCTAAAATAACAAAAACAAAACATGACAAAATACGTTTTGTATTTATTGGACATTTAGATGAAATTAGAAATGCTTCGCCTTTATTAAGAGCATTAAGTTTATTAAATAAAGAAATCACGGGTTTAAAAGATAAAATAGAAGTGTTCTTTTATGGTGATATGGGAAATGAAGATAAGTTATTCATTTTAAATGAAGATTTGTTAGACATCGTCAAAATAAAAAAATCAGTATCATATTTAGAAAGTTTGAAAATTATGAAAGATGCCGATTGGCTGATTCATATAGACGGGAATATTATTAAGGTAATTGATGAAAATATATTCTTTGCTGCAAAAATTGTAGACTATTTTGGATCTGGTTCTAATATTTTAGCAATTACAATGCAAAATGGAGATGTAGTTGATACTTTACAAAATGCAAATGCCTTAGTTTTATCTTATAGTTGTGAAGAAATCAAGAATTATTTATATTTGATAGTGCAAAATGGATACATTAGAAATATTAACAAAGAATTTGTAAAAAAATTTGAGGTTTCAAAGGTATCTAGCGATTTTGATGATTTAATAAAATCGATAAGAAAGGATAGTTAAATTGAAAAAAGTTAAAAATTTAATAATTGGAGCCGGAATATCTGGTTTAACATTTGCTAATTATTCTGATGATTATTTAATTATTGAAAAAGATAATCAAGCTGGTGGTTATTGTAAAACTCATTATGTTGGAGATTATGTATGGGATTATGCTGGACATTTTTTCCATTTTAAAACAGAGGAATTTAAAAATAAATTTGTAAATAGTTTATCTGCCGATGATTTTGTTACTCAAGAAAAAAAGACTTATGTTTTTTTTGATAATTCCTTAATTGATTATCCATTTCAAACTAATATTCATCAGTTGTCTAAAGATAAATTTATTGATTGTTTATATGATTTATTTAATAAAGAAGAAAAAGATAATTATGATAATTTTTTAGATATGTTGTATGGAAAGTTTGGGAAATCTATTACTGAGATGTTTTTAAGACCATATAATGAAAAATTATATGCTTGTGATTTAACTATTTTAGATAAAGATGCAATGGGAAGATTTTTTCCTTATGCTGATATTAAATCAATCATTAATAATATGAAAGAAAATAATAATAATTCTTATAATAATACATTTTTGTATCCAAAGCGTGGCGCTCAAGTGATTATAGATATACTATTAAAACAAATTGACAAGCAAAAATTAATGTTAAATTGTAGAGTTGAATCAATAGATCCTGAACAAAAAGTGGCAAAGTTGAATAGTGGAGAATTAATTCATTATGAAAATTTGATTAATACAATACCATTTAATAAATTTATGAAGTTATTTTCAAATGAAAAATATAATAAACTTAGTGAAATTTTAACTTATAACAAAGTTTTAGTTTTTAATTTAGGTTTTAATAAAAAATCTATTTTTAATAAAGAACATTGGATTTATTTTCCTGATAAAAAAATTAATTTTTATAGAGTAGGATTTTATGATAATATATTGAATTCTGATAAATTAAGTATGTATATAGAAATAGGCTACCCTAAAGATTTTAATATAAATAAGAACGAAATTGATAAGCAATTAAAATTAACATTGGATAATTTAAGCAAAGTTGGTATTATTGATGATTCCTTTAAATTATTAAACTATGAAAGTATCGTCATGGATCCTGCATATGTACATATAAGCAATAATTATGATAGTCAAATAAAGGAAATTATTCAAGAGTTGTCACAATTTAACATTTATAGTATTGGAAGGTATGGAAAATGGACTTATTGTTCTATGGAAGATTGTATGATTGATGCTCAAAATCTGACTAACAAATTATTAAAATAGCTAAAAAATAACGAAACGAATGAGAAAAATTAATATTTTTCTCTTTTTTGATATAAATATATATTTTTTGTTGTTTTTTTAATGAGAAATTAAAGAAACAGTCATTTTATATAATTTTCTTTACTTTAATATGTTATAGTGATAAACTGAAAGTAAAGAGGAGGAAAATTATGAAAATATTAGTTACTGGTGGTACAGGGTATATTGGTAGCCATACAGTAGTAGAGTTGTTAAATAGCGGATACGATGTAATAATTATCGATAATTTAGTTAATTCTAAAATAGAAGTTGTTGATAAAATAAAAAAACTGACAAGCAAAGAATTTGTATTTATTAAAGGTGACGTTTGTGATTATGAATTAATGACTAAAATTTTTGATGAAAATAAAATTGATGCCGTAATACATTTTGCGGGGCTTAAAGCTGTTGGGGAATCGGTAGAAAAACCCTTAGAATATTATGAAAATAATGTTGGCTCAACAATGAATTTGGTAAAAGTAATGAAGGAACATAATTGTAAAAATATTGTATTTTCATCAAGTGCTACGGTTTATGGAACTCCAAAAACATTACCAATAAAAGAAGATTTCCCACTATCTACTACAAATCCATATGGAACAACTAAATTAGTTAATGAATGGATATTATCAGATATTTATAAAGCTGATAATGATTGGAAAGTAACACTACTTAGATATTTTAATCCAATTGGTTCAGAAAAGACTGGATTACTAGGTGAAGATCCAAAAGATATACCAAATAATTTAATGCCATATATTGTAAGAGTAGCTGTGGGAAAACTTGATCATTTAAGTGTATTTGGTAATGATTATCCTACTCATGATGGAACAGGAGTAAGAGATTATATTCATGTAATAGATCTAGCCAAAGGACATGTAAAAGCATTAGAAAATAACGGCAATGGTTTATATGTTTATAATTTAGGGACAGGTAAAGGATATAGTGTTTTAGATTTAGTAAATACCTTTGAGAGAGTAAATAATGTTAAAATTCCATATAAGATTGTTAAAAGAAGACCCGGAGATATTGCACAATGTTATGCTGATCCTACAAAAGCTTTAAAAGAACTTCATTGGAAAGCCCAATTTGGTATAGATGAAATGTGTAAAGATTCTTATAATTTTATTTT